>NZ_JBEOWK010000037.1:0-66432 GCF_040295985.1 Streptosporangium sp. NPDC002524 | reverse complement strand
CTTCTTGACGATCTTCTTCTTGTCGCGCTCGCGCTCCTTGTCCTCGGAGACCATGACCTTGGAGATCTTGTCCTGGAGCTTCGCGGCGCCGGTGGCCGTCAGCTGCCCGGCCGCCTCGAACCGCTCGATCAGGGCGGAGATGTCGTCGGTCGAGGTGACCGTCTTGAACGTGACCGTCTGCTCGGACGTGCCGCCGGACTCGGTCTCGACGGTGACGGTGAGCGTGTGCTCGCCCAGGGCCAGCTTGTGGAGCTGCTGGACGGTCCCGGACGTGAACGGCTGGCCGTCCAGCTTGCCGGTCACGGTCTTGACGCCGGTGCCGGAGACCTCCCAGGCGATGGTGAGGTCCTGGCTGTCGCCGTACTCGGTACCGTCCGCGACACCGGAGATGAGGATGGTGGGCGCGGTGCCGCCGTCCTCGATCTTGATGGTCGCGGCCTTGGTCTCCTCGACGTTGCCGGCCTTGTCGGTGGCGCGGTAGCGCAGCTCGTGGTCGCCCGCACCGGTGACGTTGACCGTCGTGGTGTAGGGCGTCCAGTCGCCGCTGTCGAGGGCGTACTCGATCTTCTCCACGCCGGACGTCGCGTCCGCCGCGGCGAGGGTCACCGGCACCGTGCCCTGGCCGACCGGGAGGAAGTCCGCGGTCGTGGTGGGCGCGGTCGCGTCGACCTTGACGGCGAGCGTCTTGGTCGCCTCGACGTTGCCCGCCTTGTCGACGGAACGGTACGCCAGGGTGTGGTTCCCGTCACCGGTGATGACCACCGGCTCCAGGTACGTGGTCCAGGCGCCGTTGTCGAGCTGGAACTCGGTCTTGTCGACACCGCTGCCCTGCGCCTCGTCGGCGCCGGCCAGCGCGACCAGGATCAGGCTGTTGAACCATCCGCTCGCCGGCTGGGCCGGGTCGGGGGTGGCCGTGGTGACCGGAGCGGTCGAGTCGTCCGTACCGCCACCGCCGCCGTTGACGCGGAAGTAGTCGAACTTGACCGTCTTGGACGCCTGCTGCGCGGTGCCGATGGTGTAGACACCGATCTTGCCGCTGCCGACGGCGGTGTTCGTCACCGCCTGCGCGAACTCGGTCCACGTGGTGCCGTCGGCGGAGTAGGAACCCTTGAAGCTGGTCCCCTCCTTCTTCAGGCGGAGGTGCCAGACGCCCTGGGTGAGCGAGCCGATCTGCGGCTGCGGGTCCAGGACGGTTCCGGCGACCTCGCTGCGCAGCTCGATCCGCCGCGACACCGCGGAGCCCGCGGTGTTGTCGACGACGTAGTCGAGCTTCACGTAGTCGTCGTCACCGGTGTAGACGATCAGGCCGCCCTGCTGGTACTGCTCGTTCAGCGCCGACCCGTCGACCTTCGTCTCCAGCGTCCAGTCGCCGCTCGGCGCCGTCTGCAGGATGAAGTTCTTCGGAGCGGTGTTGCCGGTCCCGAAGATGTCGCCCGTCTGGGTGTCGATCTCCAGGTTGCCGCCGGTGACCCGGGCGGCCGAGCTGTCACCACGGACGATCGCGTTCCAGCGGCAGGCGTCCAGGGACGTGCCGTTGAACTCGTCGCTCGGCTCCGCCGTACCGGCGGTGTCGTCGGGCGTGATGTGGAACCAGTCGAACGCGGCGTCGATGACCGGCTTGCTGGTACCGGTGCTCGCGAACGAGATGAGACCGATGCGCGGGTTGGTGATCCCGGCCAGCGCCTTGGTCTCCGGCATGGCGGTGAAGGTGGTGCCGTCAGCCGAGTAATGAGCGGTGAGGTTGGTGCCGTCGCTCATGAACCGGACGTAGTAGGTGTCGGGGAAGGCGTTACCGAGGTTGGCGGTGTTGCTCGCCGCCACCTCGTTCGGCACGCCGTTCTCTTCCCGGATGAACTGGAAGATACGAGCGGCGTGGTCGGGGGTGGCACTCCGGCCCTGGAGCACCATCTTGGCGTAGTTGTTGTCGTCGCCGTACACGACCAGGCCGGCCTGCTGGTACTGCTGGCTGGCGGCCATCGTCACCTTGGTGGTGGCGGTCCAGGCGCCCTGCGGCAGCGGCTGCAACGTGATGTTGGTCACGGTTCCGGGGCCGGTGTTGTAGATCTCGGTCAATGACGTCGGCAGGATGAGCTTGCCGTCCGCCACCCTCAGGTTCTGGTCCTCACGGACGACCGACCAGCGGTCGCGGTCCAGAGAGGTGCCCAGGAAGTCGTCGGAACGACCGGTGAAGCAGGTGGTGCTCGGCGGGTCCACCTTGATGGAGATGGTCTTGCTCGTCGAGGCACCCTTGGTGTCGGTCACGGTCACCGTGGCGGTGTACGTGCCGGGGGCGGTGTAGGTGTGGCTCGCGTTGGCGGTGGCCGGCTCGGGCGAGCCGTTCACGCCGAAGTTCCACTTGTAGGTGAGCGGGGTGTTGTTGTCGGGGTCGGTGGCGGTCGAGGTGAAGTCGACCTTCAGCGGGGCGATGCCCGTGACCGGGGTCGCCGACGCGGTCACCGTCGGGCGCTGGTTGTCGGTCGCGCCCTGGCCGATGAAGTCGACCCAGTTGAAGTTGAGCAGGTAGGCGTCGTTGGCCGCGCTCGCCGGCTTGCGCACGATGAAGAACAGCGGGCCGGTCGTCGCCGGGACGTTGGTCAGGTCGACCGTGACGTCCTTGTACGTCTGCCAGCCGCCGGTGGGCGTGATGTCGACCGAGCCCACCAGGGTCCCGGTGTCGGCGTTGCCCGCCTTGATCTGCACGGTGCCGCCGGCGCCGCCCGAGGAGACCCGGAACCGGACCTGGGAGATGCCGCCCAGGTTGATCGGGGTGTAGGCCCAGTAGTCGCCGTCGTTGGTGAAGCCGATGTTCTGGGCGCCACCCTGAGGGTCGGCACCCGTCTCGGTCTGGACGCCGGGGGCGTCGGTGCCGGTGCCGCCCGCGACGCGGCCGGTCGACGAGAAGTGCTCGGCCTGCTTGCGCTTGGGCTGGAGGATGACCTCGGCCCGCCCGGTCAGCGACTGGCCGCCGCCCGAGCCGCCCTTGTCGGCGTAGGTGGCCTCAAGGATGTAGAACAGGTTGTCGTCGATGCCGTGGCCGCTGTCGGACAGCGTCTGGATGGTGCCCTCGCAGCCGTCGTGCTGGTCGAGCGGGTGACCGTGGCTGTCGTGGCCCAGGTACGCCTGGATCTTGACGTCGTCACAGTCGATCGTGCCGTCCTCGGCGTCGGTGACGGCGATCTTGTAGTTCACCTGGTCGCCGAACTCGAAGAACGCGCCGTTCGGCGGCAGCTCGAAGGTGACCACCGGACGGGTGTTGCCCGCCGTGATCGGCAGGTTCGCCGTGCCGCTGAGGCCGTCGGGGTTGCTGACGGTCAGGACCGCGCTGTACTGCCCGGCCTGGGTGTAGGTGTGCGAGGGGTTGGCCTCGGTGGAGTCGACGGTGTCGTTGCCGTCGAAGTCCCACGCGTAGGTGAGCGGCTTGCCGTCGGGGTCGCTCGATCCCTGGCTGGAGAACTGCACGGTCAGCGGGGCCGGGCCGTCGGTCTTGTCCGCGGTGATGCGGGCGACCGGCGGGCGGGTGCCCTTGGCGTACTCGATGCGGTAGATGCCGGAGTCGGCGTTGTCGCCGCCGAAGCCGGAGCCCCACTCGATCAGGTACAGCGCGCCGTCGGGACCGAACTTGATGTCCATGGGGCGCTTGAAGCTCATGGAGCTCAGGATCTGGTTGATCTTGATCTGGGCGTCGCCGGCCTCGTTGAGCTGGAACGAGAACATCTTGTTCGTGTTCCACTCACCGAAGATCGCCTTACCGTCCCAGTAGGCCGGCCACTTGACGGGCGACTCCAGGTCGGCGTCGTAGCGGTAGACCGGGCCCGCCATCGGCGCGCCACCGTTGAGCTCCGGGAAGGAGTTCGGGTTGGTGGAGCCGGTGTAGGGGATCGCCGCCGGGATCGCCGGGGGCAGGTTGGTCAGGCCCGTGTTGTTGGGCGAGTCGTTCACCGGCGCGGCGCAGTTGTAGGCCGCCCCCGACGCCTTGGTGGCGAAGTTGTAGTCGATGTACGGGGTGTTGTCGCCCACGCAGAACGGCCAGCCGTAGTTGCCCGGCTTGCTGACCAGGTTCCACTCGACGGTGCCCCGCGGACCGCGGGTGGCGCTCGCGGCACCGGCGTCGGGTCCGTAGTCGGCCACCATGACGTGACCGGTCTTCGGGTCCAGGCCCATGCGGAACGGGTTACGGAAGCCCATGCCGTAGATCTCGGGCTTGGTCTTCTCGGTGCCCGCCGGGAACAGGTTCCCGGTCGGCACGGTGTAGGTGCCGTCGTCCTGCGGGGTGATGCGCAGCAGCTTGCCGCTCAGGTCGTTGGTGTTGCCCGAGGTGCGCTGCGCGTCCCACGAGGACCGGCCCGCCTGCTCGTCGGTCGGCGTGTAGCCGTCCGAGGCGAACGGGTTGGTGTTGTCACCGGTGGCGAGCCACAGGTCGCCGGTCTTGTGGTCCATGAGCATGCCGCCACCGTGGTGGCAGCACTCGGCCCGCTGCACCGGCACGTCGAGGACGACCTTCTCGCTGGAGAAGTCGAGAGTGTCGCCGTTGACCGTGAACCGGCTCAGCCGGTCGACGTTCGGGCTCGTCGGCGAGTAGTAGAGGTACAGCCACTTGTTGGTGTCGAAGTCCGGGTCCAGCGCCAGGCCGAGCAGGCCGCTCTCGTTGGCGGTGAACACGTTCAGGTGACCGGCCGTCACGGTCGAGCCGGTGGTCTTGATGATCTTGACGTCGCCCAGGCGGTCGATGTAGAAGACACGGCCGTCCTTGGCGATGTCGGTCATCATCGGGTTGGCCGTGTTGTCGTCAAGGGTGACCTTGTCGAAGCTGCCGCTCTGCGAGGCGGAGCAGTCGGCCTTCTCGGCGCCCGCCGCGGTCTTGATCCCGCCGAGGAGCATCTTGGTGAAGTTCGGCTCGGCGAAGCTCTCCTTGGTGTGGCCGAGGCCGGTGTACCAGGAGCGCCCGCCGTCGTAGTCCTGACACCAGGAGATCGGGTGGTCGATGCCCTGCGTGGAGCCGGTGTAGGACTTCTGGTCCATCGACTGCAGCACGTGCACGCTGTTGCGCGGGTTGGCCTGGAAGTCGTACCACTCGTCGACGCGGGTCCACGAGGTGGGCAGGTGCGAGGTCGACGGGTGGGCGAGGTCCTCGGTGACGACCTTCGCCTGCTGGGTCGCCGGGTGCGACTTGAAGTAGGCGCCGACGAGCTTGCCGTACCACTCCCAGTTGTAGCCGCTGTCGGAGGCCGCGTGGATGCCGGCGAAGCCGCCGCCACCCTGGATGTAGCGCTCGAAGGCGGCCTTCTGGTCCGGCGTGGTGAGGGGGTCACCGGTGGTGGACATGAAGATGACGGCCTGGTACTGCGCCAGGTTGGCGTCGGTGAACTGGGCGCTGTCCTCGGTCGTGTCGACCGCGAAGTTGTTCTCCAGGCCGAGCTTCTGGACGGCGGCGATCCCCTCGGGGATCGAGTCGTGCCGGAAGCCGCTGGTCTTGGAGAAGACCAGGACCTTGAAGTCGGGGTCGGCGGCGTTCGCCGACGACGACAGGGCCGCGGAGGCGTTCGCCGGCGACGTCATGAGTGTGAAGACGGGGATCAGGGGCAGGACGAGGGCCACGGCCATCGTCGTCGCCGTCTGACGTAGGGAGCGGGTTTTGATTCTCGGCAGGATCGTTGAGAGCCTGGCCCACGTTCGAGAACGTGGTGACATGGGGTGATTCCTTCCCTGACTTGGGGGGTCGTCAGGCAAAGCGCGCGCCGCCGCACTGGTGCCACTTGGGACATGAGGTTGGGTACTGCAGTGGCTGGAGGGTGCTTCCTCCAGGCTTTGGGGGGCCGTCAGATGACCGACAGCCGGGGTGGTGGATCCATGATCATGGTCGGATGGTCGATGAGCCGGTTCACCACCATGCTCGCGGCGCCCCGTGAGGCGGCGCCGAAGCCGAGGTCGGAGGCGACGAACCGGCACTGGTTGGCGGAGCCAGCCACGACCAGCCGTTCCAGCTCCGCCTGGGCGTGGGGCAGCAGCCATTCGGCGAGCGTGGCGAAGTAACCACCGACGACGATCACACGCGGGTTGAACAGGTTGGCGAGGATCGAGCCGCCGAGCCCGAGCCACCGCCCCACCCGCGCGACCGCGTCCATCATCCGGTGGTCGCCCGAGGCCAGTCCTCCGGCGATCTCCGTCGCGTACTCCTCGGGGTCGGACGTCGACGGTCCGGCCGGCTGGTACGCCCGGTCGGGCATGGCCGTCCGCACCAGCGCCGCCAGTCCCACCTTGGTCTCCCAGCAGCCGTGCCGCCCGCAGCCGCAGCGGGCGCCGCCCGGGTCGACCGGCAGGTGCCCGACCTCGCCGGAGAAGCCGTCCGCGCCGCGCAGCAGCTTGCCGTCGACGAAGATGCCGCCGCCCACGCCCACGTCACCGGTCAGGTAGACGAGATGGGGGGTGCCGGCGGCGACGCCGGAGGTGTGCTCGGCCACGGCCGCGAGGTTGGCGTCGTTGTCCACCGAGACTGGAACGCTCCACGGGCCGAGTGAGGCCGACAGCCGTTCCGCCAGCGGCAGGTCACGCCAGCCCAGGTTGGGCGCGAACGTGACGACGCCGCGTGCCACGTCGACCAGGCCGGGCACCGCGACCCCGAGGCCGGCCGGGACCGCCTCGGCCCGCTCCATCGCCTCGACGGCCTCCAGTGCCGTCCGGCCGAGCACGCGCAGCGCGCGGTCCGGCCCGCCGGCTATCGCGTCGAAGCCGACCCTGCGCTCCACGAGGACCCGGCCGCCGAGGTCGGACCCGTGGACCGAGATGTGGTCGACGTTGATCTCCAGACCCAGCGCGCCGATGTGCGCGCCGTGCAGGGCGAGGGGCCGCCGGGGACGGCCGATCGCGCCGACGTGTTCCGTGTCGACCTCCTGGACCAGCCGCCGATCGACCAGCTGAGACACCAGGTTGGAGACCGTGGCCCGGTGCAGGCCGGTCACCTCCGCGATGTCGGCCCGGGACTGGCACGCGTTGTCCCGCAGGTGACGCAGGACAAGCGAGAGGTTCGTCTGACGGACCATGGGAGAGCTGGTCGGCAGGGCGGTACCGGCCGCGTACGGGACGTTGTACTCCTGGTTCACGCGAGGCACCGCCTTTCGTTTGTCTCGGCAATTAACTAATGAGGTTTGTAACACGCAGGTGTCCGATGTGCACCTTATTGCGAGGTAACGAGTTGACATCTTCAGATATGCGCAGGTGGGAGGCGTGGGCGTCCCGTAGCTGGACCGTTACATTTGCACCTTTCGTCTCTTCCGACGGGCGCCCGAGCTTCGCGGTACCTCCGGAGGGCACCCCGGGCGAGAGTTAAGGCCGACCGCATCACGGTCCACGGACGGGCCGCATCGTGGCCCCGGGGTGACCGCATCGCGGTGCGCGGACCGGCCACATCGTGGTGCGCAGACTGACCGCATCGCGGTACACGGACCGACCGCATCGCGGTACACGGGCCGACCGCATCACGATCGGTTCGTACGGCCCGCCGGTTCGCGCGGTCCGCCGTCCGGTCCGTCGCACGGCAACAGCGACGGCAACAGCGACAGCAGCGACAGCAGCGACGGCAACGGCAACGGCGACAGCAACGGCAACGGGCACGGCTCGTGAGCCGTGCCCGTTCCATACCGGTTACCCGTTACCCGTTACCCGTTACTTGTCGCTCGTTCCCGTGTCCGTGCCCGTCCGGCCCGAGGCCGGAGAGCGTCGTCTGTCAGAGAGCGTCGTCATCGGTGACGACGAGGCGGGTGAAGCCGTTCCCGATCGTCGCGTTCGTCGGCACGGACGCGACCACCTGGTACGACTGCGCGACCGTCGCCGGTGCGGTGTCGCCCGCGATCGGCACCTGGAAGGTGGCCGACCTCGCCCCGACAGGAATGACGACCTGCTGGGCCAGCGTCGCGATCACCGGCGCGGTGCCGGTGGCGATCGACTGGACGTTGACCGTCACCGGTTCCTTGCTCCGTCCCGACAGCGTCAGCGTCATGGTGGCGGCACCGGGACCGTCGCCCTCGGGGACGGTGAGTCCCTGGAGCGAGACCTGCGGCAGCTCGTCCAGCTCCGCCTTGCCCACGCGGACGTCGGAGAACGCGAGGTCACCCAGGTACACGCCACCGGCCGGGCTCGCGCCGGTGAGGCGGACCTCCCGCACGTCACGCAGGTCCACCCCGCCGAAGGACGACATCGGGACGCGTACCGTCCGCAACCACGTCTTGGGGAGCGGCGAGACCGCGCCGGGGAACGGCGTGAGGGCGTCACTCACGCTGGAGACCAGCACGGTGCCGGTCGTGCCGCGCCCGTCGACGACGGTGACCGCGAGGTCGGTGTTCCCCGCCGCGGCGCCCGTCGTGTTCTCGTCGAGGGCGGCGCGGAAGGTCAGCGCGTCGCGGCCGTTGACGTTCCGCGACCCCGCGGGCAGCGGGACGCTCACCTCGCCGGTGGTGTCGGTCCAGGCGAACCGCAGGACCGGCGTGGCGGTGACGTTCCCGGCGTACGTCGCGGGTGTCCAGGACGGCGCCTGCGACGTGGTCAGCCTGGTGGCGCAGGTGGGCACGCCGCTCTGCGGCGAGCGGTCCAGCATGCCCGCGCAGATCACGCCGGTCGCCGCGCCCGACACCGTGAAGGGCGACGACGGCGACGTGAAGGGAGCCACGTCGAGGCGCTTGTCGGCCTCGGCCTGCGCGACCGTGTGGACGACCGCGCGCCCGGCGGACGCCGAGACGGCGCCGCTGCCGTCGAACAGCGGGAGCAGCGCGTGCTCCCCGCCCTGGACGAGCCGGAAGAACCCGGCGATGTACGCCGTGCCCACCGCGTACTGCTCGGCCGGGGTGAGCCGGTCGGGGGCGGCGGTGCTGCCGCACACCGGGTCGTTGCGGTTGCTCCAGTCGTCGGACGCCGGGGCGACGGCCACGCCCGGTGTCCACTCGGTGTTGAAGAAGTTGTGGTTCGTCCCCATGATCATGAGTGAGGAGCGGAACGCCTCGTCCTTCGCGAAGGCGTACAGGGAGTCGTCGTAGAAGTGCTGGCCCTGCTGGTTGGAGACGTCCCCGTCGCAGTACGGCAGGAAGACGGACATCGGGATGTTGGGCAGGGTCGCGCGGGCGAAGTCGGTGGGCGCGAGCGGGAGGACCGCCCTGATCCCGTACGGCGCGGGACGCCCGGCGTTGAGCAGTGCCGCCTTGACGACGCCCTCACCTCCGCGCGAGTGTCCCATCAGGCCGATGTCGTCCATGTCGAGACGGCCCTCGAAGAGCTCGACGAGCTTGCCGTCGCCCGTCCCCTTCGCCGCGTCGGCGAGCAGGTCGAGGTGGCGCATGACGATCTCGCCGCGCGCGAGGGCGCCCCGGTCCTCGCTGAACGGGTTGTCGGCGGCGTTGACGCCGTTGGCGCTGACCGACACGACGGCGTACCCGTGACTGGCGAGCACGTCGGCGGGGCCGTCGTATCCGGTGAAGCTGAGGATCGGCTGCTGCCCGGCCGGGCACGGCCAGGTGCTGTTCGACGTCTGGCGCGTGACGGGGTTGTAGCACGCGGAGTGGCGGCCGTGCTGGAAGACGACCAGGGGAAGCCTGCCGGTGGCCTCCTTCGGCAGGTACACCTTCGCGCGGATCTCGGCCTGCCTGCCGCCGAGGCCCGCGAGGGTGATGGCGGTGTCGCCGAGGTCGTACTCGTCGTGGACGACCGTGTAGCGCCCGGGGGCCGCCGGGTCGACCGGCGGGGGAGGGGGGCTCGGCCTGCCCTGCCGGGAGGGCGCCGGTTCGGGGGCGACCCTCGCGGTGGGGGCGGCCTCCGAGGGGACCTCGCCGTTCCAGGCCACGTCGACGGACGCCGGAGCGGAGGCCCCGGGGTCGGACGTGGTGATCGTCAGGGTCCTGCCGTCCGGCGACTCCACGGCGGGGCCGAGGGAGACGCCGTCGACGGCGAGTTCCGGTACGGCGTCCCGTACCGGGAGTGGTTCGGCGAGCCGAAGTGTGATCTTGTGGCCACCCTCCACCGTCTCAATCGACCAGGCGCCGTCCTCACCGGTTCCCGATACGGGCGGGTCGGCGTGGGCGGGTCCGGCGAAGAGCATCGTGGAGACGAATGCGGCAGCCATGGTTCCGGCGAGTGCCCGTACCCTGACCTGCGCGTACAAGCGCATGTTTTTCCCTTCGAGCGCAATGCCCCAGCGGTGGTTACATCCGCTATTGGTGGGGTTTTTGCATGTACGACCCGAATCAGATCGCGCGTGATCGCTTGCAGGGGTTACGGGTTTTTTGCGAGTCTGTAAATGACATTCGGTGATGACCGTTGGAAAACCGTCCGCCGTGTCCGTACCGGAGCCCGGACCGGCGGGGTCGCCAGGCGGCGGGAGAGTCCGGAGGGCCGCGACGGGGGGCGGTGACGGCGTTAGGGGAGTCCGGGGGGCGCGCGACAGGAAGGCGTCGGTGTAGTCACCTCGCCTCACCGTCCGGCGGTTGTCGACGTCGAGGAAGGGCGGCGGGGAAGGACGACGGGGAAAGACCCGCCCCGATGTCCGTGAGTTGCGCTAGGCGTGCCAGATGGCGGCGAGCTGCCGGGCGGCCAGGCGGGCCGGGATGGCGCGTAGCAGGGTGTCGCGCGCCCAGGCGGCGGCCCCGGTCCGCGAGGTCAGCCGCGACTGCCGTTCCGCGGCTCGCATCAGCCGGTTGGCGCGCGGGCGGCGGATCGCGTCGTAGCGCAGCAGTCGTTCTGCCACGTCGGCGGGTCCGGCCCCTGTCAGGTGGCGGGTGAGCGCGGCGGCGTCCTCGAAGGCCTGGCTGGCGCCCTGTCCGAGGTCGGGTGTCATGGCGTGCGCGGCGTCGCCGAGCAGCGCGATCCTGCCGGTCGCGTACGTCGGCAGCGGCTCGGCCAGGCAGGCGATCGGGTCGACGTGGACGTCGCCGGCGGGGGTGGCCGCCAGCAGCGCGGGGACGGCCGGGTGCCAGTCGGCCATCAGTGCCAGCATCTGCTCACGCGCCTCCTTCGGTCCCGGGACGGGTTGCGGCAGCACGGAGTCGGTGAACCAGTAGAGCCCGTCGGCGCCGATGGGGAACAGCCCGAACATCGCCCCGGTGCGCCGGTCGATCAGGATGCCGGCCAGCAGCTCCTCCACGTCCAGCCCGGCGGGACGAGGCAGGGTGCCGCGCAGGTCCATGCGGCCGATCCTGCGCAGCCCGCCGTGGCCGGGGAACAGCTGTGCGCGCAACCCGCTGCCGATCCCGTCGGCCACGATCACCGCGTCCGCCTCGTCGACGCGCTCGCCATCGCTGAACACCGCCACTCCCTCCACGTCGGGCTCCAGCCGCTCCACCGGTGTCGCGGTCCGTACCGCGCCGGTGGGCAGCGGGGCGCGCAGGGTGCGGTGCAGTTCCGCCCGGTCGGTCACGATCATCGACCCGACCTCGCGCTGTGCCCGTACGGCGTCGGTGATCAGCAGTGGCCTCCCGCGCCAGTCGCGCAGTCCGGCGCTGCGGGCGGGGACGGACTGCCCCCCGGTGTCGTAGCCGAGCTCCTCCAGCGCGCGGAGCCCGTTGGGCATGATCACCACGCCGGTGCCCGTCTCGCGGAGCTCGGCGGCCCGCTCGTAGAGGGTCACCTGGTGCCCTTGGCGGTGCAGGCCCACCGCGGCCGCCACCCCGCCCAGCCCGGCACCGACCACGACAACACGCATGACGTTCCTCCATCCACTACGACCGTACTACTACGGTTATTGGTAGCATGGCCGGGTGCCGCCGACCAACCCAGCCCGCCGCCAAGCCCTGACGGACGCCGCCATCGACCTGCTGGCACTCTCGGGGACGCACGGGGTGACCCATCGCGCGGTGGAGAAGGAGGCGGGGCTGCCGACCGGCACGGCGTCCAACTACTTCCGCAGCCGCGAGGCGTTGCTGGTGGCCGCCGCCGAGCGGGTGGTCGAGCTCCACCTGGCCGACATGGACCAGGCGGCCGGGCACCAGCCCGCGAGCGGCGCCGACCTGGTGGAAATGCTGACCGAGTCGTTGCTCACGGCGGCGACCACGCTGCGCCACCGCTACATCGCGATCTTCGAGCTACAGCTGGAGGCGGTACGCCGCCCGGCGTTGGCCGCGGCGCTGGCGGGGCTGCAGGAGGTCGCGGTGCGCTTCACCGCCGGCCATCACGACCAGCTGGGGCTGAAGATCGCCCGCGAGAAGGTCCCCGCGCTCGTCACGCTCTACGGCGGCGCCCTGTTCGCCCTGGTCGGCGCACCTCTCGGCAGTGTCACCCGGCCCCTCGTAGAGGCCATTGTCGACACCATGGTGCACGGCTCGACCGCACCGGATGACTAGCGCGTGGTCGTGGTGCTCGCGCGGCCGGTCGACGAGGCGGTGTCCCTCGCGGCCCGGCCACCCCGGGGCGCGGGTGGCTTCGCGGTCCGGCGGGAGACTGTCGAGGGCGTGGCCGGTGCCGGTGCCGGTGTCAGTGCTGGCGTCGGTGTCGGTGCTGGGGCCGATGCCGGTTCTGCTGTTCAGCGCGCCCACGGGGGGTTGGCCCCGGCCACCGAGCAGGTGAGCGAGGCGACCCGGGCGGCGAAGGTCGCGGCGTCCACCGCCCGGTCGAGGTCGAGCCGGTCGAGCCGCCCGCCGAGCAGACCGGAGGCGTGCAGCCGGTGCAGGAGCCCGGCGGTGAAGGAGTCACCGGCGCCGACGGTGTCGACGACCTCCGTGGGCGGCGTGGGGACCGTGGCGCGCTCGCCGCCGACGGAGACGAGCGCCCCCAGCGGGCCGCGGGTCACCACGACCAGGCGTACGCCCGCGTCGTGCCAGGTGTCGCAGACCCGCTCGACCGGTTTGCCGGGGTGGATGTGCTCCAGGTCGTCGTCACTCAGTTTGATCATGTCGGCGAGCGCGCACCACCGGGGCATCCGCTCCCGGTAGACGGCCGGGTCGACGAGCACGGCCCGCACGTTGGGGTCGATCGAGATCGTGGCACGGGCCGCGGTCGCCGCCAGCGCCTCCTCGACGGCCTCCGCGCCCGGCGCGCGGACCAGGGCGAGCGAGCCGGTGTGCAGGCAGGAGACGTCCCCGACCCGCTCGGCGGTCAGCTCCGCCGCGCTCCACGCCCAGTCGGCGGCACCGTCGGCGTGGAAGGAGTAGCGGGCCCGCCCCGACTCGTCCAGGGTCGCCACCGCCAGGGTGCTCGGCTCGGGGGCGTCGACGCAGCCGGTCAGGTCGACCCCGGAGGCGCCGAGGTGCGCGCGGAACAGGGCGCCGAAGGAGTCGCCCGACAGGCGTCCCAGGAAGCGGGTGGCGGTGCCGAGGCGCGCCAGGGCCACCGCGGTGTTCGCCGGGCCGCCCCCGGGCAGGACGCGCAGGACGAGTTCGTCCCGCGTGCCTCCCGGGGCGAGGACGTCACCCGCCGAGGATCCGGTCGCGGGGGAGCCGTCCGGGGCGAGATCGTTCGTTGCGGGGTCGTTCGTGGTGGAGCCGTCCAAGGAAGGGACGCCCGAGGAAGGGACGCCCGAGGAAGGGCGAACCGTGGCGGAGCTGCCCGGGGGCGGGGCGCTGCCCGCGGTGGGGGTGTCGCTCGTGGCGAAGGCGTCGGCGACGCACTCGCCGAGTACGGCGACCTGGGTGGAGGGCATGATCCCCGCCTTTCCGGGAGGTGTCTCCTCGACGGCGTCTTCTTGAGGATGTTCTCCTGAGCACGGCTTTCCGAGGACGGCTTCCAGGAGAAAGCCCCCTGAGGAGGGCTTCCCGAGGAAGGCTTCTCGAAGACGGCTTCCTGATTACGGCTTCCTGGAGACGGTCTCTCGGAGACGGTGTGGCAGATGCTCCGGCGACACCGCCGGTAGCAGTCTCGCCCATGTGAACCCCGAGCGAGTCACGAACGAGCCCCGAGCGAGCCGTGAGCGAGCTGTGAACGAACCCCGAACGAGGTGCGAGCGAGCCGTGAACGATCCCGGACGACCCCGAACGAACCCCCGGACGAGCCGCGCGCCAGGTCAGGTGGCGGTGACGACGCCGGAGGCGCCGTCGACGGTGATCTCCTGGCCGGTGACGATGTGCTCGGTCGCCCCGCTCACCCCCACCACGGCCGGGATCCCGTACTCGCGGGCCACCACGGCACCGTGGGAGTTGGCGCCGCCCATCTCCATCACCAGGCCGCCCGCCGTGAGGAACAACGGCGTCCAGCCGGGGTCGGTGGAGGGGCAGACCAGGATCTCCCCGGGTTCCAGGTGCGCGCCGACCGGGTCGAGGACGACCCTGGCGACACCGGTGACGGTGCCCGCCGAGGCCGGGGTGCCGGTCAGCGCCCCGTCCACCGGCGTCCGTACGCCGACGGCCTCCGGCTCGGTGCCGTCCGACAGCAGGACGCGGGGGACGTGCCTGCGCCGCAGCTCGCGGGCGGCCTCCTCGCGCCGCCGCGCCACGAGCTCCGCCGGTGCGAGTCGCGTGGTTCCGCCGGACGGGGAGGTGACGGTCAGTACGGGTACGGAAGCGGGGGCCGGATCGGAGGTCTCCCGGTCGGGCGGAGCCGAGGTCTCCCGGGCAGGGAGGTCGGCGAGGGCCGCCCTGGCCTCGCGGAAGGTCAGGAAGAAGATGTCGTCGGCACAGGACAGCGGCCCGCGCGCCGCCAGCTCGGCACCAACGGCCAGCAGTTCGGCCCGCATCGCGGCGAGCGCGGTCACCATGGCGTACTTGGGCATCTCGCGCAGGCCCACCAGCGCCCGGGTCCTGCCGAGCGCGAAGCGGACGAACCGTCCGCGCGGACCCCCGGCGCGCCCGCTCAAAGTCTTGATCATGAGAACGGCCTCGGCGGCGCCCTTCGCGAACAGCGCGTCGGGAGCCAGGGCCGGGTCCTCCAGCCGCAGGTAGTTGGCGAGGACGCCGATGATGTGGGTCGGGTCCTCCGACCAGCGCGGCAACCCGAGGTCGATCTCGGCGACCGCCCTGACACCGTAGACGGAGAGGAAGTCCGCCAGGCCCCGCTGCGCGACGCCGGGAAGCGACCCGGCGCGGAAGCGTTCGGCCAGCTCGGCGGCGGGGGTGCCCAGCAGCAGGGAGACGGACTCGCGGTCCTCGCGAACGCGGGTGGCCAGCCGCCACAGTGCCAGGTCCATCTCGGTGGTCACGTTGTGCGGCAGCCCGCGCAGGACCGTCTGCAGCTCGCCGGGCCTGGCCCGGTCACCCAGCGCCTTGGCGGCCAGGCCGAGCATCACGAACCCGGCCGCCGCCGCCGGAGCGATCGTCGGCAGCAGCGGGAAGATCTGACGGCTCAGCACCCGTTCGACGTGGTCGAGGCGCTGGGCCGGGGTGGCGTCCCCGGGCGCGGCCAGCTCCCTCCGGAGGCGCGCGTCCAGCAGCTCCACGTCCCGGTGCGCCGACGCGGGGTCGAGCAGGGCCCGTACGGCACGCCGCGGGATGCGGAAGCGGGACGCGATCCTGACCGCCCGGCGCAGGGGCGGGCGGAGCGAGGGCTGGGTGACGCCGAACCGGGGATCGTCGAGCAGGCCGCGCAGCACCTTCGCCGACCGGGCCTCCATCACGTCGAGCACCCTCGGGAAGGCCACGCGGCCCACCCTGCCGCGCATGAAGCCGGTGACGTCGAAGAACAGCCGCCCGCCCGACTCCGCGACGACGGGGGCCCCGGCCACCCGGTCGGCCACCGGGATCCCCAGGATCTCGAACGCCGACGACGACAGCAGCCTGAAGGCCGACATGCCCATGGGGGTGATCGGCCGGTAGAGGCCCTGGGCCAGGCTGAAGCAGAAGTAGACCCGCGTGCCGTCGGGCTCGGGCTCCCGTTCCCGGGACGGCGTGTCCGGGGCGCCGGTTCCCCCCGCGCCCGTGCCGCCCGCCACGGGTGACGGGTCCGCGGACGGCTCCGCGTGGTGGGGGATCGGGTAGAGCGTGGTGATGGGACGCGACTGGGTGAGCCAGAGGACACCCCCGGGGTCGATCGCCCACTCGGTGTCCTGCGGCGCCCCGTAGTGCCGCTCGACCCGGTCACCGAGCGCGGCCAGCTCGGCCAGCTGCGCGTCGGTGACACAGGCGCTCTGCGTGGACTCCGGGGAGGCCGCGGGGCTCGCGGGCGCCTCGACGTGCTCGACGCCGCCGCCCGCCAGTGACCGTACGGCCAGCCGCTTGTCGCCGAGGCGGCGTTCGGTGATCCGGCCGGTGGCGGTGTCGACCACGAAGTGGTCGGGGTTGACCGCGCCGGAGACCACGGCCTCGCCGAGACCGGGACTGGCGTCGATCACCGCCTCGCGCCGCCGCCCGGTGACCGGGTTGGCGGTGAACATCACCCCGGCCACCTCCGACTGGACCATCTCCTGGACGACCACCGCGAGGCGAATTGTGTCGTGGCCGATGCCGTTCGCGGCCCGGTAGGCGACGGCCCGGTCGGTCCAGAGCGAGGCCCAGCACCGCCGGACCGCGTCCAGCACGGCGTCGGCGCCGATCACGTTGAGATAGGTGTCCTGCTGCCCGGCGAAGCTGGCGTGCGGCAGGTCCTCGGCGGTCGCGGAGGAGCGGACCGCGACGGGACCGTCCGCGCTGTCCCGTACGGCTCCCGCGATGTCGTCGGGGACCGGCGCGGTGAGCACGAGCTCGCGGGCCTTCGCGGCCAGCGCGTTCAGGGCGGGGACGTCCCCGGAGGCCGTCGTGGCGAGCGCCGCGAGCACATCCTCCAGCCCGGCCCGCTCGGTGACCCTGCGGTAGGCCTCGGTGGTGACGCACAGGCCGGGGGGAACGGGGAACCCGGCGGTGGTGAGCACGCCGAGATTGGCGGCCTTGCCGCCGACCAGGGGCAGCGTCTCCGCCCCGATGTCACCGAATCTCAGGATGAGCGGGATGGGTGGGATGAGCGGCTTGGGCATGGGTGCGTCGTCTCCTTGAGGCTTCGCCGAGAAGCGTCATGGCCCGGGTCACGAGCTCGCGTTCTTCGGCGGTCAGATGGGCCATGACTTCGAGCTGGGCGTCGGCCCGGACGCGCTCGAACGTGCGGAGGAAGTCGGCTCCGGCCGGGGTGAGGGCGATCCGCCGCACCCGCCGGTCGCCGGGATCCTCCCGGCGGTCGGCCAGCCCCCGCCGTACGAGCTGGTCGACCAGGCGGCTGGTGGCCGAGACGGACCGGCTGATCCGTTCGGCGAGCTCGCGGAGGGTCGGGGCGACCGGTTCGTCGATGGTGTAGAGCGTGGCGACCTGGATCATGGAGGGCTCGTCGCCCTCGAACCCGCTCAGCAGATGGAGCAGCAGACCGGGGATCAGCGCCCGCCGGAAATCGCCGATGTCACCGGCCAGCCGGTCACGCTCCGCGCCGTCCACGGGGTTCATCGGACAACTCCTTGCATCACTGCAACTAATGCGTTGCCGCAAGGTTAGGCGGGGAGGGAAAATAAGTCAACAAGTGATGAAATTAGCTCTCGGAGCATTCGGCGAGCCTCACGAGGTGCCGGGTTCGCGGCCCGGAAGGTGGCGCGTTTCCCTTGGTGGGTCGCTGTCCGGCCTGGGCACGGAAGGTGGACGCGGCACCGGGAGAAAGGGCCGGGCACAGCACGAAGCCGGCCCCCTGGGGAGCCGGCCGGGTTCGAGCGTGGGCGACCGATCGGGTCGATCGGTGCGGGTCGATGTCGGTGAAGGTGTTCGGTGAAAGCGTTGGGTGTTGGTGGGGGTTTTGTGTGTGGGGGTGGGGAGGGTTAGAAGGCGTCGCCCCAGCGGCCGCAGTCGTCGAACTTGTCGGTGCCCTCGCAGACGCGGATCTTGAAGTCGTCGAAGCCGTTGCTCTTCTTGAAGCCGCCGAAGTGGTCGATGTCGCCGTGGCCGAAGGTCTTGAAGACCTTGGTGTGGGAGCCGAAGCGGTCGTGCCACTTGAACCACACGTAGCTGTAGGAGCGGTCGCGGTCACGGTCGAACAGGTCGCCGTAGAACCAGTAGCGGCCGTTGTCCTTGGTCCAGTAGCCCTTGAAGTACGAGCGGTGGCCGAAGTCCTCGCCGCGGCCGAACCCGGAGTAGTAGGGGCCGAAGAAGTGCTTGCTGGAGGTCTGGGCCTGCTGCGTGGCGACCGTGGCCGAAGCCGCGGTGGCGGTCCCGGTGGAGGCGGAGGCTGCGGGGGCGGCGGCCACGCCGGCGAGCAGGGAGGCGGCCAGGGCGGCTCCGGCGAGGAGGGTGCGCGTCGTGCTCATCGTGATGCTCCTGTGCGGTGGTGGAGGGGTGTTGCCGTTCGGACACCACGCACACTAGAAACCGCCAACCCATCCTTCTGCGCAGGAATGCACACTCACCCCCCAACGTGCACTATTACCGCTTTTTACGCCTGGCGGCACTGTGCGACGACCGCGCCACCGCCCCGCGGCCACTCACCCCGCCCACCCCGCCCACCCCGCCCACCCCACCCACTCCGCGCGAGACATGCCGACGGCCACCGCGCGATCCCGGGTGATCACGCGGTGGCCGTCTCATCTCACCTGCGCCGGTACGGGGTCCGTACGCGCGACGCCGGAGTGTTGATCCCTAGTTGCCCCATCCGAGAAGCCAGACCTGGCCGTTGGCGCCGTAGCGGTTCTTCTGCCACGGGTATATCCGGGAGGAGCAAACGCCCGTGACGGGGTTGTAGGACGTGCAGAAACGCCATCTGTCGGTGACGTCCCAGACATTCCAGCCGACCCCGTAGGCCTGGACGTTCTGGCAGCCCTCGTAGATATAGGTGGGAAGCGTCGTGCTCCCGGTGCAACTGGCCGAGGTGTATGTGACACGGACGCCGTCACCGCACCACGTGTGGTAGGCACTTCCCTGGAGAGCGGGGTATCCATATGTCGTCGTGAGATACCAGCAGCCGGTCGTGGCATTGGCGGGACTGAGGTTTCCCGGCCGCTTCGCGGGAGGGAGGAGAGTGCTGGTGAACCGCCCCTGGTCCGTGTCGATGATGCTGGGGACCGTTTCCTTCTGGCGGGACATGTCGATGTATCTGTCGAGTCCCTTTCCGCGGATCTCGGCGGCCGTCAGGGCGCGCACGGTGGGCTTGGGCGGCGGCGCCACCTCCCCGGGCTGGGGTGCGGGCTCCCACGACTGAGGCGCGGCCTCCCAGGGCTGAAGTGCGGCTTCCCGGGGCTGGGGCGCGGGCGGGTTGTCCGGGACGCTCGGCGGTACGGGGGCGAAGGCCCCGAGGCTCAGAACGGCCGCCACCGCGAAGGCGCAGCTGACCGTGACTCGGGCGAATCGTCGCTTCAATGGCATACGGAATGCTCCTTATCAAAACAGCGCGCTGCGGGCGGAGCTCTTGGCATCTCCGTCGACGGCGCGATCTTGACGGCGTGGAAAATATATACGCCCTCCTTTCGAGGGGTGTGGAATTCCGTTTCCGGGAGGGTAAACGAAAATTTCCTCGTTCTGTCTTCCAAAGATATTGCGTATCTTCTCCGGTCCGCGGATCCGATCTCCGTGGCGGTTTCATGATGATTCTCCCCATGTGTGGGAAGAAAGGTGATGCGCGTTTCTTTCTCATGCCGAACGCGCCGCGTTTCGGAATGTCGGTGGATCGCGTCCCGCCCGCGCTCACCGCCCGGTCCCGGCCCGGCCCGGAAACCGGTTCATCGCGCCCCGCCCGGGTCTCCCGTCTCGCCCGGACCCCGCCCTGCCCGGCCCCCCGCTCCGCCCGGACCCCGCCCTGCCCGGAACTCCTTTGTCCCCAAAGCGGGTCATCTAGTCTGTTCGCCGTCGATCACGCCTCCCCGCCCGTGTCCGCGCGTCACGGACACGGGGGACGCATGGGATACGTGCCGGACCTCACCCCCACGACAAAAACGACGAAAACAACGAATACGACGAACGCGACGGAGCGAGCGGAATGAACGTGGACCTTCTAACGCCCCTGGTGCTCGTGATCGGGGTGCTGGTCCTGGTGGCGGCGTTCACCCTGGCCGCGCGGCGCCTGCTCGACCTGCGGTTCGGGATCGTCCGCACGCTGCTGGCCGGGGTGTTCGTGGTCCTGATCGCCGGACCGCTCATGCGGGCGTTCGCGGGAACGGTGGCCCCGGACGACCCCGGTGTCACCCCGATCTGGTTCTTCATCCTCGCCGTGGTCTGCGCCCTGCTCGCCGGGCTGGTCCCCCTGGTGATCGCCGAGGCCCTGATGCCGTCCGGGTCGCTTCCGGGACCGCTGGAGTTGGCCGGAGGGCTGCGCCGTCACCTGATCCGCTCACGCCGCTACCTGCGCATCACGCGCATCCTCGTACGGCACGGTCTCGGGCCGTACCTGCGCGGCCGGGACCCCGACCTCGGCGCGTCCTCCAGCAGGGCCCGGCTGGCCAGGTCGCTGCGGGAGGCCCTCGACGACGGCGGGGTCACGTTCGTGAAGCTGGGCCAGATCCTGTCCACCCGGAGCGACCTGCTGCCGGTGGAGTTCGTCGAGGAGCTGCGCCTGCTGCAGGACGGCGCGGCGTCGGCGCCTTGGGCGGAGATCGAGCCGGTGCTCGTGGCCGAGCTGGGCGGGCCGGTGGAGGGGACGTTCGCCGGGTTCGACCGCGAACCGCTCGCCGCCGCCTCGGTCGCGCAGGTCTACCGCGCCCGGCTGCGGACGGGCGAGGAGGTGGTGGTCAAGGTCCAGCGTCCGGGGATCGCCACCGTGGTCGAGCAGGACCTCGACATCATCGACCGCCTCGCCCACTCGCTCGAACGGCGTACCCGGTGGGGGCGCGCGTTCGGCGTCACCGCCCTGTCCAGGGGGTTCGCGGACGCGCTGCGGGAGGAGCTCGACTTCCGGATCGAGGCCGGGAACATGGCCGCCGTGGCGGCGGTCTCCGCGGGCGAGCCGGTCCACGTGCCGGTGCCGTACCCGGAGCTGTCCGGGCGGCGGGTGCTCGTCATGGAGTGGCTGGACGGCACCCCGCTCGGGGCCGCCGCGTCCGGCGGGCGGGACGGGCAGGAGCTCGCCAGGACGCTGTTCGACACGTTGCTGCGCCAGATCATGCTGCACGGGGTGTTCCACGCCGACCCCCACCCGGGCAACCTCATGCTCCTCGCCGACGGGCGCCTGGCCCTGCTCGACTTCGGCTCGGTGGGGCGGCTCGACGGCTCGCTGCGCGACGCGCTGGGGCGCCTGCTCGGGGCGATGGACCGGGGGGACCCGCTCGGGGTGAGCGACGCCCTGCTGGAGGTGGTGCCGAGGCCGGACGAGATCGACGAGCGGGGGCTGGAACGCGAGCTCGGCCGGTTCATGGCCCGGCACCTGCTCGCCGGTACCCCTCCGGACGCGCAGATGTTCGGCAGGCTCTTCCGGATCGTCTCCTCGCACGGCCTGTCCCTCCCGCCCGAGGTGGCCGCGGTGTTCCGGGCGCTGGCGACGGTCGAGGGCACGCTCGCCCGGCTCGCCCCCGGCTTCGACATCGTCACCGAGGCGCGCGCGTTCTCCCTCCGTCACCTCACCGAACGCCTCGACTCCCAGGGGGTGCGGGACGAGGTCACCCGGGAGGTGCTCGGCCTGCTTCCCATGGTGCGCCGCCTGCCCCGCCGGATCGAGCGCATCGCCGACGCGGCCGAGCACGGCCGCTTCGGCCTGAACGTGCGCCTCTTCTCCGACGAACGCGACCGGCGGCACGTCACCGGGATGCTCCACCAGGTGCTGCTCACCGTGCTGGCGGCCACCACGGGCCTC
The DNA here is from genome assembly GCF_040295985.1 of Streptosporangium sp. NPDC002524. Taxonomy (NCBI): domain Bacteria; kingdom Bacillati; phylum Actinomycetota; class Actinomycetes; order Streptosporangiales; family Streptosporangiaceae; genus Streptosporangium; species Streptosporangium sp. NPDC002524. The sequence goes on along the minus strand of NZ_JBEOWK010000037.1, from coordinate 44,814 downwards.
ATGTCCGCGCTGCTGCTCGGGGCCGACACCGGCCCGCGCGTCACCCCGGGCGTCGGGCTCCACCAGCTCATCGGCTACAACCTCCTGCTCGTCAGCGCCATCCTGGGCCTGCGGGTCCTGGTGGTCGTCTTCCGCAGGAACGGATGATCGGCCCGCCGCCTTCCGCGATCGTTGGAACCGGCGGGGGAATGGGAGTAGGAAGGAACCTATGACTACCGAGCAGACGTTCGTCATCGTCGGAGCGGGCCTGGCGGGTGCCAAGGCGGCGGAGTCCCTGCGCGACGAGGGCTTCGAGGGCGCGATCACGCTGATCGGCGCCGAGACCGAGTCTCCCTACGAGAGACCCCCGCTCTCGAAGGGCTACCTGCTCGGCAAGGAGGAGAAGGCCAAGCTCTACGTCCACGACGACGAGTGGTACGCCGCCAACTCCGTGGAGCGGCTGCTCGGCCGCCGCGCGACGGCCCTCGACCGGGCCGCGCACCACGTGGAACTCGACGACGGGCGGCGCGTCCGGTACGACAAGCTGCTGCTCGTCCCCGGCTCCTCCCCGCGCCGCCTCGACGTACCCGGTGCCGACCTGGACGGCGTGCACCACCTCCGCAGCCTCGGCGACTCGGAGCGGCTGCGCGAGGCCATCGGCGGCGGTGGCCGGAGGGTGGTCGTCGTCGGCGCGGGCTGGATCGGGCTGGAGACCGCCGCGGCCGCCAGGGAGTACGGCTGCGAGGTGACCGTCGTCGAGCCGAGGGCGGTGCCGCTGCACGCCGCGCTCGGCCCCGAGCTGGGCGCCTTCTTCGCCGACGTGCACCGGCGCCACGGCGTCGACGTACGGCTCGCCCGCGAGGTGACCGGCCTCCTCGGCCCCGGTCACGTCCGCGCGGTCGCCACCCACGACGGCGAGGAGGTCCCGGCCGACCTCGTGATCGTCGGCATCGGGGTGAGCCCCAACACCGAGCTCGCCGAGCGGGCGGGCCTGGCCGTGGACAACGGGATCCTCGTCAGCGAGTCCCTCCGCACCGACGACCCCGACGTCTACGCCGCCGGTGACGTGGCCAACGCGTTCAACCCCCTGTACGGCACCCGCGTCCGCGTCGAGCACTGGGCCAACGCCCTCAACGGGGGAGTGGCCGCGGCCAAGGCCATGCTCGGCCAGGAGGTGGTCTACGACAGGCCGCCGTACTTCTTCACCGACCAGTACGACGTCGGCATGGAGTTCTCCGGCTGGTTCACGCCCGGCGGGTACGACTCCGTGGTCGTCCGCGGGGACCTGGACTCGCAGGCGTTCCACGCCTTCTGGCTCACCGGCGGGCGCGTCGTGGCGGGGATGCACGTCAACCGGTGGGACGAGGGCATCGCACCGGCCCAGGAGCTGATCCGGAGCGGCGCGACCGTCGACCCCGGCCGGCTCGCCGACCTCTCCGTACCCCTGGCCGACCTCGCGAAAAGCTGACTCCCGCCTGCGGCCGTCCCGCGAAAAGCTGACTCCCCGCCCACAACCGGTCCCGCGAGAGGTCGGCTCCCCGCCACAACCGGTCCCGCGAGAGGTCGGCTCCCCGCCACGGCCGGTCTCGCGAGAAGACGGCCCGCCCCTGTCGTCCTCGCCTTCGCCCCTGCTGTCCTCGCCTTCGCCTCTGTCGTCCTCGCCTTCGTCCCGCACCGGAACCGGGACGGCTACCGCGCCCGTCCACGGGTAAGGAGCCCTCCCAGGGAAGGGCGGTGCGACGGAGGCGAGGAGACAGGGATGACCGACACGACCCCCACCGACGAGATCACCGTGGAGACGCACGGCCGCCGGGAGGCGCTCGCGCTGGCCGGGACGATCTGTGATCTCTACGAGGCGGTGTTCTCGCTGCCCCCGTTCGACGGGAACGCCGCGGAGTTCGCCAACCAGCGCTCGTACTTCCCCAGGCTGGTCGACCGGCCCGGGTTCCGGCTGACCACCGCGCGGTGCGGGCCGGAGCTCATCGGGTTCGGGTACGGCTACCTGCTGCCCGCCGACACCCCCTGGTGGAGCGCGCTCGCCGAACCGGTCGACGAGGAGTTCGCGGCCGAGACCGGCACCAGGACGTTCGCCCTCATCGACTACGGGGTGTTGTACGACCGGCGAGGCGCCGGAGCCGGGCACCGGATCCACGACGAGCTGCTCTCCGGATCCGGCGCCGAGCGGGCCACGCTCTCGGTGCAGCCCAAGGCCGTGCGGACCCGGGAGACATACCGGAGGTGGGGATGGCGGAAGGTGTCGGAGAAACTGATGGACCCGCCGATCCCCGCCCCGGTCTTCGAGATCCTGGTGCTGGAGGAGATGCCCAGGGCGCGCTGACCGGCCGCGACTGGCCGTGGAGGAGCCCCCCGGCCTCGTCGTGGACGGACAGCGCGCCGCCCGGCCGCGCACCGGCCGCGCACCGGCCGCGGGGCCGTCAGGCGATGAGCTGGAAGGCGTGCAGCTTCTCGTCCAGGGCGGCGACCTGTCGGGTCCTCGCCCACGGATTCAGCGTCTCGCGGACCTCCACCACCGAGCGGGCGAGCCGCGGCGAGGTGTTCTTGCAAGTGAGGCGGGCCGCCTCGGCGATCTGCTCGCACGCCTCGTCGATGGCGCGCAGCTGCATGTGCCCGCGCGCCAGATCCAGGCGGCTGAACGCCAGGTTGCGGACGAACGCCGGATCGATCCGGGCCAGGGACCGCGAGGCCATCTCCACGGCGGTCTGGGCGTCGCCCATGTCCAGCAGGCACTTGGTCCTGGTCGACAGATACTGCCCGTCGCCGTAGAAGTAGAGAAGCTTCGCCCCCACGTCGCCCTCGCCCGCGTGGCCCAGCTCGCGCCGGGCCTGGTCGAGGCTGGTCATGCACCGGGCGTGGTCCTTGCGCCGGTCGCTCTTGGCCGAGCGGCGCAGCACCGCCGAGTAGGCGCGGGCCCCCACGTCGCACGCGTACGACACCAGCAGCTTGCTGTTGGCGCGGTGCCCCCAGGCCAGCGCCCCCAGCGCGTGCTCGACGCCCTGGCGGGGGTCGCCCCGCCAGGTCGCCAGCTGTGACCAGTTGGCCAGGACGAAGCTGTTCATCGCGTCGTCGTCGGCCCGGTGCGCGGCTAACTTGGCCTGCTCGTAGTAGTGGTTCGCCCCGTTGAAGTCGTTGAGGTTGAACAGCACCCAGGCGGTGAACCGGCAGATGTTGGCCAGCAGCGACAGCAGCCGCTCCCGCACCTCGTCGTTCGACGCCGACGGGATGAGCGACCGCACCAGGTGCTGCTGGGCGAGCACGGTCCCCAGCACCGCCTGGGGGCCGAGGGTGTCCTCCTGGCGCATGCAGTGGTGCAGCACCGCGTCGATGTGGTCGACGGTGGCCTCGTCCACCCGGGACGGCTCGGCGGCGATCCGGGCGAGCCGGTCGAGCTCGTCGTCGTTGAGCCGGTCCAGCAGCGGGGAAGCCGCGGCGGCGGCAGCGGCGGCCCTGATCAGGGCCAGCACGTCGCGTCGTTTCATGGTCGCCGCCCACTGGGCGAGCGCCCGCACCAGGGCGTCGTACTCCTCGTCGCGTGAGGTCCCGAACGGCACCGGTCCGGTGGGCAGGGTGGGCAGGGCGGCCAGCACCCCCCGGAGGTCCTCGGGGCCGAGACTTCCCGCGGCCCCGGCCGCGACCAGCTCCCGTCCCCGGGAGCGGACGGCCGGTGTGTTGTGCTCGTCGGCATCGCGGTGGTCTTCACCGTCGACCAGGTCGGCGGTGCGGCACTGGTAGATGCGGGCCAGCCGGTTGAGCCCGGCGATCGGCGGCTCGTTGCCGGTGGGGCCGGGCCATGCTTCCCACGACCCGAGTTTCCGGGGCGTCAGCGGCTCGTTCGGCCAGTACTCGTTCCATAGATGGCAGACCTTGGCTTGTGTCAGGCGATGCGCCTCACGGAAACCCTGACGGGAGTTCAGGCGCCAGCGTCGCATGAACTCAGCGGCGACCTCGGCCCACGTGAAACCACGTTCGCGAAGCTCAGCGCTGAAGGCGTCCATCTGCTGCTTGACGCTGCGCGGTGCACGTGGCATCGGCTCGGCCCCTCCCGGCGGGTTCTCCGGCGGCGATTCTTCGGGCCGAACGTTACTGGGCGATCACGTTCGGTGACCGCCGAGTACAGAAATCGGCGATCAGATCACCGCTCCCTGTCACGCCGTCGCTCTGCGGGGTGACTTGACCTCTGAGAGTGACGAACAGACTCGGTGTCGTCGCCTGTTTCCAGCACGCTCCGTAGACCAGGGTGGAGGACAACGCCGGAGCCGTCGGATTCGTGTGGTCTCAGCGCTCGGGCGGGGGCGTCCCCAATCTGCGCCGGGGACGCGCGACCGAACCTTCGTTGAACTTCCCTGGAGCCACCAATGACCGTGCTCCCCGTCGAACGGCCGGGACCGATGCACTCACCGTTTCATCCTGATCCGGACACCGCCGACCACCTGTCCCCGGACTTCCCGGACTCCCAGGACTCCCAGGACTCTCTGGACCACCTGAACATCCAGGACTCCCGGGACTTCCTGGACGCGAACGAGCTGTGGCTGGCGGCGCAGCCGGCCGCGGCCTCCCAGGCGCGCGACTTCACGCGGGCGCAGCTGCTGGCGTGGGACCTGGAGGAGCTGGCCGACCTCTGTGTCCTGGTCGTCTCCGAGATGACCACCAACGCCATCAAGGCCACCGCCGCCCCGCCCGTCCCGTACGGCTACACCTGCCCGCACACCTCCGACTGCCCGCCCACCTGCGCCCGCGCGCGGACCGCCGACCCGTACCCGATCCTGCTGCGGCTCCGCCTCACCGCCGCGGGCCTGTTCGCGGAGGTCTGGGACGGCTGCGACGGCACGCCCGAGGTCACCGAGGCGGAGGAGGACGACGAGAGCGGCCGGGGCCTGCGGCTCGTCGGCATGTGCACCGACGAGTGGGGCCACCACCGGTCACCGGACGGGGGAAAGGTCGTCTTCGGCCGCTGGGCCCTGCCGCTCGCCTGGCACATCCCGGACGCGGTGCCCTCGCGGCCGTACGCGTACTCCCGGACTCACGCGACGCGCGGGTGACCCCTCATCTGCGCGGGGTGTACGCGGGGTACGCCGTCCGGTCCACGTCCGTGTCCGGCCACCGGCGGCGCAGCACCTGCGCCACCCGGCGGGCCCATCCGGACAGGTGGGGCAGGGCGCGGTGGTGCTCGGCGGCCCGCGCCGCGGCGTCCAGCGTGAAGACCATCTGGAGCCGGCTGTTCTCGCCCGGCGGCCGGGCGTCGAGCGTGGGGAACCGGGTGAAACGGGTGGCGGCCCAGGTCAGGCAGGCCGAGGCCAAGCCGGAGCCGAACAGGTGGTCGTCGTCCGCCTCCGGCACGCCCCGGGCCAGCGCGCTGCGGTAACCGGCCTCCAGGCCGGTCGCGATCGGGTCGGACACCGTCAGCCACGCCGGGCCCGGCACGTACAGGCACACGGCCGAGGTGAGGGCGTGCCGGTAACCGGCGAACTCGAAGTCGATGAGCCGCCCGTCGCCGTAGTCGTCTGCGTGGTCGTCGCCGTCCGTCGCCGGGAAGCCGTCCGTAGTGAGGAAGCCGCCCGTTGTCGGGAAGCCTTCCGTAGTGAGGAAGCCGTCCGTCGTGAGGAAGTTGTTCGCCTCGGCGTCCCCGTTGGTCAACGCCAGGAAGGGGCCCGGATCGGCGAGTTCCGCCAGTAGCCGTGCCAGCTCGGTCTCAGCCCGGCCCGGCAGCGCGACCCCGAGCCCCGCGCCGTGCTCCACGGCCCGCCGCCACGCCTCGGCGTCCGAGCAGGTGAGGCCGAGACCCGTGACCGGCCGCCTCGCGAGATAGCGCTCCGCGTGCCCGGCGGTGGCCGCGCCCAGCTCGCCCAGCGCCCGCGCGAAGGCCGCGAGCCCCGCAGCCGCGGGCACCGCGCCGTCGCGGCGCAACACCCGGTCCAGTGGCGTACGCGGAGCGAGGTCCTCCAGGACCAGGAGCGACGCCGCCATGTCGTCGGCGAGCACCCTGGGGGCGAGGTGGAGCCCGAGATCCTCGGAGAGGAAGCGCAGCGCGGCCCGTTCGGTCACCACCTGCCCCGGGTCCATGCGCGACCCGGACGGATCGCTGCGCAACCACTTGACGATCACCGACCCGGGTGGCCCGGAACTCGGCCGGGCCGGGTGCGAAGGCGGTCCGGATTCCGGTCCGCCCGAGAACGTGGGCTTTCCGGCGTCCGGCCCGGCCGGGTATGCGGGTGTTTCGTCGCCCGGCCCGGCCGGGAGCATGGGCGTTTCGACGTTCGGCTCGATCGGCTGCGCGGGTGTTTCGGTGTCCGGCCCGGCCGGGAACATGGACTTTCCGGCGTCCGGCTCGGTCGGGAACATGGGCTTTCCGGCGTCCGGCCCGGCCAGGTGTGCGCGCAGGACCGCCCACGGGGCCAGGTGCTCCACGTGGTCCAGCACCACCGGTGCGCCGAACGCCTTCCCCAGCAGCGCCTCCAGGGCGGGCCGATCGGGCAGCGGGAAGTTCGGCACGGGGAAATCCGCGGGAGGCGTCGGCATCCTGGCAGGGTGCCAGCCGGGGTCGCGGCCTTCAACAGGTTTCCCTTCCGGACCGGCCCGGAAGGGCACCCTGGCCGTCGGGGGCCCGGCACCCCGCTCGCGAGGGGCAGAATGCCGGGATGGATACGACCCTGCGGGCCGCGAGCGAAGTGGTGGGCGTCGAGCTGTCCGATCCGGTGGACCTCGGGGGCAGCCCGCGCAGCGTCGTCCTGCGCTGCCGGACGGCTTCGGGCGGCAGCGTCGTCGTCAAGAAGTACGGCACCGATCCCGAGGGCCTGCGCGCCTTCACCGGGGAGGCGGCCGGGCTCTCGCTGCGGCTGGCCGGTCCCGCACTGCTGGGTGTGGACGCCTCGGTCCCGCTGCTGGTGATGGAGGACCTCGGGTCCGCGCCGACCCTGGCGGACGTGCTGCTCGGCGACGATCCGCGGGCCGCCCTGGACGGCCTGTCGGCCTGGGCGCGCGGGCTCGGGCGGTTGTCCGCCGCGTCGGTGCACCGGCGCGCCGACCTGACCGACCTGACGGCCCGGTACGGCCTGGGCGTGCCGTCCTGGGACGAGGAGCCGTGGATCGCGGGGTACGCGGCCGGGTTCCCCTCGGCGCTCGCCGGGATCGGCGTCGAGGCGCCGCCGGAGCTGGGCGAGGAGCTGGGACGGATCGCGGCGACGGGCGCGGACGAGTACCTCGCCTTCACCCCCGGCGACACCTGCCCGGACAACAACCTGCTCACCCCGGACGGCCTGCGGCTGATCGACTTCGAGTCGGCCTGCTACCAGCCGGTCTTCATGACGGCCGCGTACTGCCGGATGCCCTTCGCCACCTGCTGGTGCGTCTTCACCCTGCCCGCCGGTCTGGCGGAGCGGATCGAGGAGACCTACCGCGCCGAGGTCGTCGGGGCGTACCCGGAGCTGGCCGAGGACGAGATCTGGCAGCCGGGGGTCCGGCGGGCGGTCGCGCTCTGGACGGTGTATCTGACGACGAGCCTGATCCCGCGCATGGGAGAGGACAGGCCGGCGCACCGGACCCGGCGGCCCGTACCGACGCTGTGGCAGCTGCTGAGGCACCGCTGGGAGATGGGGAGCACCCTGGAGGAGTTCCCGGCCTTCGCGGAGACGATGCGGCTGCTGCTCCGGGACGTGGCAGGAGGCTGGGACGTCCCCCCGCTGCCGGGCTATCCCGCGTTCGGCGGCTGAGCACCCGGCAGGAACAGGCGAGACAAGGTCGGCGGGAACGGGCGGGACAGGGCCGATCGCGGTCGCGGCGGCCCGCCCCGGCCGTCCACCGATCCGAAGCGGCAAGCCAGTCGTATCGCAAATGTCGGAGATTTGCGTTATTTCAGTTATGTGAGTAATGTCAGCGATATGGACTACGAGGCCGAGCTTGCCTACGCCGACGAGGTCGGCCGCCACTTCGCGCGGCAGAACGGCCTGCCCCCGATGACCGGCCGGGTGGCCGGATGGCTCCTCATCTGCGATCCGCCGCAGCAGACGATCGCCGAGCTCGGCGAGGCGCTGCGGGCCAGCCGCACCGCCGTCAGCGGCGCCGTCTCCATGCTGGAGGAGTGGTCCTGGATCCAGCGCTCCCGCGCCGCCGGCGAGCGCGTGGACCGGGTCAGCATCCACCCCGCTATCTGGCTGAGGATGGTCGACAAGCCCTCGGAGTACACCTCGCTCGGCGCGCTCGCGCGCCAGGGGCTCAAGGTGCTGGACGAGGCGCCCCCGGCCCGCCGGGCGCGTCTCCTGGAGGGGGCCGCCTTCGCCGAGTTCCTCGTCGAGCGGATGCCCGCGCTCGCGGCCGAGTGGCGCGAGCGCCGCGACGCCCTGCGCGCCTCCGGCGCACTGCCCGGCGACGCGGGGACGAGCCGGTCCTAGCCCGGCGTCACCGGACGGCCCTTTCAACCCGAAGCCACGAAAGCGACCCGAAACCACGAGGCCGTCCCCTCGGGGGTCACGACGAAGCGGCACGAAGCCGTCTCACGAGAGCGGCTTCTTCCTTCACCGTAGTCCGCGTTCCGTAGTCCGCGTTCCGTAGTCCGTTGGGCCGTCCCTGAGGACGGTTCCCCTTTCCTTCCGGCCGGTGCTCCGACGGCACCGGTGTCACCGGCATGCCCCGGCTTGCGTCGTCCCCGCCCGATCGGCCGACGCCCCGCCCGGCACTCGCAATGAGCATTCGCGCTGAGGAGATCTCTGATGACTTTCGACTCCGCCCGCTGGCAGGCCCGGTTTGACGAGCTTCGCGCCGCCCACCGTGTTCCGGGGGCCTCGCTCGCCGTACTGGTCGACGGGAACGTCCACGAGCTGGCCAGTGGTGTGCTGAACCGGGCGACGGGGGTCGAGGTGACGACCGACTCGGTGTTCCTGTCCGGCTCGCTCGCCAAGGTCTACACCGCCACGCTGGTGATGCAGCTGGTCGACTCCGGTGAGCTGGAGCTTGACACTCCCGTGGTGAGCGTGCTGCCGGAGTTCGCCACCCCGGACCCGGAGGCCACGAAGACGATCACGATCCGTCAGCTGCTTAGTCACACCGGTGGCCTGACCTGCGACTTCACCTACGACTCCGGCCGCGGTGACGACTGCCTGGCCAGGTACGTCGAGGCCGCCAGGGAGGTGGCGCCGGACTGCCCGCCCGGGATGGCGCTGTCGTACAGCAGCGTCGGGTACGTCGTGCTGGGCCGCGTCGTCGAGGTGCTGACCGGCCTGACCTGGGACCGGGCGCTGAAGGAGCGGCTCCTCGCCCCGCTCGGGCTGGAGCACTCGATGACGCTGCCCGAGGAGGCGCTGCGGTTCCGCGTCGCCATGAGCCACCTGGGGGAGCCGGGCGCCGACCCCGACCCGGCCCCGGCCTGGGACCTGATGCCGCGCTCCGCCGGTCCGTACGGCAGGGTCATCATCTCCGCGGGCGACGTCGCCCGCTTCGCGCGGGCGCACCTGGACGGCGGCGTCGCCCCCGACGGCACCCGGGTCCTGTCCGCCGCCGCCACCGAGGAGATGCGGCGGCGCGTGGTCGACAGCCCGGACAAGTGGACCGTCAGCGCCGACGGCTGGGGCCTGGGCTGGACCCTGTACGACTGGGACGGCGTCCCCGGCTACGGCCACGACGGCGCCGCGATCGGCCAGTACTCCTACCTGCGCGTCGTCCCGGGGGCGGGGGTGGCCGTCGTCCTGCTGGCCAACGGCGGCGGCACCGGCGGGCTGTACTCCGACCTGTTCCGGGAACTGCTGGGCGAGCTGGCCGGGGTGCGGATGCCGGACGTCTTCGGACCGGCGGCGAACCCGCCCGCGGTGGACATGACGCGGCTGGTGGGCACCTACCTGCGCGAGGGCGTCGTCACCACCGTCACCCAGGACGACGACGGCGCGCACCTCCGGTACGAGTTCGTCGACGGCATGAAGGACTTCTCCCCGCCCCTGGAGATGGACCTGGTGCCGGTGTCGGAGACGGTCTTCGCCGCCTCCGGCGGCCCCGCCTTCGGAGGGGAGCACTTTCCCGTGGTCTTCTCCACCCTGGCCGACGGCACCGAGTGCGTGTACATCGGCATGCGCGTCACCCCCAAGGTCGCCTGACCCCGACGCGGCTCGTATGTTCCCGGAATCAGGTCGCGAATATCAACCAGAGGTTCCAGCCGCCGCCGGAGGCCAGGCATTCGTAGTCGTCGGCCCCGCCGGGATTGTGGGGCCACAGGTATTCCTCGCCCACGGCGACACATTGGCCGTGGGTCTGGTAATGGCCGTGGTACTGCCAGTAATCCATCGCGCCAGTGCCCTGACCAGCTGACGCGGCTGCCGGAACACCACCGGTGAGCACGAGGCCGACCACCGCGAAAAGCCCCGCCGACAGCACGCGCATGCGAATTCCCATGGAAAGACCCCTCCGAAGTACGATCATCGCCGCCCCTCATTGAATGAAAGGTTCACCCCTCCCGCAAGGGGGCGGCAAAGGAGGCCCGAAAGGGCTAATAGGTCCTTTTGCTAATTGGACCGCAGCGTGAAGCGAGATGGAACGATCCGTTTCCGGCCCGTCGGGCATGCCGCGGCGAGACCGAATTCCAGGAATGGCATGAAACTTTCCCCATCAGCCGAGAGAGGCCCCAGCCGTGAGGGTCGCGGTGGGACCGGAACGGAGCACCTCCCGCGTGCGAGGAGCGACCCCCGGACGCCGGGCGGATCGGGCTGCGGCACGTGAGCACCTCCCGCGTGCGAGGAGCGACCCCCGGACGCAGGGCGGATCGGGCTGCGGCATGCGAGCACCTCCCGCGTGCGAGGAGCGACCCCCGGACGCAGGGCGGATCGGGCTGCGGCATGCGAGCACCTCCCGCGTGCGAGGAGCGACCTGCCGCAGCCACCCTGCCCGCCGCCGTCATGGAGAGCACCTCCCGCACGCGAGGGGCTTTCCATTCACCTGGCGCTCATCACACGTACGCCCGGACCCATCCGGCACGCGGGCGGATCCGGGCGCTTCCGCACCGGGCCCGGCGGGGAACCGGCCGACCGGCCCGCCGGGCCCGTCCGTCTCCGGTGACACGTCGAACTAAGATCAACAGATGCTCAAGCCGCCCTCCGCAGCGCAGGTGACACCGCCCCCGAGAAAGCGTCCGAGGGTGGGCCGGACGCTGCGACGGGTGGTCGCCGTCGCGATCGGTGTCTGCGCGCTGCTGGGCGCGGTACGGCTCGTCGTGCCCGCCACCTCGGGCACGACCGACGAGCCGCCCGGGGTCCGGCGGCAGCTGACGTTCCTGCGCGCCGCGCTCGACGGCGGTGCCGGTGACCAGGCGCAGAGCCTGTTCCCCGAGGGCTACTTCTTCCTGCACGCGCTGTACGGCCTGAGCTGGGTAGAGCTCGGCATGCGCGCACCGGACGGCGAGCGGTCGGCGGCGCTGCGCGAGGCGCGCTGGGCGCTGGCCCGGCTGGAATCGCCGCCCGGCCGCGCCCCGTTCAGCCCGGACCTCGACCTGCCGTACGGCGTCTTCTACCGGGGCTGGACCAACTGGCTGCGCGGCGGGACGCTCGCCCTGCAACCGCCCGCGCGACGCGACCCGGCCGAGCTGCGTCGCTTCGCCGACGACTCCGCCGCCCTCGCCGAGGCGTTCGGCGCCTCGGAGTCGCCCTACCTAGAGGCCTACCCCGGGCAGGCCTGGCCGGTCGACTCGACCGTGGCCATGGCGTCGCTGCGGCTGCACGACACGCTGCTGCCACCCAGGTTCGCAGCCACCGCAGACCGGTGGCTCCAGGCCGTACGCCAGCGGCTCGACCCTCGCACCGGCCTGCTCCCGCACGAGGCCGACCCCGGCACCGGCGCCCCGGCCGAGGTGGCCAGGGGCAGCTCGCAGAGCCTCGGCCAGCGCTTCCTCGTCGAGATCGACCCGGCCTTCGCCGCCGACCAGTACCGGCGCTTCCGCGACCGCTTTGTCGTCTCCCCGCTCGGCCTAGGACCGGCCGTCCGCGAGTATCCCGTCGGCATGGACGGCCCGGCCGACGTCGACTCCGGCCCCCTCCCGCTCGGCGTGAGCCTCTCGGCGACCGCGGTAGCCCTCGGCACCGCCCAGATCCACGGCGACGCCCCTCTGGCCGAAGCGTTGGCGAACTACGGCGAACTGGCCGGCCTCCCGATCGACACCCCCTGGACCAAGCGATACGCCTTCGGCCTCCTCCCCATCGGCGACGCCTTCCTTGCCTGGTCGAAAACGGCCCGCCCCTGGGTGTCGTCACCCCCCGCCCCGCCCCCGGCGACCATCTCGTGGTGGTGGCGCATACCGCTGCTGGCTCTGCTACTCGTCATCGGGGTCGCGCCCTGGCTGCCCACCTTGGTACGACGCCACCGAAACCGCCGAGCCCGTCCAGAACCGGCAGACGCGACGGGCAGGGCGGCGACCGAATGAGACCGGTCCGGAAACCGGGATGAAACCGACAAGAGCCGCGCATGGTTGCCGCCGGAGCCGACGTCGTGTGAATCAGGTGACGGCCCGGCGATAGATCTGCCGCGAACCGCCTTCCGGACCCGGATCGGTGGCCTCCGCAGGGACGAACCCGAGACTCTCGTAGAAGACGCGTGCGCCACCGGCGACGGCGCCCGGGTGGTCGGCTCCGAAGGTGACCACCTCGATGCTGCCCGGACCGCGCACGAACCTACGTGTCGCCTCCGCCATCAGCGCACGACCGGCGCCCTTCCCGCGATGCTTCTCCGAGACGACGAGCCAGTGGACGTGATAGATCGGGGCCTTCGCGCCGAACAGCAGGCCGCCGAGGAGATCTGACCCCGAGGAGACAGCGACGAGCGCCGTGGACCGGCGAATGTGCTCGTCCACGGCGCTGTGGAAACCGGCATCCTCCACCATCGGCCCGAACCAGTGCTCGACCTGGGTCGCCAGGCCGAGAAAGCCGGAGAAGTCCTGCTCTCGCGCGAGTCTGACGATCATCCAGGCAGTCTGGCAGACGAGGCGAACGTCGCCCGATGCGGCACTGGCCGAGGTCGAAGGCGACGTCGGTGAGGTTGACCGTCCGCACCTTCGGGTCGTCGAGGAGCTTGCGCGGATCGGCGAGTTTCCAGCCGTCGACGACGAGCCCGTACACGACGCCGATGGAAACCGATCGCCGAGTACATCCGCCACCGCGTCCCCCGGGCCGAGCCGACGCTGTTCGACGGGGCGGGCGACGCGGCGGCGTTGAATGGGATCTGGCCCATAGCCGGGCGGAATCGCGCATGGTTCGCCTGATCGCCGCGCGCTAATGTGACCCGCTATGCGTAGCGGAGGCCTGTCGAGTCCTCGACTTCTGTTCGCGGTCTCCACATTCGTCGGCGCGGCATTGGCGGTGGCCCTGAACCAGGTGCTCGACGACGGGGTCTGGAGCCCGCAGTGGATCGCGATCGCCTGCGGGCTGACGGCACTCGGCTACTGGGTGGGCTACCGATTCACCCTGGCCACCGCCCCCGCCCCCACGCTCTCCGAGGCCAAGGCCCGCCTGGCCGAGCTGGTGGCCCACCAATGGGCGGAGGAGGCGGTGGCGCGGAGACAGGGGGACGCGCTGATCCCGGTCTCCTGGAGCGTGACGCTCCGTCCCAGGTCCGCTAGGCAGCCGCGCCGGCCCGAGACCCGCCTGCGCTCGGACGAGGCCGCCGGGCTGGCCGCCTTCTTCCGCGGGCTGCCGCGCCACCGGCTGGTGATCACGGGCGGGCCGGGGACGGGGAAGACCACGCTCGCCGTCGAGCTGCTGCTGCACCTGATCGAGACCCGCACCGCCGACGAGCCCGTCCCCGTGCTGCTGCCGATCTCCGAATGGGACGTCGAGACGCACCCGCGTTTTCATGACTGGGTGGCCTCGCGCGTGCGTGCGGACTACGCGGCGTTGCGCGGGATGGGGAAAGGCGCCGACGGGACCGACCTGCTGGCCGGCCGCGGGCACCTCCTGACCGTGCTCGACGGGCTGGACGAGCTCCCCGGGGACGCCCGCGCCAGGGCACTGCGCGAGCTCTCACGCGCGCTGGGAGACCGCGACCAGGTGATCGTCACCTCGCGCGGCAGGGCGTACAAGGACGCCGTGGGCGCGACCCGGGCGCTCAAGGGGGCGACCGTCATCGCGCCGAAGGCCCTGGACCGGGAGGCCGCCGCGGCGTACCTGGACGCGTGCATGCCGTCGGAACCCTCCCCGGCGTGGGCGAAGGCGCTGGAGGCGCTGCGGAAGGGCGAGGCCCCCGCTCTGGCGTACGTCACCTCCGCCGCCTGGGGGCTCTGGCTGGTCAAGGTGGTCTACGTCGACCGGGGCGCCGATCCCGCTCCGCTGCTGAGCGCGCGGGGCGAGGAGAGCGAGACGCTGCGGGCCCACCTGCTCGACGGTCTCGTCGAGTCCCGGCTGAGCCACGGCGGGCCCGCCCCCGCCCGGGGCGCCGAGCGGCTCGCCTGGCTGGCCGGTCTGCTGGCCAGGGCCGGGACACGGGACCTGGCCTGGTGGCGGATGATCGACTACGTCTTCCCCGGCAAGGGACGCTCCCTGGTGTCCGAATGGGTCGGACTCCTGGCCGGGGCCGTGCTCAGCCTTCCCGCGGCGGTCATGGGCGGCATGATCCGCGGCCCCGCGTTCGGGCTGATGCTCGGTCTCGGCTTCTGCCTGGGCGTGAGCGTGCCCAGGCAGCCGGCCGCCGACGAGCCGGACTTCGCCCCGCTGCGGGCACGCCGCCGGCTGCTCGACTTCATGCGCGTGATCAGGACGAACAGCCCGCTGATGATGCTGGGAATGCCGCTCGGCCTGCCGGTGGCCGTGTACATGTGGTGGTCGTCGGGCTTCATGATGGGCCTGGCGAGCTTCGTGGGCATCGCCGGGCTCAACTGGATCTCGTTCCGGGTGACGCAGATCCGCCCCGCCGCACCGGACGAGCGGCCGCCGATGTTCACCGCCGCCGTGACGCCCGCCTCCACGTGGCGGGTGAACCGGGCGCTGACCGGCCTGCACCTCGTGAACGGCGTGATCCTCGGTACGGCCCTCACCCTCGCGGTCGAGCTGTTCGCCTTCGTGGACGGGCGGCGCGGGGTGTCTCCGGGGGACGGTGGGCTGATCGTCGCCGTGTTCGCCTTCGGCTTCGGCTTCATGGCCAGGCGGCGGGACACCTGGCTCAGATCGGTGATCTTCCAGGGGCATCTGGCCCTGCTGGGCCGAGGACCTCTGCGGCCCGCGCGGTTCCTGGACGACCTGCACCGGCGCGGGCTGCTGCGCGCGGCCGGCCCTTTCTACCAGTTCCGCCACGCCGAGTTGCAGGAGCATCTGGTCCGGCGGCGAGGCTGAGCGGGCGGTTCGCGGGAGGAACCGGTTCGCGGGAGGAACGGCGCCGAGGCGACGGTCGGGACTTTCGAGAAGGGACTTGGCTGGTTACGCCCGGTCGGACTGGCTCACGTTCGAGTCCAGGACTCGACCGGCACTGTCCTAGGAGATCTTGCGGCGGTAGGTGTTCATGGCGAAGACGTACGAGATGACGAGGAGGCCGACGCACCAGGCGAGAGCGATCCAGATGTCGGTGCCGACCGGCTGCTGGGTGTACAGGTCGCGGATGGCGTTGACGATGGACGTCACCGGCTGGTGCTCGGCGAAGGCGCGCACCGGGCCGGGCATGGTGTCGGTGGGCACGAAGGCCGAGCTGATGAACGGCAGGAAGATGAGCGGGTAGGAGAACGCGCTCGCGCCCTCCATGGTCTGCGCGGTGAGGCCGGGGATGACGGCGAGCCAGGTCAACGCCAGGGTGAACAGCATCAGGATGCCGGCGACCGCGAGCCACGCCAGCACTCCCGCCCCCGAGCGGAAGCCCATGAGCAGGGCGACGAGCACGACGACCACGAGCGAGATCAGATTGGCGACCAGCGAGGTCAGCACGTGCGCCCACAGGACGGACGACCGCGCGATCGGCATGGACTGGAACCGCTCGAAGATGCCGCTCTTCATGTCCGTGAAGAGCCGGAACGCGGTGTAGGCGATGCCCGAGGCGACCGTGATGAGCAGGATGCCGGGCAGCAGGTAGTTCACATACGACTCCGTCCCCGTCTTGATCGCGCCGCCGAACACGTAGACGAACAGCAGCAGCATGGCGATCGGCGTGACCGCGGTCGTGATGATGGTGTCCACGCTGCGCGTGACGTGGCGCAGGGATCGGCCCAGCAGGGTCGCGGTGTCACCGAGGAAGTGTTTGTTCATCGTCGTTCCTTACGCGTCCGCGTTGGGGGTGTGGTCCTTGCCGTTCTTGCCCTTGCCGCTCTTGTCGCCGACGAGCGTGAGGAAGACGTCCTCCAGGGTCGGCTGCTTCTCGACGTACTCGACCTTGGCGGGCGGGAGCAGTTGTTTGAGCTCGGCCAGGGTGCCGTTCACGATGATCCGGCCCTCGTGGAGGATCGCGATCCGGTCGGCGAGCTGTTCGGCCTCGTCCAGGTACTGCGTCGTGAGCAGCACCGTCGTCCCCTGGGCGGCGAGTTCCCTGACGGCCTGCCACACCTCGAGGCGCGCCTGCGGATCGAGCCCGGTCGTCGGCTCGTCGAGGAAGATGACCGGCGGATTCCCGATGAGGCTCATCGCGATGTCGAGACGCCGGCGCATGCCGCCCGAGTACGTCGACGCCTTCCGCGCGCCCGCGTCGGTCAGCGAGAAACGGGCGAGCAGGTCGTCGGCGACCTTGCCCGGGTCCTTGAGGTGCCGCAGCCGGGCGACCAGCACGAGGTTCTCCCGCCCGCTGAGGATCTCGTCGACGGCCGCGAACTGCCCGGTGAGGCTGATGGACTCCCGCACGTGCGCGGCCTGCGTGGCGACGTCCAGGCCGTTGACGCCGGCCGTCCCCGCGTCGGCCTTGAGCAGCGTGGACAGGATTCTCACGACCGTGGTCTTGCCCGCCCCGTTCGAGCCGAGCAGGGCGAAGATGCTGCCCCGCGCCACGTCGAAGTCCACGCCGCGCAGCACCCGCAGCTCCTTGTACGACTTCTCCAGGCCCCGCACGTGGATCGCGGGCCCCTGGACCTGACTGGTTGTCATCCGGACATCCGTTCTCTGCTTGGTCACGGCTTGTCGCCGGTGACGCGATTTATGGCGTTGGTCAGCCGTTCCCGCTCCCGGTTGATCCACTGACCCCCCGGGTAGTTCTGGAGGAACGCCTCGACGAACTCCACGGGGTTCTCCCCGACGACCTCGCGGATCGGGGTTTCGTTCGCCGCGCTCTGTTCGAACAGGTCGGCGAGGTCCTCGTACATCGCGACCACGTCGGCGCTCTCCCCCGGCCCGAAGTGCATCAGGTACCGCTCCAGCGCCTCGACCGCCGCGCGATAGTCCTCGGGGAGCTTCTTGACGCGCGCCTTGTACTGCCGGTAGCGCTTCTTGTCCTCCAGCGGCCCTGTGACCACTTCCAGATACTGCCGGTAGCGGCTCTTCGGCTCGTTCGACCCTGTGTCCATGTGCTAGTTACCTCCTTCGCGGAGCTGTTCGAGCCGTTCTGCGAGGAAGCTCCAGTTCCTCCAGAACTCTTCGAGGTACTCACGTCCCTGAGCGTTCAGGGAGTACACCTTGCGCGGCGGCCCCTTCTCGGACGGGACCTTCTCCACGTCGACGAGACCGCGCCGCTCGACCCTGACGAGCAGGGCGTAGACGGTGCCCTCGGCGATGTCGGAGAAGCCCTGGTCCCGCAGCCACGCCGTGATCTCGTAGCCGTACGCGGACCGGCCGGACAGGATCGCGAGGACGATGCCCTCCAGCGTCCCCTTGAGCATCTCCGTCACCTGCTTGCCCATGGAGACACCCCCTTTCCAGCTACTCAATGTTGCTGACTACCGGTACAAAGTAACACCGACTACCGGTACATAGCAACGCTTAATAGCTGAGACGCGGGCCTGGACCGTGAGCGTGTGGATGTGGGTGACCCGATCACCGCCGCTCACGAGCGAGCGAGCGAGTGAGTGGGCGGGGGAGTGGGGGAGTCTGTCGGCACCCCTCGGGAGGGTCGGCCCGCCGGAGATCTCGATCCCCGGCCTCGCCGTCGCGGACGCCACGGACGCGACGGACGCGACGTGAGCGCCGGCGACCGCGTGACGGGCGCGAGTGCCGCGATCCCCGAACCGTTCATGCGTTTACGATCGCCGACCGCTCTGATACCGGGCCGTCGCCGTACTGACACGGCCGCCGACATGGCCACTGACACGGTCGCTGAGATACGACACCGCGTCAGACCTGGCCGTCGCCGGGACCTCTACCGGCCTGGCGCGGCTTTTGTCCCCGGCTCCCTCAGGGGCGCCGGGTGGACTCGCGGCTGATCAGGTGCCAGGCGACCTCGGTGTCCCGTTCGGCGGGGGCGAGGACGCCGAGGGCGGTACGGGCGCAGCGGGCACCCTGGTCGCGGAGGGACTGGGCGACGGTGGTGAGTCCGGCCGGGGCGGCGGCGTCGGAGTCGTCCCAGCCGCTGAGGGTGAGGTCGCCGGGGACGGCCAGGCCCAGGCGGGTGGCGGCGCGCAGGACGCCGAGGGCCAGCTCGTCGCCCATCGCGGCGATCGCGTCGCAGGCGTACGGGCCGGTGAGCAGCTCGGCCGCGAGCGTTTCCGCCTCGCGGGCGCTGTTGACGGAGCAGACGGCCACGCGGACCTGTGACCAGTCGCCACCGGTCTCGGCCCAGGCGTCGCGGTAGCCGCGCAGGCGCCGGCGGGTGACCCGGAAGGTCGAGGCGTCCGGGTCGATCCCGCCCGGCGGCAGGGTGCCGGATCCGGCGGGCGCGGCATCGTCCAAGGGGGCGCCGAAGGTGACACCGGATAGCCTCGCCCGGTCGAGAGGGAAGCTCAGCACCCCCGGGCGCCGTGCTCCCGCGAAGACCTCGCGGCCCACGGCCGTGGCGGCGGCGCGGTCGTCGGCGGCGACGAAGGAGAGGCCGTCGCGGCGCGGGCCCCCGTGGACCACGGCGGGCAGGCCGGTGGCGGAGATGGCGTCGATGACGGGGTCGTCGTCGGCGGTCGTCCAGACCACGAAGGCGTCGACGGCGGCCTCGGTGACCCGGTCGACGTCGGAGGGGCTTCCGGTGACGGGGACGAGGGTGAGCGCCATGCCGTGGTCGGCGCAGACCTGGGCGACGCCGGACAGGAAGCGGGTCGCCTGCGGGTCGTCGAAGGCGTAGGTGAGGTGCTCGCCGAGGACGACACCCAGGTTGCCGGTCCGGCCGCTGCGCAGCGAGCGCGCGCCGGGGTGAGGGCCCGGGTAGCCGAGGCGCTCGGCGGCCTCGCGGACCTTGGCCCGCGCCTCGTCGGAGACCCGGCCCGGCTGTCCGTAGGCGTACGAGACGGTCATCACCGACACCCCTGCCGCGCGGGCGACCTCGGCCATGGTCACCCGGCGTCGCGCCGTCCGTCCGCTCATGGGCCGAGAATATCTGTGTATCGATACACAGCCGATTTGTGTATCGTTACACACATGTCAGGAGGAAAGGGCGGAGTTCGGGCGCGTACCGCTTATATGGGGTTCGCCGCGTTCGGTGCTTTCTGGGGAGTGTGGGGTGCCTCGGTGCCCGCGATCCGTGCCCAGGCGGAGCTCGGCGACGGGCAACTGGGGACGGCGCTGCTGTTCGTCGGGGCGGGGGCGCTGCCCGCGATGCTCGTCACCGGGAGGGCGGTCGACCGCTGGGGGCTCCGGGTGGCCGCGCTCCTGCTGGTGACGCTCGGCGCGGTGGGGACGCTGGTGGCCGTGGCCGGGCGCGACCTCTGGAGCCTGTCGGCGGGGCTGGCGCTGCTCGGCGCCTCCTCGGGAGCGGCCGACGTCGCGATCAACTCGGCGGCGGCCTCGGCGGAGCGGGCCTCCGGCCGGCCGGTCATCACCCGCGCGCACGGCACCTTCTCCGCCATGGTGGTGGCCGGCAGCCTCTCCACCGGGCTGCTGCTCGGCGGCCTGGGCGTGCCGGTCGTCGTACCGTTCCTGCTGGTCGCGGGGGTCGCGGCCGGTGCGGCACTCGGTGTCATGGCCGACCGACGGACCGCCTCAGCCGTCTCGGTCGGCCTGGCCGCTTCGGCTGTCTCGGCCGCTTCGGGTGTCGGTCAGGTCGCCGATCGGAAGGTCGCCCCGATCACCAAGGAGACCGTCCCGGGTGCGGCAGGGGCCGCTCCGGTCGCCGGGGGAACAGTCCCGGGCGCCACGAGAGGACTCTCGGTCACCGGGGGAACCGTCCCGGACCTGGCGGGGGCCGGTCCGGTCACGGAGAGAACGGTCCCGGGCGCGGCGGGGGCCGTCCGGAGTGGCGAGTGGCGTGGATACGCCCTGCGCCTGTTCCCGTTGCTCGTGGTCGGCGGCCTGGGCGCGCTCGCCTTCGCCGTGGAGAACGCCCACCAGAGCTGGGGCGCGGTCTACCTCGCCGACGTGGCCGGAGCGGGTCCCGCGCTCGCCGCGGCGGGCCCGGCGGTCTTCGCCGCCGTCGTCGCCCTCACCCGCTTCGCGGCCGGTGCGGTCGGTTCCCGGCACGCCGCGACCGTGCTCGTCTCCGGTGCCGTGACGGCCGCCGCCGGGACCGCGCTGGTGTCCGTCGCGACGGCCGTCCCGGTGGTCCTGCTGGGCCTGGCTCTGGCCGCCGCCGGTACGGCGGTGCTCTTCCCCATGCTGATGGGTGTCGTCGCGGCACACGTCGGGGAGGCGGCGAGGGGGAGGGCGACGTCCGTGGTGACCACCGTGGCCTACCTGGGATTCCTCGCCGGTCCGGTCTACGTAGGACGCTGGGCCGAGGCGACCGGCCTGCCGGGGGCGATGGTGGCGGTGGCCGCGCTGGCCGTCGTCCTCGCGGTCCTGACCTGGCCGTTGCTACGTGCGGCCGTCGGCGCCGGCTCCCCGTGGGACTCGCCTCGGCGCGACCTCGGCCGCGTGCGGGACGTCACCGGTCACGTCCCGTGAAGACCCGCCGCCTTCCGACTGCCGATCCGTCGAAGAGGTCCCTTTCCGCCGGAGAGGCTTCTTCCCGCCGAAGGGGTTCCTCCCGATCCGCCGAAGAGCAGAATCTGGTCCGCCCAGGGGAGGAAACCGTTCCGGGCCCCGCACACCCCTCGGTCCTCACATGTGAGAGAGATGGCATAAGGTAGCTCGTCGGTGCGTTCAGGACGGACGCGCACGATGACCGCTCGGCGGCCGCGAGAGCGGTATCAACCCCGGTCGAAGCCCACCCCGGTGGGCTCCCGAACCGGGCGGAGTCTCCGTCTGGACGATGGACGGAGAGATTGTGACGTCGTACTTCGCCGTGCTCGGCTCGCCCGGAGCGTGGCGCTTCCTGCTTCCCGCCTTCGTCGCGCGCCTCCCGAACGCGATGCTCCAGCTCGGCGTGCTGCTGCTCGTGCACTGGTCCACCGGCTCGTACGGCGCGGCCGGGGTCGCCGCCGCGGTGGCCGCGGTGGCGCCCGCGCTGGTCGGCCCGAGGACCGGGCGGCTCGCCGACAGGTACGGCCAGGCGAGGGTGCTGGTCCCGCAGGTCCTCGTGCACGCCGTCGCGCTGGGCACCCTGCTGGTGCTCGCCTCGGCCCACGCCCCCGCGGTCGCACTGGTGGTCGTCTCGGCGCTGGCCGGGGCGACGATGCCGCAGGTCGGCTCGATGGTCCGCGCCCGCTGGGCGTACGTGCTCGGCGGGTCGGGCAGGCTGGACACGGCCTTCGCCCTGGAGTCCATTACCGACGAGCTGACCTTCACCCTCGCCCCGGTGCTGCTCGTGGCCATCTCGACCGGGTTCTCGCCGGTGTGGGCGCTGTCGGTGGCGCTCGTCATGGTCGTGGCGGGGACGCTCGCGTTCGCCGGAGTTCGCAGGGGTGCCCCCGAACCGATGCCGGTCCGGGTCCGTTCCCAGCGCGGCGTGCTGCGGCTGCGCGGGGTGGCCGTGCTCGCGCTGGCCTTCGTCGCCCTCGGCACCGTCTTCGGCAGCCTCCAGGTCGGCGTCACCTCCTACACCGCGGCCCTCGGCCAGGCCGGTGCCGCCGGACCGGTCTACGCGAGCTTCTCCGGCGCCAGCTTCGTCGGGGGCATCCTCTACGGCGTGGTCCGCTGGCGGATCGGCGCCCCGGCCAGGCTGGTCGCCGCTTTCGGCCTGCTCTCCGCGGCCACCGTCACCCTGACGCTCGCCGGATCCGTGCCGCTGCTGTACGCCGGAGCCGCCGTGGCCGGGTTCGTCATCGCCCCGGCCGTCATCACCGGCTACACCCTGGTCGAGGGCCTCATCCCGGCCGAGGTGAGGACCGAGGCCTTCACCTGGCTCAACGGCTCCGTCGGCATGGGCATCGCCGCGGGCGCGGCCGTCGCGGGCCAGCTCGTGGACCGCTTCGGCGCGTCGTTCGCCTTCCTCGTCCCCCCGGTCACCACCGGCCTGGCCGCCCTGCTCGTGCTGGCCTTCCTGCGCCGCCTGCGGCCGGGAACCGGTGGCTCCCCGGCCCGCGAGCTGGTCGCCGCGGTCTGAGAAGCGGCGGGGCTTCGAAGCCGGGAGCCGGGACGGCGTTGTCGGAACGGCCGGAGCGGATCGGCCCGCGGTGTCGGCGAGGATCCCCGCGGGGAGCGTGCCGGGTGACCGGCGACGGCGGCCGACGCCGGGCCACCGCGAAGCGGATGCCGCGGCGGCCCGGACAGGGACGCGGTACCGCGGAGAAAGACGCGGTGACCGGAGGAGGGATCAGGCCCCGGCGGCCTGGCGGGCGCGGCGGGCCTCACGGCGCTCGACGAAGCGGGAGGCGGTGGTCTCCATCTTGGCGAGGAAGTCGGAGAGCTCCTCGCGGGCCTTCTCGCCCTCGGCGCCGAGGTCCGTCATGTTGAACACGTCCCACTGGCGCAGCACCGGCTGCAGGACGTCGTCCATGTGCAGGCGCAGGTCGTAGATCCCGGCGTTGGCGATGGTCATGGCCTTGCGGGTGAAGCCCTCGATGCCGGTGCCCGGCATCTGGAAGGTGGTGACGACGTCGGTCACGGCGCGCATGGTCTGGTCGGGGGCGAGCTTGAAGGCCGCGTTGAGCAGGTTGCGGTAGAAGAGCATGTGCAGGTTCTCGTCGGCGGCGATCCTGGCGAGCAGCCGCTCGCAGTTGGGGTCCTCGGAGGCCTTGCCGGTGTTGCGGTGCGAGATGCGGGTGGCCAGCTCCTGGAAGGAGACGTACGCCACCGAGGCGAGCACGCCCTCGTAGGAGTTGGTGAAGCCCTCGCTCATGTGCACCATCCGGGCCCGCTCCAGCGCGACCGGGTCGACCGCGCGGGTGACCGTCAGGTAGTCGCGGATGGCGGTGCCGTGGCGGCCCTCCTCCGCGGTCCAGCGGTGCACCCAGGTGCCCCACGCCGCGTCGCGGCCCAGGGTCGTGGCGATCTCGTGGTGGTAGCTGGGGAGGTTGTCCTCGGTCAGCAGGTTCACGATGAGGGAGACACGGGCCTCCTCGGGGATCTTGGTGTCGGTCTCGACCCAGGCGTCCCCGCCGTAGAGGCCGTCGTAGTTACGCCCATCGGACCAGGGGACGTACTCGTGCGGGAACCACTCCTTGGCCACCTTGTGGTGCCGGTCCAGTTCCCCCGCGACGACAGGCTCAAGTTCGAGCAGCAGCTCGGTTTCACTGAACTCTCGCATCAGGTTTCTCCCTCGAAGACTACGCAACCGTAACCTACGTTAGCGTAGGTAAAAGGCAATGGGTACGTGCTGCATGTCTCATTTACTCGCTCGTGGGCGATTCAAGGAAGCTCCTTCGCTGTTCAGGGAGCGTTCTCGCCGTCAGCCGAGGCCGATCGGCTGGCGGGGATGGCGGGTGTCGTCCGGTCCCGGCTGGGCGGGGATCGTCACCTCCCTCCCCTTCACCGCCGGCCGGCGGGCGGGGTGGCCCGGCCAGAGGGCGGCCAGCAGGACCAGCGTGATCTCGGAGAGCACCAGCAGCCGTTCCACCAGGCCGTAGTGCTCGGCGCCGTCGATCAGGACGGAGACCAGCGAGCCCGGGTGGGCGGCCAGGAACCAGGCGAGGAACACCGCCGACAGGACGGAGACCGCCGCCAGGGGGCCGTTCCCCGACCGGCGGCCGAGCATCCACCCCGCGCAGGGCAGCGCGGTGAAGACCACGGCCGCCGACCAGCGGTGGATCTCCCCGGCGATCGAGACGACGCCGGGCGCCGCGTCGGTGGGGAACGCGGCGGTGAGAAGGAGTCCCAGCGCCGCGGCCACGAACAGCGCGCGCGACGCGGCACCGCGCACCGGCTCCACCCGGGCCAGCAGGTACGCGACCCAGAGGCAGCCCATGGCGAGGGCGATCGTGCCGCCCACCATCGCCCAGACGCTGTCGTCGAGCAGCGCGTAGTCGCTGATCAGGCCGTTGAGCGGGTTCACCGTGTCCGCCGCGGCCAGGTGCGCGTAGCCCATCGCGGCGAGGGCGAGCAGCGGCCCGGCCACCCCGGGCCAGCGGATCGGCGGGCCCTCGTTCACCCCGCCACCTCCTGACCGGTCGTTTCGAGATTCACCGCGCCACCTCCCGGCGGATCGCTTCGGAGTTCATCGCGCCACCTCCCGCCGCCGGACCGTCTCGGAGCCCGGTCCCGCCTCCCGGCCGGTCGTCTCGGAGCCCGGCCCGGCCCCCCGGCGGATCGTCCGGGAGTTCACCGCGCAACCTGTCCCGGAGTTCACCGCGCTGCCTGTCCCGGAGTTCACCGCACCACTTGTCCGGGAGTTCACCGCACCACTTGTCCCCGAGTTCACCGCGCCGCCTGTCCGTGAGTTCACCGCGCCACCTCCTGGTAGATCCGCTCGAACCTGGCCAGGGAGGCCTGGTGGTCGTGGGTCAGCGCGATGGCGCGGCTCGCGGCGCCCATCGCGGTACGCGCCCCGGGGGAGACGAGCAGGGCGCCCAGGTGCCGGGCCAGCTCCTGGACGTCGCCGGGCCGGAACAGGTGGCCGTTCTCGCCGGGCCGTACCAGGTGCGGCAGGGCCATCGCGTCCGCGGCGACGACGGGCAGGCCGCTCGCCATCGCCTCCAGCGTGGCGATGCTCTGCAGCTCCGCGACACCCGGCATCGCGAAGACGTCACCGGCGGCGTACACCTGGGGCAGCGTCTCGTCGGGGACGAACCCGAGGAAGGACACCCGGTCCCCGACCCCGATCCGGTCGGCCAGTCGGGCGAGCGCGGCCCGCTGCCCGCCGGTCCCGGCCAGCGCGATCTGCGCGTCGGTGTGGTTGAGCACGTACGGCAGGGCGCGGATGAGCTCGTCCAGCCGCTTCTCCTCGTCCAGACGGCCGACGAACACGATCGTGTCCCGGTCGGGCAGGCCGAAGGCCCGGCGGGCCCACGCCTTCGGCTCGGCGCGCGGCTGGAACCTCGACAGGTCGATGCCGCAGGAGATGGGCTCCACCGGCGGGCCGAAGCCCTTGCCCGTGAGCAGCCCGGCCGCGATCTCGGTGGGCGTGGTGACGCGGTCGGCCCTGGAGAAGACGCGGTTGAAGTCCTTCCACGCCAGCGCGCCCGCCCGCTCGCGGAGCCGCGCGGGGATGTGCGCGAACTGGAAGAGGTTGTCCGGCATGAAGTGGTTGGTCGCCACGACCGGGACGCCCGCGCGCCGGGAGGCGGAGATCGCCGCGCGGCCGACGACGAAGTGCGCCTGCACGTGGACCACGTCCGGGGCGATCCTGTCGATCAGCCGGTCCAGCCGGGTCGGCACCGTGACCCGCATGGTCGGGTGGACCAGCACCGGCGCCGAGCGCAGCCGGTGCACGGTCACCCCGTCCACCCGCTCGGTCCTGCCCGGCCCCTCGTCCGAGGCGCACACCACGTGGACCTCGTTCCCCCGCTCGGCCAGGCCCTGGGCGAGCCGGTGGGCGAAGTAGGCGGCGCCGTTCACGTCCGGCGGGTAGGTGTCGGCCCCGATCAGCACCCGGCGGGCCCGGGTGGCGAGGAGGGCGGGGGCCTGCGCGGGGGTGCGCGGGGGTGCGGTGGCCGGCATGACCATCGGTGCTCCGTTCATCGTGCTGTCACGTCAGGTGAGGGGGACATCGGGGTGGTACGGGCCAGTGCCACGGTTCCGGCGGCGGTGAGCGCGGCCGCCGCGAGCGCGGTGAGCGTGCTCGCCGCGCCGGTCGGCAGCGGCTCGCCGAGCAGGAGGGCGCCGAAGGCGACGGCGGTGAGGGGATCGGCCACCTGCAGCGCGGCGAACGCCACGCCGAAGTGGCCGACGGCGTAGGCGCGCTGGAGCAGCGCCAGCGCGATCACGGCGGGCATCGGGACGGCGAACAGGAACCAGATCTCCCAGTCACCGTCGACCAGGACGCGGGTGAGCGTGGCGGTCGCGCCGTACAGCACGCCCGCGCCCACGGCGAGCAGGCAGGCCCGCGCCGCGGGACCGGCCTGCTTCGCGACGACCCACAGCGCCAGGGCGGCCCCGGCCGCCGTCACGAGCAGGGTCACCGCCTCCCCGGTGCTGAGGTGGGGTTCCCCGCCGTGCTCGGGCACGACCAGCACCAGGCCGATCAGCCCGATGGCGATCACCGCCGCCGAGGCGAGCTCGCCGGGCCGCGGCCTGCGGCGTTGCAGGGCCGCGGCGCACGGCAGGGCGAACAGGAGGCTGGCCACGCCCATCGGCTGCACCAGGGTGAGCGGACCGTACTTCAGCGCGAGGATGTGCAGGGCCGTGCCGCCCGCGATGGCGAGGCCGCCGAGCAGCCATCGGGGGCGCCTGACCAGATGTGCGAGGCCGGCGCGGGACGCGCCCGCCGCCTCGAACTGCTGCAGCGCGGCGCCGAGTGCGAAGAACAGGGATCCCAGCAACGCCAGGCCGGCCGCCAGCACAGTCATGCACACTCCTCCCAAGCAGATGAAGACATGGCGAGATGACCGGATCGCCTCGTGGAGGCGTCCGTTGAGGGACTCGCGGTGAACAGTCGAAGCGTCCCCCGCCGGGAGGTGCCGGAGCCATAGGGGTTCACCCTGACTTCGCAGGGAATTCCCCGAGATTCGCGTCGGGGCTGTTGACCTGCTGGCTTCTCTTATCGTAGTTTCTCGGGCATGAATCTCGTGGGCGCCTGGCGCCTGGTCGAGTGGCGGATCGTCGGTGCCGGGGGGCGGGTCTCGCACCCCTTCGGCACGGACGCGGTGGGCCTGCTCTGCTACACCCCCGACGGCCACATGAGCGCGACGATCGCGCGGGCCGGGCGCGCCCCGCTGCCCGGCACCAGCCCGCGGCAGGCGCCCCCGGAGGCGCTGGCCGAGGCGTTCACCTCCTTCTTCGCCTACGCGGGCCGCTACGAGGTCCGCGACGGCTACGTCGCCCACGACGTCGAGGTGGCGCTCAACCCGGCCTTCGCCGGCACCGTCCAGGTCCGCGAGCTGAACACCGACGGCGACCGCCTGATCCTGGCCGCCGACGAGGGCGGCCGATGGCACACCCTGATCTGGAGACGTTCGTGACCCCGAGCGTCCGGCACACGCCGAGCGTCCGGCACGCGTCCGGAGGCGTTCGTGAACGCCGAACGTCCGGCACGGGTCCTGAGCGGTCGTGAACGCCAAGCGGCACGCGTCCGGAGGCGCTCATGAACGCCGAGCGGCCGAGGAGGTCGGCGAGGCCCCGGCGGAGGCCGTACGGCGGATCTCCACCGTGCCCAGGCGGGCGGCCTCCGTGCCGGCGGCCATCCAGTCACCCGCCGCGCTCACCTCCGGCCTCACCGGCCCGATGCCGCTCAACCTCTCCGCCGCCTGCAGCGACCACCACGTCAGCGGGCTCAATCCGGCGGGGAACGCCTCCCTCACCGGCGACGCCTTCGTGTCCGGCCGCTTCCGCGTCACGCGGTCGCGCCGTCCGGCCGTCAGTCACCCGAGGTGACCAGCTCCGGCGCGGTACGGCGGCCGCGGCGGCGGAGATGGCGGACGGTCTCGACCACCACGGTGACCGCGAGGGCGATGCCGAGGCCGAGCAACAGCCCCTTGATCGGGTCGTTCTCGAAGGCCGCGCCGCCCACGTAGCCGATCAGCCCCGAGTAGACCGCCCAGGACACCGCGGCGAGGGCGTCGAAGAGGGCGAACGCGCGCCGGGGGTAGGCGACCGCGCCCATGGTCAGGGTGCAGGCGGTCCGGCCGCCGGGGATGTAGCGGGCCACCACGAGGACGAGCCCGCCCCGCTCGGCCAGCGCCCGCTCCGCCCAGGCGAACGCCTTGCGGCTGCGCCTGCCGTTGCGCAGCCGGTCGTTGGTGGTCCGTCCGATGGCGTACGAGATGTGGTCGCCCGCGAACGCGCCCAGCGCGGCCACCACGATCACCGGGAACAGGTCGGGCGCGCCGGTGGCGGCGGCGAACACCCCGGCCGTGATGACGGACGTCTCCGCCGGGACCACCGGGAAGAACCCGTCGAGCAGCGCCAGCGCGAACAGCGCCAGGTAGATCCATGGAGATGTCATCACATCGTGCAGGACGTCGAGGATGGCCTGTGTCACGTCGGGGCTCCAGCCGGGGGTCGCGAATGGTTCACGCAGCACGCTGACGCCCGATGATCCTCAGGACATCGGGGACCGACCCCGGTGTTCTCGGATCACGTCCCTGAGATCACCGGGGGTCCGTCCCGCCGACTCTAGGAACCGGGCGGACCCGGTCACATCACTCGAACGGCCTGAGCCACCCCCTCCTTCGGTCGGGGGGTCCCTCCTCCTCAGGATGGAGACACGGCTCAGTTGAGCTGCCAGATCGCGAGATTCAGCGAGGCCGCGTACGTCACCCAGAGCAGGTAGGGGACGAGCAGCCAGGCGGCCGGGCGGCTGATCCGCCGGAACATGACGATGGTGAGGACGATCGCGAGCCAGAGGACGACGATCTCCGCGAAGGCGAGGCCGTACTGCCCGGCGCCGAAGAACAGCGGCGTCCAGGCGGCGTTGAGGACGAGCTGGACCGCGTAGACGCCGAGCGCCGGTGTCAGGCCGCGTGCCGACCAGGCGAGCCAGCCGGACAGGGCGATCATGACGTACAGGACCGTCCAGGCCGGGCCGAACAGCCACTGCGGCGGCGCCCAGGGCGGGCGCTCCAGCGACAGGTACTCGCCACCGGCGTTGACCGCCGCCAGCGACCCCACGACCGCCACCAGCACGAGCGCGACGGCGAATACGGGCAACCCGGCCCAGCGTTTCGGTTGACTCGCGATGACCATGGAGACCTCCCTGCCCCCTCATTCGTACGTCTACCGCGCCGCGGTTTCCCTCGTACGGAGAAGCCGGAGGAGCCGGGTCCCCGCTCAGGCGGGCGGGGCGGCGATGGCCGGGACGGCGACGGGGTCGTAGTGCAGGCGGCGCAGCACCCGGCGGAAGGCGTACAGGGAGAAGGCCACCGCGAGGCCGCTGATCGCGGCCACGGCCACGGTGCGGACCAGCAGGTAGGTGCCGATCGACTCGTGCAGCAGGAGCCAGATGCTCACCGCGGAGTTGGCCAGCAGCACGAAGGCCCACAGCAGGGTGATGCGGGCGAAGAACCGGCGGACCCGCTCGTGTTTCAGCACCGCCGAGGGCAGGTGGATGTAGTCGAGGGTGAGCTTCTGCACCAGCGGGCGGTTGAACCGCACCGAGGCGAGGAAGACCATGCTGATGCAGATCGTCCCGAGCTCCGGCTGGAGGAAGTAGATCACCGCGCTCCCGGTCCAGAACCCCAGCAGCGCCCGTACGGTGATCGCGATGATGGCGAGGATCATCGTGCCGGGCACCGGGATCCGCCTGACCAGCCGCCACCCCACCCCCGCGTACACCCAGGTGACCGCCGCGATCAGCGCGCCCTTCAGGCCGAGGAGGGCGAGCGCGGCGTAGAACACGGCGAGGGGGGCGACGACGCCCTCCAGCAGCTTCGGTGCCGCCTGCCTGGCGAGAGCGGCGAGGCGGGGGAGGACGATGGGCTGGTGGCTCATGACGCTCCACGGGCTGGTGCGGTGGCAGACGCTGGGCGTTCACGCCTACCCCGGCATGACACGAGCATGTCAGGCCGTCGCAGGGGGTTGCGGGAAGGGTTGCCTCCGGATGTTCACCGGTCACTCACCGTACCTGACCTCGTGTCGTGCTCTCGTGAAAACAACTCAATAACACTGCAATAACGGCTGAGACCGGTACGGATCATTACGGTTCACACAAAGGATCGTTATGCCGGTAACGGTTGGGAAACGGGAGCTTTCCTGATCGGGTCCGGTCCGCGACCATGAGAGACATGGCAGTGCTGCGCACGCACGCGTTTCGCCGTTCCACCGAAGGTGTCGAGAATGTCGCGGCTCAGCTCGTCCGCTGGCCGGACCTGGCGCTGAAACGGACCAGGAAAGGGCTGGGTTTCCGGGCCGAGGGCCGGGAGATCGTCAGGATGTCCGGAGACCACACCGCCCAGCTGCTCCTCACCAAACCCGTGATCGACCGGTGGGCGCGGGTGCTCACCGACTGCCATCGGATCACCCCGGGCGCCGACGCCGGGTGGGTGTCCATGTCCATCGAGGGCAAGGCCGACGCCGAGCTGTTCCTCTCGCTCGTCAGCGTCGCGATCAAGGTCAACCAGCGGTCGCGGTAACCGGCGCTATCCGGGGCCGAGCGGTGGCAGGCGTCGTCCGGGGCTCGCGGCGGGTGGTGTCGTCCGGAGCCGTGCGGTGGTCGGCGTCTTTCCGGGGCTTCTCGGTGGCCGGTGCCGGGGACGGCGGAGGTGTTCGGCCGGAGGTGCGGCGGCAGGCCCGGCCGGAGGTGTGGCGATAGGCGGCGTCAGCCCAGGGTCGCGGTGGCCAGTCTCGCCCCGAAGCCGATGAACAGCGCGCCCACGCCCGTCCGCAGCCCGGTCGACAGCCCGCGGCGGGCCCGGAACTGCCCGGCGAGGAACGTGCCGCCGAAGATCAGCGCCGACAGGTAGAGCACGCTGAACAGCTGGCAGATCGCGCCCAGGATCAGGAACGACAGCGCGGGGGTCCCGTAGGCGGGGTCCACGAACTGGATGAAGAACGAGATGAAGAACAGGATCGCCTTCGGGTTCATCAGGCTGACGACCAGGGCCTTGCGGAAGGGGCTCTCCGCGGCCCGCTCCGGAGCCGGGGCCGCCTCCGCGCCCTCGCCCCCGACGCCGGGGGAGCGCCAGGAGCGCCAGGCGGACCGGAGCATCTGGAACCCGATCCACGCGAGGTAGGCCGCGCCCGCGTACTTGACGACGTTGAAGAGGAACGGCGACGACTTCAGCAGTGAGGCGGCTCCCGCGGCCGCCAGCACCATCAGGACGGTGTCGCCGACGAAGACCCCCATCGCCCCCCGGTAGCCCTGCCGCACCCCGTGCTGGGCGGCGGTGCTGAGCACGTACAGCGAGTTCGGGCCGGGCAGCAGGATGATGAAGAAGGCGCCGACCACGTAGGTCCAGATGTCGGTGATGCCAAAGAACACGGCGTTACTCCATGGGGCGTTACGGATGCGTCATTACCGTACCGCCTATAGGTGCTTATCTCCCTTTCGGGGCTTTCCGGACGCCATGGAGAGGCCTGGGCGAGGGGTGACCGTGCCGTTCCCCCGCGCTCCCGGGCGCGGTCGCCGGAACGCCCCCGGGCACGGCGGCGACGGCTGACGTTTTTGGGCCTTGTGGCAGGGGTCTGTCAAGGCTACGATCGCGACAACTCTTAGGAAACTTTCCTAAAAGAAATGACGACAGGGGGTGCCCGTGGCCCGTGCCTCCCCTCCGACCGATTTCTAGCTGCGAAAACTCGACGGCGGTAGCCGTCGCTGCTGAAGGTCCGACCGTCCGGACGCCTCACCCCCCAGGTTCCACGTCCATGGGAGCGATCATGCGGCGCACCTTTTCCTTACTTGTCCTGACAGCGGTTGCAAGCCCTCACTCCGGCCTGCCCACACGCGCCTCCGGCGTCACGGCCGTTCCCGCCCCCGAGAACCCCGGGAGCCCCGGGACCCCCGGGACCCCCGGGACCCCCGAGACCCCCGAGGCCGTCGCGGCCCCCGCCGCGCCCTCCCCCGGCACGGCCGCCTCGACCGTCTTGACCGCCGTCGGCGCCGCCGTCGCCGTCCCCGCCCGTCCCGAGGCCGCAGGCCGGGGTACGCGAGCCATGGACGAGCACCGGCGCCCGGGAACCACGAGTGAGCGCGCGACCACGGACGCCCCCGCCGAGCCCCTGATCCTCCCGGGGAGCGGGCGCCGCACGTCCCCGAAGCGCCGGCACCGGATCCCACCGGCACCGCACGCCGACCGGCCGCGCCCAGAGCCCGTGACAGCGCCCCGAACCCCCGCTCGAACCCCGGCTCGAACCCCGGCTCGAACCCGGCTTCGAGGCCGGACCCGGCCTCAGCCCCAGGCCCGAGCCCGGAAGCAGGCCGACCCCCAGGCCGACACCCAGGTCGAACCCCAGGCCCGCACCCAAGCCCGGACGCCGGCGACCCGGTGACGACTCGCTGAACCCGGCGGTCCCCGGCGCCCCGCGCCGACAAACGGAACGGTCCCCGGTCGGAGCCGTGCCCACCCCGCCGTACGGCCCGCGCCCACGTTCGCGCCCGCGCACCCCCCGCGTGGCGCGGGTCGTACGGTCACCCCCACGGAATGCATGAGGTTAACGTGAAATTACGCGCCATAGCTCGTCCTCTCGTCGCTCTGGCGGCCCTCGTCATGGCGATGATGGTCGCGACTCCCGCGTTCGCGGCTCCCAACACCGCCGTCTTCACCAAGGTCTCCAACTGGGGTACCGGGTTCGAGGGCAAGTACACGGTCACCAACGGTGGTACGACGACGATCAACGGCTGGTCGGTCGCCTTCGATCTGCCCTCGGGGGCGAACATCGGGTCCTTCTGGGACGCGTCGATGAGCCGTAGCGGGCAGCGGTTCACCTTCACCAACCTCGGCTGGAATGGCAGCCTGGCTCCGGGGGCGAGCACGAGTTTCGGCTTCAACGGCAGTCCCGGTAGCGCGACTCCGTCGAACTGCACCCTCAACGGCACCGCCTGCGGAGGCGGCACCACCCCCGCCACCCCGGGGGCCCCGGGGAATCCGACCGTCACCGGCACGACCAACTCCTCGATCTCCCTGTCGTGGGGCGCCTCCAGCGGCACGGTCACCGGCTACCGCGTCTACGAGGGCGCCACGCAGCGAGCCCAGGTCACCGGCACCACCGCCACGATCGGCTCGCTCGGCACCTGCACCGCGCACACGTACACCGTCAAGGCGTACAACGCCCAGGGCGAGTCGGTGGCCAGCGGCGCGGTGAGCGCCACCACCACCGGCTGCACCAGCGGTGCCCCCGGCAAGCCGGGCGCGCTGTCGGCGACCGGCGGCACGAACAGCGTGGCGCTGTCATGGGGCGCGTCGTCGGGGACGGTGACCGGCTACCGGGTGTACGAGGGGACGACGGTCAGGGCGACCGTGACCGGGACGAGCGCGACGGTGTCGGGGCTGGGCGCCTGTGAGGCGCACACCTACACGGTGGCGGCGTACAACTCCTCGGGCGAGGGCCAGAAGAGCGACCCGGCCGGCGCGACCACGAACGGCTGCACCGGCGGCGGCCCGCTGCCCAAGCACTTCCTCACCGGCTACTGGCACAACTTCGACAACCCGGCCGTCGAGCTGCGGCTCTCGGCGGTGCCCAACGAGTACGACCTGGTCGCGGTCTCCTTCGGCGAGGCCACCGCCACCCCCGGTGAGGTCGTCTTCGGCGTCGACCCGGGCCTGTCGGCCTCCCTCGGCGGCTACACCGACGCCCAGTTCAGGGCCGACGTGCAGACCCTCCACTCCCGTGGCAAGAAGGTCATCCTCTCGGTCGGCGGCGAGGCGGGCCGCGTGCAGGTGGCCAGCGCCGCCGCCGCGACCAAGTTCGCCGACACCGTCTACGCCCTGATGCAGAGCTACGGCTTCGACGGCGTCGACATCGACCTGGAGAACGGGCTCAACTCCACCTACATGGGCCAGGCGCTCCGCTCGCTGCGCGCCAAGGCGGGGGCGAACCTGATCATCACGATGGCTCCGCAGACCATCGACATGCAGTCCACCGGCGGCGAGTACTTCAAGCTGGCGCTGGCCATCAAGGACATCCTCACCGTCGTCCACACCCAGTTCTACAACTCCGGCTCCATGCTCGGCTGCGACCAGATGGCCGCCTACTCGCAGGGCTCGGTCAACTTCATGACCGCGCTGGCCTGCATCCAGCTGGAGAACGGCCTCCGCCCCGACCAGGTGGCGCTCGGCCTGCCCGCCGGACCCGGCGCGGCCGGTGGCGGGATCGTCGCCCCCGCCCTGGTGAACCAGGCCCTGACCTGCCTGGCCACCAGGACCAACTGCGGCAGCTTCGTGCCGCCGCGCGCCTACCCCGGGATCCGGGGCGCGATGACCTGGTCCATCAACTGGGACGCCAGCAACAACTGGAACTTCTCCAGGACCGTCAAGCCGCACCTCGCGACCCTGCCCTAACGCCTCCCGGCACCTCGGGACCTGCCCGGCACCGCAAGACTCACGACTCACGGCACCCGGGCCGGGCAGGCCCCACCCCCGCACCTCCCGGCACCCCGCACCTCTCATCACCCCCCGGACCTCGCACCCCCCAACCGAGGAAGAGCCATGAGATTACGACGAACGCTGACCGCGGTCCTGGCCGCGCTCGGCATGTCAATCGGCCTGTCACTGGTCGCGACTCCCGCGTTCGCGGCTCCCAACACCGCCGTCTTCACCAAGGTCTCCAACTGGGGGACCGGGTTCGAGGGCAAGTACACGGTCACCAACGGTGGTACGACGACGATCAACGGCTGGTCGGTCGCCTTCGATCTGCCCTCGGGTGCGAACATCGGGTCCTTCTGGGACGCGTCGATGAGCCGGAGCGGGCAGCGCTTCACCTTCACCAACCTCGGCTGGAACGGCACCCTGGCCCCCGGCGCGAGCACGAGCTTCGGCTTCAACGGCAGTCCCGGTAGCGCGACCCCGTCCAACTGCACCCTCAACGGCACGGCGTGCAGCGGTGGCAGCACCCCCGGAACGCCGGGCACCCCCGGCACCCCGTCGGTCACCGGCACCACCAACTCCTCGATCTCGCTGTCGTGGGGCGCCTCCAGTGGCACGGTCACCGGCTACCGCGTCTACGAGGGGGCCACGCAGCGCGCCCAGGTCACCGGCACCACCGCGACCATCGGCTCGCTCGGCACCTGCACCTCGCACACCTACACCGTCAAGGCGTACAACGCCCAGGGCGAGTCGCTCGCCAGCGGCGCGGTGAGCGCCACCACCACCGGCTGCAACAACCCGCAGCCGGGCGGCAAGATGCCCGGAGCCCCGTACCTCTACATGGGCTGGGGCAACCCGCCCAACCCCGCGACCGTCATGAGCGCCACCGGCGTGAAGTCCTTCACCATGGCGTTCATCCTGTCCAGCGGCGGCTGCAACCCCGCCTGGGACGGCAACCGGCCGCTGACCGGCGGCGCCGACCAGACCGCGATCAACCAGATCAAGGCCGCGGGCGGCAGCGTGCAGATCTCCTTCGGCGGCTGGTCCGGCAACAAGCTCGGCCCGAACTGCTCCACCCCGGCCGCCTTCGCCGGAGCCGTGCAGCAGGTCATCAACGCCGTCGGTCCCGCGGTCGTCGACTTCGACATCGAGAACACCGACGAGTTCGAGAACTACACCGTCCAGGACCGCATCCTCAACGGCCTGAAGATCGTCAAGCAGAACAACCCGAACGTCAAGATCGCCGTCACCTTCGGCACCTCCACCACCGGCCCGACGGCCCCCGGCATCCGCCTGATCAACCAGGCCAAGGCGCTGGCCGTGCCGATCGACAACTACACGATCATGCCGTTCGACTTCGGCAGCTCCAACATCTACAACGACACCGTCAACGCCTCCGAGGGACTGAAGAACGCCCTCAAGGCCGCCAACGGCTGGACCGACGCGCAGGCGTACGCCCGGATGGGCATCTCCGGCATGAACGGCCTGTCCGACCAGCAGGAGCTGACCACGGTCGCGGCCTGGACCCAGATCCGCGACTGGGCCAACGCCAGGGGCCTGACCCGCTTCGCCTACTGGGCGGTCAACCGCGACCGTCCCTGCCCCGGCGGCGGCGTGACCTCCAACTGCAGCGGGATCGCCCAGAACGACTGGGACTTCACCCGCGTCACCGCCGGCTTCTAGCCGGCACGGAGCGGGCCCGCCCACCGCGAAAACGCGAAACGAGAACGCGGGGCGACCCGCACGGCCGACACGACCCGTGCGGCCCGCCCCCGCCCGGGGCGCGGGCCGCACCCCCACGACACCCTCCTAAAGATCTCTGCGGGGTAAATCGGATGCACCTCAGGAAACTCGCCGCGGCCGCCGTCCTGGCGCTCGGCGGGACGCTGCTCGCCGCGACACCGGCCCACGCGGCCAACATCGCGACGAACCCGGGCTTCGAGAACGGGCTGAGCGGGTGGACCTGCTCCGCCTCCTCCGGCGCCACGACCGTCTCCTCGCCCGTACACGGCGGGACCAGGGCCCTGCAGGCCACCCCCCAGGGCTCTGACCAGGCACGCTGCCAGCAGACGGTGAGCGTCAGGCCGTCCTCGTCCTACTCGCTGTCGGCCTGGGTGCGCGGCGGCTACGTCTTCCTGGGGGTGAGCGGCACCGGCACCACCGACACCAGCACGTGGGCCGCGTCCCCGTCGGCCTACACCCAGCTGACCCGCACCTTCACCACCGGCGCCTCGACCACCACCGTGACGATCCACACCAGCGGCTGGTACGGCCAGGGCGCCTACCAGGCCGACGACGTCGTCCTCGACGGCCCGCCCGGCACCGGTGTCCCCGGCGACACGACCCCGCCGACCGTACCGGGCAACCTCACCGTGGGCGGCCCGACCGCCACCTCGCTCACCCTCGGCTGGTCCGCCTCCACCGACAACTCCGGAAGCGTGGCCCGCTACGAGGTCTCCCGCGACAACGGCGCGGCGGTCGCCACGGGCTCCGGCACCGGGTACACCGCGACCGGGCTGAACCCCGACACGGCCTACGGCTTCCGCGTCCGGGCCTGCGACGCCGCGGGCAACTGCTCCGCCTACACCGCCTCCGTCAGCGGCCGTACGAGCCGCGACACCGGCCCGCCCCCCGGCGGCGAGATCCGGTACGCCCCCTACATCGACATCACGATGCCCACGCCCTCCCTGGTGAGCGCGGCGGCGGCGACCGGGGTGAAGAACTACACCCTCGCCTTCGCCCTCGGCGACAGCAGCGGCTGCAACCCCGCCTGGGGCGGCACCATCCCGATCGGCGACTCCCGGATCGTCAACGACGTCAGGGCGCTCCAGGCCCAGGGCGGCCAGGTCGTCGTGGCGACCGGCGGCGCGATGGGACCGTACCTGGAGCACGTCTGCGGCACCTCCGCCGCGCTGGTCACCGCCTACAAGAAGGTCCTCGACACGGTCGGCACCAACCACCTCGACGTCGACGTCGAGGCCTCGATCGACGCCGCCAAGGTCAACACCGCCCTCAAGCAGCTCCAGGCCGAACGCGGCACCGTGATCAGCTACACCCTGCGCATCCAGGGCCAGGACTACGGCGTCGACCCGTTCTCGCTGTCGATCCTCCAGGACGCCGCCGCCAGGGGCCTCAACGTCATGGTCAACCCGATGCTGATGAACTTCGGCTACACCGGCAACTGGGGCGACGCCATGATCGCCGCAGCGCAGGCGACCCTGGCCCAGATGAGGACCGTCTGGCCCGCCAAGACCGACGCCCAGCTCAAGAAGCTGCTGGGCCTCACCCCGATGATCGGCAGGAACGACACCGGGATGACCACCACCCAGGCCGACGCCCGCAAGCTGCTCGCCTGGGCCAACACCAACCACGTCGGTTTCATCGGCTTCTGGTCCAGCGCCCGCGACAACGGCGGCTGCCCGACCGGCCAGGTCTCACCGACCTGCAGCGGCATCTCCCAGTCGGCCTGGGAGTTCACCAACATCTTCAAGGGGTTCACCGGATGAGGTTCAGGAAACTCGCGGCGATCGCCGCACTGGCGCTGGGCGGGACGATGCTCGCCGCGTCACCCGCCCACGCCGCCAACATCGCGGTCAACCCCGGCTTCGAGAGCGGGCTGACCGGCTGGACCTGCACGGCGTCCTCCGGGGCCACCGCGGTGTCCTCCCCGGTACGCAGCGGCACCAGGGCCCTGCAGGC
Organism: Streptosporangium sp. NPDC002524; assembly: GCF_040295985.1. Lineage (NCBI taxonomy): Bacteria > Bacillati > Actinomycetota > Actinomycetes > Streptosporangiales > Streptosporangiaceae > Streptosporangium > Streptosporangium sp. NPDC002524. Next base: position 6,752 of record NZ_JBEOWK010000037.1, on the reverse strand, counting down.
CACCCCGGCCGGGAGCGACACCGCCCGGTGCCAGCAGACGGTCAGCGTCAGGCCGTCCTCGGCCTACACCCTGTCGGCCTGGGTCAGGGGCGGCTACGTCTTCCTCGGCGCGACCGGAACCGGCGGGACCGACCCCAGCACGTGGACGTCCTCGCCGTCGTCCTACGCCCAGCTGTCGACCTCGTTCACCACCGGCGCCTCGACCACCTCGGTGACGATCTACGTCAACAGCTGGTACGGCCAGGGCGCCTACCAGGCCGACGACGTCGTCCTCGACGGAGCGCCGGGGCAGGGACAGCCCCCCGCGGCGCCCACCGGCCTCACCGGCACCGGGAACGCCACCACCGCCTCGCTGAGCTGGGGCGCCTCCCCGGGCGCGACCGGCTACAACGTCTACCGCAACGGCACCAGGGTCGGCACCGCCACCGGGACCACCTTCTCCGAGAACCCCGGCACCGGCACCCACTCGTACCAGGTGAGCGCGACGAACGCGGCGGGCGAGTCGGCGAGGTCCGGCGCGGTCTCGGTCACCGTCGGCACCGGGCAGCCGCAGCTCCCGGCCGTGCCGTCGGGGCTGGCCGCCACCGTGAGCGGCACGAGCGTCGCGCTGAGGTGGAACGCCTCCTCGGGCGCGACCGGCTACAGCGTCTACCGCAACGGGACGAGGGTGGGCACCCCCACCGGGACCACCTACACCGACACCCCGGGCGCGGGGACGCACGGCTACCAGGTGAGCGCCTCCAACTCCGCCGGTGAGTCGGCGCGGTCCGGCGCGGTCTCCGCGACCGTCACCGGCACGCCCCCCGGCAACCTGCCCAAGCGGGTGCTGGTCGGCTACCTGCACGCCTCCTTCGCCAACGGCTCCGGCTACATCCGGATGGCGGACGTGCCCAACGAGTGGAACGTCATCAACCTGTCCTTCGGCGAGCCCACCTCGGTGACCTCCGGGGACATCCGCTTCACCCAGTGCCCGGTCGCCGAGTGCCCCAACGTCGAGTCCGAGGCCGAGTTCATCGCCGGGATCCGGGCCAAGCAGGCCCTCGGCAAGAAGGTGCTGATCTCGATCGGCGGCCAGAACGGCCAGGTCCAGCTGAGCACCACCGCCGCGCGCGACAAGTTCGTCCAGTCGGTGGGCGCCATCATCGACAAGTACGGCCTCGACGGGCTGGACATCGACTTCGAGGGCCACTCCCTCTATCTCGACAACGGCGACACCAACCTGGCCGCCCCCACCACCCCGGTCATCGTCAACCTGATCTCCGCGCTCAGGACCCTCAAGGCCAGGTACGGCAGCAGGTTCGTGCTGACCATGGCCCCCGAGACGTTCTTCGTCCAGCTGGGCTACCAGTTCTACGGCCCCGGCCCCAACGGCTCCGCCGACCGGCGGGCCGCCTCGTACCTCCCCGTCATCCACGCGATGCGCAACGACCTCACCCTGCTGCACGTCCAGGACTACAACTCCGGGCCGATCATGGGGCTGGACAACCAGTACCACACCATGGGCGGCCACGACTTCCACGTCGCCATGACCGACATGCTGCTCGCCGGCTTCCCCATCGCGGGCAACCCGAACAACGTCTTCCCCGCCCTGCGCCAGGACCAGGTCGCCATCGGCCTGCCCGCGGCCCCGTTCGCGGGTAACGGTTTCACCACGGTCCCGGAGGTCCAGAAGGCCTTCGACTGCCTGGCCAAGGGGACCAACTGCGGGTCGTACCGGCCGAGAGGGGTCTACCCGAACCTCCGCGGCCTGATGACCTGGTCGATCAACTGGGACAGGTACAACGCCTTCGAGTTCTCCCGCAGCCACCGGGCCTACCTCGACGGCCTGGGCTGAGAGCCCCTCGCCGCCGGGGGAGACGGACTTCCGGCGGCGAGGTCACCCCTTCCCGCGCCCGCGGGTGTCCGGGGAGTACGCGAGACGGTCACCCGCCGTGACGGCCCGGATTCCGGAGGCCGGGAAAACTGGCAGAGTGGTCTCGGTTTGGAGATCCGGGTGGCTGGTTGGTCGCCGGGTCCGGCAGGCTAGGGGCCGTCATGGACTACGCAATTCTCACGGGGTTCGTCCTCGTTCTCGGTGTCGTGCTCGCCCTGGTCGCGCAGTGGAAGGGCTGGAGGCCCTCGCTGCTGGTCATCCTCGGGGTCGGAATCGCCTTCCGGGTGCTCATCATGGCCACCTCGGCGGTGGACACCTGGCAACCGGTCGACTTCATCAACAGCTTCAAGCCCGCCGGCGAGGCGGTCCTGAACCGTGAAGACCCCGTCCTGGGCAGCTCGGGAGGCTGGCACTTCCTGCCGACCATCCCCTACGTCTACGGCCTCCTGCTCTGGCTGGGCATCCCCTGGGAGATCGGCGGGCGCCTGGTCACCGTGGTCGCGGACATCGTGCTGATCCCGCTGGTCGGCAAGCTCGCCGGAGGACGCGACGCGTCGCTGCGCGCCTTCCAGTACGCCTGCAACCCGCTCGCCATCCTCGTCGCCTCCGTCCACGGCCAGGTCGAGCCGGTCGCACTGGTCTTCGGTGTCGCCGCGTTCGTCGTGGCACGAGGTCCCGGCGACCCGCACCGGCCGGGCATGACCACCGACCCGATCGCGCTGGCACGGCAGAGCGTCGCCCTCCACGGCCTCGCCGGCGCCGTACGGCACGCCTTCGGTCCCGAGGGGGTGCTCCGCGGGGCGCTCACCCCGCGCGAGGGCGACCGGCAGTCCCTGCGCCGCGCCCTGTTCGCGGGACTGCTGATGGGACTGGCGCTGTGCGCCAAGAGCTGGCCGATCTGGCTCATCCCCGGCCTGCTCCTGCTGCTGCCCACCTTCCGAGCCCGAGCCGTGGCGTTCGTGGCCACCGGCATCGCGCCGGTCTTCTTCCTGGTCACCCTGCCGATCTTCGCCGGCACCTCGCTGAGCCAGATCCCCGAGGTCATCCGGGTGATCCAGGACGTCCGCCCGATCGTCGGCCAGTGGGGCTACAGCGCCGTCCTGATGCACGGCGTCAACGACCTGAACCAGGCGATCGCCACCTTCGGCACCCGCCTGATCTACGTCACCATGCTGGTGACGGCCTTCCTGTGGCGCCGCGCCGACCCGATCGACCTCACCACGGCGCTGCTGCTCGCCTTCATGGTCACCACCCCCAGGCTCGGCGCGCAGTACCTCCTGTGGTTCATGCCGTTCCTGATCGCCCGTCCCACCCGCTTCGCGTGGCCCGCCATCATCGGCGTCTCCCTCTGGGCGGGGTACGGCTACCTCTACATGACCCAGTTCGACTCCGCCACCTGGCGAAGTCTCCACGTCGTCTGGTCGCAGGCCTCCGTCGTGCTGCTGCCGATCCTGGCGCTCGCCATGCCGTGGAGCCGCCGCGTCCCACCCGAGCCCGCCGCCTCTCCCGGGGGACCACCTCCCTCGACACCCGTTCCCGCGTCCGCCTGAACACGCCGGTCGTTCCCGTCGGCCCCGTCACCCGTCACCGGCCACGGGGCCGGTCACCCCGGGTGACGGGGCGTCGCGGGGCACGGGCGGGGCCCGGGAGGGGCTGGTACATTCCGGTCCTGTGACGAGCACCGTGGACATCCTGCGTTACACCGCCTTCACCCACGATCCCGAGGGGGGAAACCCCGCCGGGATCGTCCTCGACGCGGCCGGGCTCTCCGACGCGGAGATGCTGGCCGTCGCCGCCGAGGTCGGATACTCCGAGACGGCGTTCGTGACCGCGCGAGACGACGAGCGGCGCGCCTTCCGGGTTCGATACTTCGCCCCTTCGGCGGAGGTGGCGTTCTGCGGGCACGCCACGATCGCCACCTCGGTGGTGCTGGCCGAACGCCTCGGGACCGGGCGCCTCACGTTCGACACCGGCGCGGGCGAGATCACCGTCGACACCGAGATCGCCGACGACGCGCTCCGCGCCACGCTCACCAGCGTCCCCACGCGCTCCCGGCCCGTCGCGGAGGACGCGCTGGCGGAGGCCCTTGCCGCCCTCGGCTGGTCCCGCGACGAGCTCGACCCGGCCTTCCCCCCGCACGTCGCGTTCGGCGGCGTGGAGCACCTCGTGGTCGCGGCCTCCTCGCGCGAACGCCTGGCCCGCCTCGACTACGACTACGAGCGGCTGAAGGCGCTGATGACCCGCGAGGGCTGGACGACGGTGAACCTGTTCTGGCGGGAGAGCGACGAGCGGTTCCACGCCCGCAACCCGTTCCCGGTCGGGGGCGTCGTCGAGGACCCCGCCACCGGGGCCGCCGCCGCTGCCTTCGGCGGCTACCTGCGGGTTCTCGGGAACGGCTCCTCGGAGTTCACGGTCATCCAGGGGGTGGACATGGGACGGCCCAGCACGCTGAAGGTCTCGATCGCCTCCCCCGACGGCCGGAGCCGGGTGAGCGGCGGAGCGGTCGCGCTGGAACCCGCCTGACCCCGGCACGACGCCCCGCGCGGCTTCCGCCAGGCGGTCGTGCCACCGGGCGATCGAGTAGCCGGGCTAGCCGGGCGTTCGAGCAGTCGGCTCAGGGGTCACCGGGCCGATCGAGCAACCGGCTCGGGCCCGCCGAGCTGAACCGGCTCAGGCCGCCGAGCTGACAGAGCGACCAACCGGCCCAGGCGTCGCCGAGCCGGTCGAGAAGCCAACCGGCTCAGGGGTCACCGGATTGATCGAGCGACCGGCTCAGGGGTTACCGGGTTGATCGAGCAACCGGCTCAGAGGCACCCCCGCCAGCCGCCGTACCTCGTTCGCCATGTGCGCCTGGTCTGCGTACCCGCTGACCACGGCGACCTCGGCCGCCGTGACACCGCGCCTGGCCAGCCGCAGTGCCCGCTGGAACCTGACCACCCGCTGCAGCACCTTCGGGCCGTACCCGAAAGAGCGCAGGGTCCGGCGCAGGAGCTGTCGCTCGCCGACCCCCAGATTCCAGGCCACCTCCCTCACGCTCCGCCCCGCCCGCAGCGCCTCGGCGATCACGGGCGCGGCCGGGTCGGGTCCCGGAGCCGCGCGCAGCCGTACGGCCAGCGCCCGCTGTACGACGTCGAGGAACGACTCGGGCTCGGGTAGCGCGGTGAGCGGCTCCGGGTCGGACAGTTCCGTGAACGGTCCCAGGTCGGACAGCGGCACCCGCAGGTCGCGCAGGCTGTCGAGCGGCACGCCGAACAGCTCGCCCGCCGCGCCGGGCCTGAACCGGATCCCCGCGTAGCGGTCACCCGGCGCCATCCGGACGGGTTTCGGACCCGTGTCGGGCCCCGCGACGAGCGCTCCCCCCGGCCCCCAGACCAGGTCCACGCAACCGTCGGGCACGACCAGCTGCGTCGTCGCGGAGATCGCCTCGCTGCTCCACACGCAGGCCACCCGCCCGGCGACGCGGGAGTCCGGAGCCCACTCGCGGTACATGGCCTCAGGGTACGGGGGAAGGGGCCTTGCCCTGGTCCCCGTCCGGTTTCTTCCCCGTGCCGGGCCGCTCGTCGCCGGGGACGTTCCCGGACACGAGGGCGGCGGCCCAGTCGCCGTCGGGATCGCTGTCGATGAGCAGCGCCCGGGCCAGCAGGCTGAGCGGGATGGCCAGCAGCGCGCCCAGCGGGCCGAGCAGGAACGTCCACAGGATGAGCGAGAGGAAGGTCACCGTAGTGGACAGGCCGACCGCGTCACCGAGGAACTTCGGCTGGATCAGCGACTGCACCACGAAGTTGATCAGTATGTAGGCGACGATCACGAAGATCATGGTTTTGGGCCCGCCCTCCAGGAGAGCGAGCAGGGCCGGCGGGATCAGCCCCAGGACGAAACCGACGTTGGGGATGTAGTTCGTGATCAGTGCCAGTACTCCCCAGAGGAGGGGGAGCGGCACGCCGAGAATCCAGAGCGCGGCCACGTCCAGCGCGGAGCAGATCAGTCCGAACCCCGTAGAGACCAGGAGATAACGGCGGGTCTTGTGACCGAAGTTGCTGAGCGCCTCGATGAGCAGAGGCCTGCGCGCCGCTCCCATGGCGAGGATCTTGGAGAAGGACTGGGCGTCCAGGCACATGGCCAGGACCAGGACGACGATGAGGATCAGACCTGAGAACACGCCCAGCAGCCCCGAGACGAACCCCTGCGCGAGCGCGAAGATCTTGCCGGGGTCGAAGGAGTTGATCGCCTCGTTCATCTGCTGGGTGCCGAAGCCGAGCCTGGCCGCCTGCTGCTGCGCCTCCGCGACGAGCTGGTTGAACTGCGCGTCGTAGGTGGGCGCGAGGGTCGCCATCTGCGCGACCGCCACGGTCAGGATCGCCACCATGCCCAGGAGCACCAGCAGCACGATCGCCAGAGGGGCCGCCACCAGCGTCCATCCGGGAGCGCCACGATCGCGAAGCCAGGTTCTGACCGGGGAGACCGCCAGGACCAGGACCAGGGCCAGCAACAGCGGCCCGATGATCGACCCGATCTCTCTGATCCCGCCCAGGGTGACCACCGCCCCCGCGGCGCAGAGAAGCACGACGAGCGCCCTGGGCAACACTCTTTGGTCCGTCATAACGGATCTCTACCCAGCAGGTGAGAAACACGTCATGGCCGGGCAGGCTCTTCGATTTGACGGACCTCGGCGGCGTACATAGAGTTCACAGGCCCGAGGGGGTTGGCGGAGATCGCCAGAGCCTCGGGACCCTCCTTCTGATCATCTCCCTCGTCGGGACGCGTGCGTCACGCCGAAAATTCGGTTGGACATCGACCGGATGTTGGAGTAAGTTAGAGGGGTTGCCCTGGAAACGGGGTGGTCGCAATCCTAACGGGTTCGGCGGGATCGAGTCGAGCG
>NZ_JBEOWK010000036.1:0-70095 GCF_040295985.1 Streptosporangium sp. NPDC002524 | reverse complement strand
CGCGAGCAGGCCGCGCGCCCCCGGCTCGCCGGGCCGCGGCGCGGCCAGCGTGCGGGCCTGCCGGATCGCCTCGTGGGCGACGTCGGGGCGCAGCAGCCGGTCGCCCGACGTGGCCGCCGAAACGACGCTGAGTAAATATTCGGACATTTGATAATAAATCTACATTGTAAAGGCGCTGGCCTGAATTTCAAGATCATTTACAACGGACTGAAGACTCATCACCGAAGAACAGGGGCGCCTCGGCCGGGCCTCGGCGCGGTACGCAGGGTGCGCCGCTGGAAGAACACGCGTGGAGCGGGGGCATAGGGTCGTCGGCATGGCGCTGCGACCCGTTCAGGTGAACATCAAGGCTCTGGATGCCCCGGCGGTCGGCCGGTTCTGGGCGGAGGCGCTCGGGTGGAGTGCTTACACCCCCGGCGCGACCACCTATGTCGGACCCTCCGGTGGCCTTGTTTGGCCGGACCCGGTCGCCGTCTGTGTCGACGTCGTTCCCGTACCGGAAGCCAAGACGCCGACGAAGAACCGTGTGCATCTCGATCTCGCCACCACCTCCGCGGCCCACCAGGCGGAGTTGGTGGCGCGCCTGAAGGCTCTCGGCGCGACGCCCGCCGACGTGGGCCAGGGCGACGTGCCGTGGACGGTCCTGGCCGACCCGGAGGGTAACGAGTTCTGCGTGCTGGAGCCCCGGGAGGTCTACCGGGACACCGGGCCGATCGCCGCGGTGGTGGTCGACTGCGCCGATCCGAGGGCGATGGCCCGGTTCTGGGGCGAGGCGACGGACTGGATTCCGCACGAGGTGACCGACGATCAGGCGGCGTTGCGCTCCGCCAGGGGTGTGGGCCCGTATCTGGAGTTCCTCCGTACGCCCGGTGGGAAGACCGTGCCGGATCGCGTCCATCTCGATCTGCTGCCGTATCCCGGTGACGACGGGGCGGCGGAGGTGGCCCGGTTGCGGGCTCTGGGCGCCGGTGATCTCGACCTTGGCCAGGGAGACGTTCCGTGGACGTGCCTGGTCGATCCGGAGGATCATGAGTTCTGCGTGCTGGCCCCGTCCTGACGCGGAGCCGGGCGGGCGCCGGAGGGTGATCTCCCAAGACTTGAATGAGTCAACATCTTAAATTCTTCATGTTTGTGGGGGTATGTTGTAGTTATGACCGCGTCCCAGCCCCCGACCACCGCCGAGGAGCTGCGAGGTGCCGGCCTACGGGTGACGGCGGCCCGTGTCGCACTGCTCGAGACCGTCCGGAACGGTGATCATCTCGATGTCGAGGCGCTCACCTCGGGAGTACGTGACCGTATCGGCCAGATATCTCTCCAGGCGGTGTACGAGGGGCTCCACGCGCTCACCGGCGCGGGGCTCGTGCGTCGTATAGAACCGCCGGGCAGTCCGGCCTTGTTCGAGGGTCGGGTCGGTGACAACCACCATCACATCGTGTGCCGATCGTGCGGTGTCGTCGCCGATGTCGACTGTGCGATCGGTGAGGCGCCCTGCCTGACCGCGTCGAACGATCACGGCTTCGCGATCGACGAGGCCGAGATCATTTATTGGGGCGTGTGCCTCGACTGTTCCACTGCCAGCTGATCCGGAAGGATTTCCATGACCGAGAACCACGACGCGATCGTCACCGGCGCGAAGAGCGGGGGTGAAGCAGGCGGCTGTCCGGTCGCGCACGACTCCGTGACCGCGCAGGGCAGCGAGAGCGAGAACCCGGCCATCGACTCGCCGACCCCGAAGACCGGCGGTCGTCCGCACACGAACCGGGACTGGTGGCCCAACCAGCTCGATCTTTCGATACTGCGCTCGCACTCCTCCAAGGGCAACCCGCTGCCGGAGGACTTCAGCTACGCCAAGGAGCTGGAGCGGCTCGACGTCGAGGCCCTCAAGCAGGACATCGTCGAGGTGCTCACCACCTCGCAGGACTGGTGGCCGGCCGACTTCGGTCACTACGGCGGTCTGATGATCCGGATGAGCTGGCACGCCGCGGGCACCTACCGCATTCACGACGGCCGCGGTGGCGCCGGTGACGGTTCTCAGCGTTTCGCGCCGCTCAACAGCTGGCCCGACAACGCCAACCTCGACAAGGCCCGCCGGCTGCTGTGGCCGGTCAAGCAGAAGTACGGCCAGCAGATCTCGTGGGCCGACCTGCTGGTGCTCGCCGGTAACGTCGCCCTGGAGTCCATGGGGTTCAAGACCTTCGGTTTCGGTTTCGGCCGCGAGGACATCTGGGAGCCGGAGGAGATCTTCTGGGGTCCGGAGGACGCCTGGCTCGGCGACGCGCGCTACGTCACCGAGAACGAGATGTCGCCGGATGTCGGCGCGACCGAGATGGGTCTCATCTACGTCAACCCGGAGGGTCCCCGCGGCAACGCGAACCCGGCCGCGGCGGCGCATTTCATCCGTGAGACCTTCGGGCGGATGGCGATGAACGACGAGGAGACCGTCGCTCTCATCGCCGGTGGTCACACGTTCGGCAAGACCCACGGCGCCGGGATCGCGGACGACCACGTGGGGCCGGAGCCAGAGGGCGCGCCGCTGGAGTCGCAGGGGCTGGGCTGGCTGAGCACGTACGGCACCGGCAAGGCCGGGGACACGATCACCAGCGGTCTCGAGGTGACGTGGACCGACGTGCCGACGCAGTGGAGCAACCGTTTCTTCGAGATCCTCTTCGGCTACGAGTGGGAGCTCACCACGAGCCCCGGTGGCGCGAAGCAGTGGGTCGCGAAGGACGCCGAGGCGATCATTCCCGACGCGCACGACCCGTCGAGGAAGCACAGGCCGACGATGCTCACGACCGACCTGTCGCTGCGTGTCGACCCGGCGTACGAGAAGATCTCCCGGCGCTTCCTGGAGCACCCCGAGGAGTTCGCGCTGGCCTTCGCCAAGGCGTGGTACAAGCTGCTGCACCGTGACATGGGTCCGGTCAGCCGTTTCCTCGGGCCGTGGGTCGCCGAGCCGCAGTTGTGGCAGGACCCGGTCCCGGCCGTCGAGCACGAGCTGGTGGGTGACGGTGACGTCGCCGCCCTGAAGGCCAAGGTTCTGGAGTCCGGTCTCACGACCGCTCAGCTGGTGTCCACCGCGTGGGCCTCCGCCGCGAGTTTCCGGTCCACCGACAAGCGCGGCGGTGCCAACGGTGCCCGGCTGCGTCTGGAGCCGCAGCGGAGCTGGGAGATCAACCAGCCCGAGCAGCTCGCGACGGTCCTGGGGACCCTTGAGGGGATCCAGCGTGAGTTCAACGAGGCCGGGGGCGCGAAGATCTCGCTTGCCGACCTGATCGTGCTGGCCGGTTCGGCCGCCGTCGAGAGGGCGGCGCGCGAGGCCGGGGTGACGGTGACGGTGCCGTTCCGTCCGGGCCGTACCGACGCCACCCAGGAGCAGACCGACGTCGAGTCCTTCCGGGTTCTCGAGCCTCGCGCCGACGGGTTCCGTAACTATCTGTCCGCCGGCGAGAAGACCCCGCCGGAGGTGCTGCTCGTCGACCGTGCCTACATGCTCAGCCTGACTCCGCCCCAGATGACCGTTCTCGTCGGTGGTCTGCGTTCTCTCGGGGCCAACTTCGGCGGTACCGGGCACGGTGTCCTCACCGACCGGCCCGGTGTGCTCACCAACGACTTCTTCGCCAACCTGCTCTCGCCGGGCACCCGGTGGAAGGCGTCGGAGTCCGAGGAGCATGTGTACGAGATCCGTGACGTGAACACCGACGAGGTGAAGTGGACCGCGACGGCGGTCGACCTCGTCTTCGGTTCCAACTCCCAGCTCCGGGCCCTCGCGGAGGTCTACGCCAGCCGGGACGCCTCTGAGCGGTTCGTGGCCGACTTCGTCGCGGCCTGGACCAAGGTGATGGAGCTCGACCGGTTCGATCTCGCCTGATCCGATCCGTTCTCACCTGAGGAGCCCGGTCGAGCCGTCACGGTCGGCCGGGCTCCTCCGTGGGTGTGCCGGGGTCGTGCCGTGCGGGTTGTGCCGGGTGGGGTGGCGGGTGCGGCGTTCGACGGCGGTGGCCAGGCGTTGGTCGATGCGCTGGGTGGGGGAGAGGTTGAGCGATTTGGGGTGGGCGTAGATCTGGGTGGTGTCGGGGGAGGCGTGGCCGAGCAGGGCCTGCACCGCCGAGAGTTCTTCTCCGGCCTCCAGCAGGGCGGTGGCCACGCTGTGGCGGATGCCGTGGATGGAGAGTTTGCCGTGGTCGGCGATTCCGGTGGCCTTGGCGATGCGCTGGATGAGTTCGCGGACGTAGGTGCGTTGCAGTGGCCGTCCGTTGCGTGATCGGAAGAGGGGGCCGGGTGCGGTTCCGCGTTCGGTCAGGTAGGCGTCGAGGATTTCGCCGATGAAGGGGCGTACGTCGACGGGGTGGGTGCGGTTGCCCTTGACGGGCAGGTTCACGACTCTGAGGCGGCCCTGGTAGGTGAGGTGGCCGACCTCGACGGTGAGCAGGGAGCTGATGCGGCAGGCGGTGCCGATCAGCACGGCCAGGATGGCCTGGACGCGGGTGCTTTCGTGGAGTACGGCGTGCACGAGCATGTCGTCGAGTTGTTCGCCGCTGACGAACCGGGTGGTGGAGGCGTCGCGCCGGGGTGGTTCCATCCCGTCGAAGGGGTTGGTGGTCGCCAGGTCGGCGCGGCGCAGGTAGGTGTACCAGGATTTCGCGGCGGAGATGCGGGCCCGGCGGGTGTTGGCCGACAGTCCGGCGTCGCGCATGGCCGCGGCGTACAGGTCGGTCTCCATGGTGGGGACGTCGCCGATGTGCAGGCCGCGGGCCTGGATCCACCACAGCCACCAGGAGAGGTCGCGGATGTAGTTGCGCTGGGTGGCCGGTGAGGAGCGTCGTTCCGACGACAGCCAGCCCGCGGTGGCGGCCAGGGCCCGCTCGGGTGCCTGCACGGTGCGCAGCAGCGCGGCCAGATCGTAGGCGTTCCCGGCGGGTGGCGGGCTGCCCTTGGCCGGTAGTGCGAGGGGGGAGGTGTGCTGTCCCAGCAGTGCGGACAGCTGGGCCTCGGCGGCTTCCTCCGCGTCGGTGTCGGTATCAGGGTCGGTGTCGGGGTCGCGGGGCCGGTCCAGCACGATGACGCCGGAGATCGCCAGTGGCGCGAGCGCGCTCGACACGGTCGGCCGGGCCGGTCGCGCGGTGGGGTCCTCGGCGGGTTCGTCGTCGTCGGGGTGGGAGGGGGCGTCATGGAGGCTCATGAGGTGCTTTCTGACGATGCGACGGAGCCGGCGGCAGCGGGACTGGTCGGAGGGACGGAAGGCGACGACCACGGCAGACGTGATCCGGTGCCCGCGACAGGTGAAACGTTAGCGGTTGCCGATGGCCGCCGAAGGAGGACGTGCCACGTCATCGCCGATCTCACCTGGGCGACGAACTGAACATTTTCATGTCAGATATCAACCCCAAGTGGTGCCAATGGTGACGGCCGCCCCCTACTCTCGTCCCGAGATCACTGACGCGGTGGTTCCGTGTTCGATCTTCGTGCCGGCCGGGTCGCTCGTGCCGGCAGGGCACCACGACATGAAGAGCAGGAGGTTGCCACATGACGTCTGGTCGTTCCGGACCGGAGGAGGCCCGGCGGGTCGCGGGCCTGGTCGCGGCGCAGGAGAAGGCGCTCGCCTTGTTCGCCGAGGTGGAGGCGCGCGGGCTGGTCGTCCCCGGGGCCGGGGAGCGGGAGGTGAGCGATCGCATCCGGGACCTGGCCAACGACATGTTCGGCACGACCAAGCACTGGCACAAGCGGATCATCCGCTCCGGACCCAACACCCTGCTCCCGTACCAGGACAACCCGCCCGATCTCATCATCGGTGAGGACGATGTCGCCTTCGCCGACTTCGGTCCGATCTTCGAGGAGTTCGAGGCCGATTTCGGCCGTACGTACGTCTTCGGCGACGATCCGGACAAGCACCGGTTGCTGAGTGACCTGCCGCGCGTCTTCGACGCCGGGCGTGCGGCGTTCGCGGCCGATCCCGACATCACCGGCGGGCAGCTGTACGCCGAGGTGGAACGGCTGGCGGGCGAGGCCGGGTGGGAGATCGGCATCTGGCACGCCGGTCATCTCGTGGGGGAGTTCCCGCACGAGAAGAACGACGGCGAGAAGGCGGAGTCCTACATCACCCCGGGCAACGACACCCCGCTGCGGCGCACCGACCGTGCGGGAAGGACCTGCCACTGGATCCTGGAGCTGCACTTCGTGGACCGGGCGCGCGGTTTCGGCGGTTTCTACGAGCAGCTGCTCGATCTGGCGTGACCGCTGCCCGGCGGGCTTCGCGCCCGGTGTGACGTCCCTCGAAGCGGGTGGGCGGAACGGCGCCGGCGTTCGCTCCCTTGAGGAGGCGGATGCGGCAGGAAAGGCCGATCGGTTCTCGTGTCTGCCGCGATTATGCTCCCTTGCCGTCGCGTATGCGTGTGACGGGGACACGGGGTGGGAATATTGCGGTAAAGGTCCGTACCCATGACCTGATCACGGGTGAGGGAGGGCTGATGCGGCCCACGTCGATCGACGTTCCCGATCGTGTCTTCTCCGGTGGGCGGCTGCGCCTGTCGGGTGACCTGTCCGTTCCCGGGCTGCTGAGCATGGCCGATCTGCGGGCCCTGCCGCAGCGGACGGTGGAGGTCGGCTTCACCTGCCGCACCTCGGGAGCCCGCCGGCACCGCTTCACCGGCCCCCTGCTGCTGGACGTGGCGCGCGCGGCCGGGCCGGTCTTCGACGCCTCCGAGCGCAAGGACCGGCTGCGGTTCCTGGTGTCGGTGCTGGGGCGCGACGGCCATCACGCGGTGCTGTCGTGGGGGGAGATCGACCCGGAGTTCGGCGACGTCCCGGTGCTGGTGGGCGTCCAGATGGACGGCGGCGACCTCGACGCGTACGGGCCGCACCTGGTGGTGCCGGGGGATCGGTGCGGGGGGCGGCACATCAGCGAGGTCGTCGAGATCCGCGTCTGCGCGGACGCGCGCCTGTGGAACCCCGCCCTGCGGTGAGCGCTTCCGCGCAGGCCGACGGGCCGGACGGCCCGGACGGCCCGGACGGCCCGGACGCTCGAAGGTGCTGCCGACGGTCGAACATCGAGCGCCGGCCGGCGTCTGGTGCCGTGCCGGGGTGCGTTCCACCGCACCCCGCTGCGGGAGCTGCCTGACAGGCTCGGCGCCGACACAATCGTCTTCGCCGGGTGCGACTCTTCTCGTCTTCCTGGCCGAGGTCATGCCGACGCGGGTCACGCTGAGCAGTCTGGGGCACGACGTGGTCCGGGGGTGAGCGTCGTGTAGGAGCGCAGCTCGGGAACCCGCCATGCGATCGCGGCGACGGCCACGGTGGTGAGCAGGCCTCCGGCGCAGATCACCGTCCGGGGCCCGAGGAGCGGCGCGGCGGTGCCGTGCAGCACGTTCGCGAGCTGCGGTCCGCCGATGAGGACGACGGTGAGCGCCCCTTGGATCCGGCCGCGCATGGCGTCGTCGGTGAGGGCCTGGGAGATGGCGTTGCGGAAGGTGCTGAGCACGAGGTTCACGGCTCCGCCGAGGACGAGCGCCGTCAGCGCGATCCACAGCTGTGCCGCCAGGCCGAGTACGACCACGGTGACGCCCCACGCGGCGGCGGCCGCCGCCATGAGAGCGCCGTGGCGGCGGGCGCGGGTGAAGGTGCCCGACAGGAGACCGGCCGCGAACACCCCGGCCGGGTAGGCGGCGTAGAGCAGTCCCACTGCCGGGCCGCCGCCGGCCAGGCCGCCGTAGGTGTGCTGGGCCAGCTCGGGGAAGAGGGCGACCGGCATGCCGAAGACCATCGCCGAGAGGTCGACCGCCAGCACCGCCACGAGCAGCCGGCTGGCGGCCAGGTACCGGAACCCGGCCGTGATCTGAGCGATGGCCGGACGACCCCCGTGGCGCGGTCCGGCCGGGGCGTCCGATGCCCGGACCGGCTCCAGGCGGGGCAGCCTGGCGACGGCCCACACGACGGCCAGCAGCGCGAGCGCGTCGAACAGGTACAGGGTGCCGAGCCCGACGAGCGGGATCAGGAGGCCGGCGAGCACGGGGCCCAGGATCGACCCGGCGTAGCGGGCCAGCGAGCTGAGGCCGTTGGCGGCCGGGAGCAGTTCGGCCGGGACGAGGCGGGGCACCACGGCACCCGTCGTCGTCATGATCGATCCGAAGGCGAGTCCCTGGCAGGCCACCAGCGTCATCAGGACCGGGACGGACCGGACGTCCAGCACGGACTGAGCCCACAGGGCCGCGTAGGTCAGCGTGAGGCCGCAGTGCGCGGCCAGGAGTATCGTCCGCCGGTCCTTGACGTCGGCGAGAGCGCCTGTCCACAGGGCCGCCACCGCCAGCGCGGCGAACGACACGACGGCCGAGGCGCCCACGGCCGCCGACGACCCGGTCATGGTGAACAGCTGCGCCGGGATCGCGGCCAGGCTGAACGACCCGCCCACCGCGCACACCACCGACGCCACCCACAGCCGCCGGAACGCGTCGACCCTCAGCGGCCGGCGATCGACGATGACGCCGCGTCCCGCCGTGAGCCCGGGGGCGCGCGTCACCGGCCGGGAACGTTCCGGACGGCGTCCGCGCCGTCCAGGGGTACGACGTCGGCGACGACGCATGCGATGTTGTCGGGAGCACCCGCGGCGTACGCTTGCGCGATCAGCTCGTCGAGTGCCCGCTGCGGGCCGTCCTCCTCGGTCAGCGCCTTCCGCAGGGACGCGGCCGGGACGACGGCCGACAGCCCGTCGGAGCACAGGAGGTAGCGGTCACCGGCGGCGGCCCGGTGCAGTGACAGGTCCGGGTGCGTCCCGCCCGTGCCGGTGAGTGCTCGCACCAGCAGTGAGCGCTGCGGGTGCGAGGCCGCTTCGCCGGGGGGCAGCCGTCCTTCGTCGATCAGGGACTGGACGACGGTGTGGTCGTGGGTGATCTGGGAGAGCTCACCGTCTCGCAGCCGGTAGGCGCGGGTGTCGCCGATGTGCGCCAGCGCCAGGTGGGAGCCGGACCACAGCAGCGCGGTCAGGGTGGTGACGGCCTCGCCGTCCGATGACGCCGCGGCGATCGTCCCGATCTCCGCGTCGGCGTCGTCGATCGCGTCGGCCAGCGCGCCGAGGAGGTCTTCGGCGGGCATGGTGAGAGCCTCCAGCGGTTTGAGCGCCTCGATGGCGGTCGCGCTCGCGAGGTCTCCGGCCCCGCCACGGACGCCGTCGGCCACCGCCAGCAGGCGGGGGCCCGCGTAGGCGGTGTCCTCGTTGCTCGTCCGCACCAGCCCCGACTCCGAGCGGGCGACGTAACGGACCCCGAGCATGGTCGTGGAGTCGTCCACCGAGCTGCCCCTTCCCGTCAGGTAGTCGACGAGGAAGGTCGCCAGCCGGCCGCGAGCGGCGGTCTCGGCCAGGAACCGCTCCCAGTAGCCGGCGATCTCCTCGGCCGCTTTCTCCGCGGGGAGGTCGCACACGCGCCGGATCCGGGTCAAGGGCATGCCCAGGCGTCGCAGCCAGGCGATCAGCCGGGCTCGCTCCAGCTGCTCCGGGTCGTAGAACCGGTATCCCGAATCGCCGTCCACGGCGGCCGGCGGCAGGAGCCCGAGTTCGTCGTAGAGCCGCAGGGCCTTGGGCGACAGCCGGGCCACCCGGGCGAACGCTCCGATCGTCAGCAGCTCCCGCACCACTCCTCCTCGTCCCGGCCACGGCGGCCGGTGTCAACGATGCTGGGGCTTCACCCAAGGGGAAGGTCAACGGGGAGGGTCAACACCGTCGCCACCCTTGCGCGCGCCTTCGCGGGTCTCGGCGGAGGCCTCGCTCAGGGAAGTCGCGGAGGCCTCGCTCAGGGAAGTCAGGGAGGTCAGGGAAGATCGACGACGAGACCGGAGGTGGCGACGCCGATCTCGCCGTCGTACTCGGCTCCGGCGGCGGCTCGCGCGGCGGTGGCGTCCGTACCGGGCTGCAGGTGAGTCAGCAGCAGGTGTCCGACTCCGGCCTCCCTGGCCTGCCGGCCTGCCTGGCGGGCGCTGGACAGGTTGCGCCGCGAATCCTCCGGGACCCGGTCCACGTAGGTGGCCTCGGCCAGGAACAGGTCGGCGCCGCGCGCCAGCTCCACCACCTCGGGGCTCGGGGCGGTGTCGCCGGTGTAGGCGAGCACCCGCCCGCCCGCCGCCAGCCGTACGCCGGCATTGGGCACCGAGTGCGGCAGCAGGCGGGTCCGCGCACGGAACGGGCCGATGTCGATCCGGTCGCCCGCGGTGAACGCGCGCGGGACATAGGCGTCGGTCAGCATTCCGGGGCGGTCCAGCGCGAGCACCGCGTCCAGGGCGCCGGGCAGCGAGTACACCGGCAGGGGGGCCGGCGGGTCGTCACGGAACGCGCGCGCCCGCAGCAACGGGTTCAGGTCGGCGCAGTGATCGGGATGTCCGTGGGTGACGAACACCGCGTCGACCTGATCGGCGGTGACCCGTTCCAGCAGCCGCGGCACCGTCGCGTACCCGGGGTCGACGAGCAGCCTGAACCCGTCGTGCTCCACGAGATAACCGCCGCAGGCCTGGCCCGCTCCCGGCCACGCGCCGCATCCGCCAAGGATCGTCAGCAACATCCACGAACCCTAACGGCCGATTCGCCACCTGCGCGAACAGGTCACCAACCCGCCGCCTCAACCGTTGACGTCGGTGGAGCCGAGAAACCAGTGGCCGCCCCTGCCGTTGGGGATGGGCGGGAGGCCACGGACCACGCGTCCGGCCTTCGCGGAAGTGTCCTCGCCGCGCCGGCCGGAGCCCGCCGTCCGGGAGAGCGGGAACGACGACGTCCCGATCTCCCCGGTGATCCAGATGCCGGACGGGTCGGCGGTGATGGCGGTCAGCCGAGGACCGGTCGGATCGGGAGGAAAACCGCCGGAGAGGGGCGGTGCCTTGGGCGGCACGGCCGGGTCACCTTGGCCGTTCGCGATCCGGCCGGTTCGTGCGCTCTTCCGCGATCCGGCCGGTTCGTGCGCTCCTCCCGGAGGAGACGATCGTGGCCACCGCCGGACCACGTCCGCGGGGCGGCTACCAGGGCAGTTCCCCGTTCTCGTCCTGGAAGGTTCCCGTCGGGCCGTCCACGTCGAGGGTGGCCAGGCGTACGACGACTCTGGCGCTCTCCTCCGGCGATCTTCCGATCCCGAAGGCCGCGGTCATGTCGGTGGCCGTGGTGCCGGGCTCCAGCGCGTTGAACTTGATGCCGGGCTGGGACTTGGCGTACTGCACCGTCAGCATGGTCGCCGCCGCCTTGGACGCGGAGTAGAGCGCCAGCGGCAGGTTGAACTCGGGCCGGTCGGGGTTGTTCACCGCCCAGAACGATCCGGCGCTGCTCGACACGGTGACCACGGTGGGGTTGGAGGACTTGCGCAGCAGGGGGAGTGCCGCCTCGGTGACGCGTACGATCCCCACCGCGTTGGTGTCGAACACTCGCAGGGCCGCGGGGCCGTCGAGGGGTTCGTTCCCGAGGACGCCCGCGTTGTGCACCAGGACGTCGAGCCGTCCCTCGGCCGCGCCGATCGTCGCGAGCGCGTCGCTCACCGAGGCGTCGTCGGTCACGTCGAGCCGCACGAACCGTGCGCCGAGGGCGGCCGCGGCCTTCTCGCCTCGTTCGATGTCACGCGCACCGATGTAGACGGTGTGTCCCAGTTCCAGAAGTTGCCTGGCGGTCTCGAAGCCGATGCCCTTGTTGGCCCCGGTGATCAGTGTGACGGTCATGGGTTTCCTCTCGAAGTGTGCGGCCCGGGCGGACCGTTGGGTGCGACTGCTCTCCACGTCGCCGGTGCCGGCGCCGAAGGGTCAGCCGGTGAGCTGCCGGAGGAGTTCGCCGGCGTCGTGCAGGGCCGTCATGTGTACGAACCGCCCGTCGCGCACCTGGTAGATGGCGTACTCGGTGATCTCGAACGAGGCGCCGGTGGGTGCCACTCCGAGCCACTCCTTCACCGGCGTGCCCGTGTTGACCAGCCGCGCGGCCAGGCGGTCACCGTCGAAGAGCAGTTCCTTGAGCTCCCAGTGCAGGTCCGGGACCGCGTCCACGTCGGCCTTCTGCACGGCGATGAGGTCGTCGCGGGTGGCGGGCTCACCGTTCAGCGTGGTCCGGTCGTCGATGAACCCGTCCATCTGGTCGAACCTGTGGGCGTTGAGCTCACCGAGGTAGCGCAGGTAGAACTCGCGCAGATCACTGTCGGACATCGGGGGTCCCTTTCTGCGTGGCGGTCGTACGGCACCGGGCGGGGCGATTGCGGTGCCCTCGGGGGTCCCGCGAAGTCGGCTCGCGCCGACTTCCGCATCGATCGATGCAGAAGTCCACCGTAGCACGTTCCGCATCGATCGATGCAGAATGGCGAGGACCTGCGGAGGCGGGGACGGAGACGGGGGCGGGGACGGGGGCGGGGACGGGTGACCGCGATCGGCCCTCGGGCGAAACCGGCCGAAACCGGCCGGGACGGCCCGTGAACGCCGGGAGGCGTCACAGCCCCCGGCCGGGCCGCGCGGAACGCGGGAGTCGCCGCTTCAGGGGAACGTGAGGGTCGTCGTTTCAGGGGTCAGCCGGGCGCCTGGCCGAGACGCAGCAGAAGACTTTCCACCCGCGGCACCTGGTGCTCTTGGCCCCGAACCGGGCCGGTGAAGACACGGTCGTCCGCGAAGACGGACACCGGGCGGCTCTCAGCGGGGCGGCCAGTCGCGCAGGGCGAGATCGGCCATGTCCTGGAGCTCGTCGCGGCCGACGCCGCCGGCGGCCTGCACGGCGATGCCGTAGGCCAGGGCGGTGACGTAGCGGGCGAGCAGTGCCGGGTCGGTCTCCGGCGGCAGGTCGCCGTCGTCGACGGCTCGTTCGAACCGTTCCCGGATGCGGGAGTAGCCGCTGTCGCGCCACGCGACGAGGAGGTCGCGGGCTCCACGGCTGGAGTCGCCGGTGGCCAGGGCGCCCTGGACGCCCAGGCACCCGTTGGGACCGGCCGGGCGGGTGGTGGTCCTCACCGTGCCGGCAAAGATCGCGGTGACGACGCCGAGGGCGGTCGGCTCGTCCAGGGCCCGGGCCAGGTAGGCGCTCGGACCCTCGGTGTAGCGCTCCAGGGCCTTGCGGAAGAGCTCCTCCTTGTTGCCGAAGGTGGCGTACATGCTGGTGGTGGAGATGCCCATCGCGTCGGTCAGGTTGGCCAGGCTCGCCCCCTCGTAGCCCCGCTCCCAGAACACCAGCAGGGCGCGCTCGAGCGCCTCGTCGGCGTCGAATCCCCGCGGTCGGCCGGTCGGGCGGCGCTGTCTGGTCTCCACCCCCGCAGTCTAACCCTTCTGCATCGATCGATGCAGAAATAGGGGGAGGGTGCTCCACGTACGACCGCCTCATGGCATTGACCGACCGCCAAGTGACCGGCCGGGACCGCGACGTCTGGAGCCGCTCCGTCTACGGCGAGCCGGCCCTTCCCCGCCTCCGGGGAGTTTCCTTCGTCCCGCCCACCCGGACCGAGCCGTCAGGCGTCGAAGCGCCCGCGGGCGGTCTCGATGTGGCCGAAGTACTGATGGGTCCAGCCGCAGATGAGATCGACCGTCGCGCGCAGGGCCTGGCCCGGCTCGGTGAGGGTGTACTCGACCCGCGGCGGCACGGTGGGATACACCTTCCGCTCGGCCAGGCCGTTGCGCTCCAGCATGCGCAGGTTCTGGGTGAGCATCTTGTGGCTGATGCCCTCGACCTCGCCGCGCAGTTCGCTGAAGCGGAGGGTGCGCTCACCGAGGGCCTCGATGATGAGCAGCGCCCACTTGTTGGCGACGTCCGAGAAGATCTCCCGCGCCAGGGAGTCGGCGCGCCTCAGGTCCGCTTCGTCGGCCGTGCCCGCGAACTGCTTGGTCACCATAAGGTTCCCCAGTCTCCAAAAAGTGCGTTCTTCCACGTCAGTGGACACTCTCCTATGGTTTCCCAGTAACCGCAAGAGAGTAAGGGCGCCCTCCGGCGCCTCGACCACACAACCGATCAGGAGATCTCGTGACCGTTTCGCTCATCAACCCCGACGGGCATGTCCAGGTCCCGCTCTACCACCACGTCGCGGTGGCGAGGGGGAGCAGGCAGGTCCACATCGCGGGACAGGTCGCCTGGGACGAGAACGGCGAGCTCGTGGCACCGGGCGACCTCGCCGGGCAGGTCGCCCAGGTCTACCGCAACGTCGCCAAGGCGCTGGACGCGGCCGGAGCGACCTTTCACGACGTCGTCCGCGTCACGTGGTACGCCGCGGGCTGGAAGAGGGAGATGTACGACACCTTCAACGCGGGCGTCGAACAGGCGGCCCGCGAGTTCGACCTCGCCACGCCACCGGCCGCGCTGATCGGGGTGGACGTGCTTTTCGAGCCCGGCATCCTCGTCGAGGCCGAAGTCACCGCGATCATCGATTGAGACGGTCGCACCAGGGGTGAGTGGCGGGGGCCGGCCCGGGGCGTTCCTCAGTTCCCGGGAGGCACGGTCGCCGCGATGACGACGTTGCCGACGTTGCTGACGATGGTCGCGGTGACGGTGCGCGCGACCGCCTCGGCGGCGGCTCCGGCTCCCCAACTGCCTCGTTCGAGCTCCTTGGCGCGGGTGATCACGGGGGTCGTCCAGGGGATCTCCCGGTGGAACTGGGGGAGCGTCCCGCTTCCCGAGAGCAGTGCCGCGAGCGCGGCGACACGGGGCCGCGGTTCCGCGCCCTCGACGAGCACGTCGCGGACGTCCTCGAGGAGCCGGGAGCGGCGCCCGTTCCCGCCGTCCTGGAGGACCTTCGTGTCGAACAGGCCGAGCGTCTTGCGGCTCGCACGGCGGATGTCGCCGCGTTCGACGAGCCGGTCGAGCAGCGGGCCACGCAGTGTCGGCCCGATCGCCGCGAGCACCGTCTGGACGCCCCGGGGCTTCTCGGAGACGTAGTCCCAGGTGAGGCGGAGGATGTCATCCGACGGCGGGTTGTCCTCGACGGCCCGCACCCGCGTCGTCCCGGCCCGGCCCGAATCGGTTCGCACATGCTCGCCGAGTCCGAGATCCGCGAGCACCGCTCCCGCGAGGGTGTAGAAGAGCGTGTTCTCGCCCGCGATGGTCCCGGTGCCGGATCGGAGGCCGGAGTTCGGCTGGAACAGGAGGAGCAGGAGATCCTCCGCCAGGGTCGGGGCCCCGAGCCGTCCTGTCGCGCCGGGCGTCTCGGCCTCGCCGCCGACGAGGGGTCGTTCGGGCTGCTGGGTCATCGGTCCTGCCTTTCGGTGGGAAGTGGTGCCGGGGGTCGGGGGCCGGGGACATCGGAACGAGAAGTCGTGCCGAAGACACGTGGTCATGGTCTTCGGCGTGACGATCAGCCGGGCCCGGTGTTCCCGGTGATCAGTACGAACAGCGGCAGGCCCATGTTGTTGACGACGTGGACGGCCACCGCGGGCCAGATCGATCCGCTGCGGCGCATCGCCTCGGCGGCGATGACGCCCACCACGAACGCCGTGGTCATGGCGATGTTGATGCCGTGGAAGAGGGCGAAGACCACCGAGCTGGACAGGACTCCGACGACGGGCCCGTAGCGCAGCAGGGCGTTGGTGACGACACCGCGGAAGAGGAACTCCTCGCCGATGGGGGTGAGGACGGACAGGAAGGCGATGGTCAGGATCAGGGGCAGCACGCCGCCCCCTGCCGCGTCGTAGTACGAGCCCTGGGGATCGGCGTCGAACCCGGTCAGGGTGATGACGGCGTAGTTCACCACGCCCTTGAGCAGGAACGCGACCACGCCCGCGACCACGCCGATGCCCATCCAGCGCCAGGTGGTGCGGCGCACACTGAAGGCGCCCCAGGAGCGGATGCGGATCAGCGCGGCCGCGGCGAGGCCGACGAGGCCGACGACGCCCGACCAGGCGGCCAGGACCAGCCCGTACGCCACCGCGTCCGACTTCAGCCCCAGCGGGCCGAAGAACGGGGTCACGGCTATGGCGGCCGCCGCCGCGAGGAGGCCGACCACGATCTCGGGCCAGCCCGGACGCGTGGGATAGGTGGCGCCGGCCGGAGCAGGCTGCCGCGAGTGATCGGCATGGTCGGTCGACATGATGGTGAACTCCTTGTTCTCGTGGTCTCGATGGGTGTCGCCGGGCCCGGCGCGTGGCGTCCGGCGCGTGGCGTCCGGCAAGGGCACCGGCCGGCCTCTGGACCCGCCGTTGAGGGGCCGGCCCGCTTCTGGACTCGCGTTGGTGCGCGGCCGATGTGTCTTCAGGACGTCAGGCCGGGCGGGATTGCGAGAGTCGCACTTCGCCGCCGTGAGAGTCCGCGCGGCGCCGTCCCGCTTCCGGCCGAGCTCCTCCGAACACGAAGGAGGGACCGCGCCGCGCCGAGATTCGGAGGTTCGGAGGTTCGACGTCGATGACCGGTGTGGAGGACATGCGTCGATTCCAGCAGCCGCCGCGCTCGCCGGGCAGTGCGACCACGTCATGACCCCGCCATGACATTTCCCGGGCGAACGTATGACGCGGCGTCACTGGTCCCGTCGCGAAACAGACATCCTGTGCCGGTCGATCCTGGCATCCCGGAAAGTGAACCCCCGTGCGTCCCGCCGGCGGTCACCGCGACCGTCTTCCCGCACCGCCTCGGTGCCGGTCTCCCGCCCGATGGCGTCCCCGGAGGACGTGATCGGCGTGTGACGCGAGGAGAACGTCCGCACGATCCTTGATCCCGGAGGGTGCGCGGCCTGCCGTCGTCCGGATTCGGCGGAGGAGAGCGGCGCGTTGATCGGGGCGGGGCACTGGCAGGGCTCAGATGGGCCACCGACGTCCCAGGTCAGAGCAGGTTCGGCGGCTGGTGACACGTTCGTCGGCGGCGCCCGGATCGCCACGAGGAGCGGTGAGCCGGGAGGGGCGGTGACAGGGCTTATGGGGCGGGGGAGCGGATGTTGGGGACACGGATGGCCTCGATCTTGGAGTTACCGTAACAGTCACCGTCACCTTTGGCCAGATGTGAGCAGAAGTTCTGACTCTTCCAGTGATACTTCTTGACATTTCGCCGAAAATGGAGCGTACTTCGATCGGATGTTGATCTCACTACCCCCCGCAGCACCACCGATCACGACGCGACCGGTCAAGGCCTAGACCCATGTCGCGCGCGAAAACGGTGTCCCGAGCACCCGCAAGTCACCCTCACGCAAGCGTCACCGATTGGGGAACCATGACCGAGGTAGGCAGAGGCATGGCGAAAAGCCTGCTCTCCCGGCGTGCCTTCACCACGTCCGCGGCGGCAGCCGCGCTGGCACCATTGGTCACAGCGAGTCAGACCGCGGCGTCGGCCCAGGCCGGTACGGCCGGCACGACCACGGGCGCGGTCCGCCGCATCACCCTGTACGCCGAACGGCTGGAGAACGGCCAGCTGGGCTACGGCCTGGAGCCCGGCAAGGCCACGATTCCCGGGCCGCTCATCGAGATGGTCGAGGGCGACACCCTCGAGATCGAGATGGTCAACAACCTGGACGTGACGGCGAGCCTGCACGTCCACGGGGTGGACTACGACGTGGCCAGCGACGGCACGAGACTGAACGAAAGCGTGGTCGAGCCCGGGGGCCGGCGCACCTACATCTGGCGCACCCACGCGCAGGGCAGGCGCGGCGGCGGCGCCGGCATCGAGCCCGGCAGCGCGGGCTACTGGCACTACCACGACCACGTGGTGGGGACCGACCACGGCACGGGCGGCATCCGGCAGGGGCTGTACGGCCCGCTGGTGGTCCGGCGGAAGAAGGACGTCAAGCCCGACAGGACGTTCACCGTCGTCTTCAACGACATGACGATCAACAACCAACCCGCGCACCAGGCGCCGGAGTTCGTCGCCAAGGTCGGCGAGCGGGTGGAGTGGATCGTGATCACCCACGGCGAGTTCTACCACACGTTCCACATCCACGGGCACCGCTGGGCCGACAACCGCACCGGCATGCTGGAGAGCCTCGAGGACCCGAGCCGGATCATCGACACCAAGATCACCGGGCCCGCCGAGTCGTTCGGCTTCCAGCTGATCGCGGGCGAGCGCGTCGGCCCGGGGGCGTGGATGTACCACTGCCACGTCCAGAGCCACTCCGACATGGGGATGGCCGGCATCTTCACGGTGACGGACGCGGACGGCAACGTGCCGGGCCAACCGGGTGGCGGTCACGGTGGCCACGCGGGCGGCGGCCACACGGGCCACTGACGGCCGCGCCCGGCCGGCCCGGCCCCTGGCCGCCCCCCGGCCACCCTCCCAGACCGGACCTCCGGCCACCCTCCGAGACCGGACCCGGTCGCCCCATGCCGTACGAGCACGGCCCCACGCAGACGTCGACATCCCGGACCGCGGCCGACTCCCGAACTCGTCCGCGAACGGTTCCGAACCCCCCTCGATCCCAAGGAGTGATGATGGGTCGAACAGGCTATTCACCGCCCCGGCCACCCGCCTGGCGGCGCGTACTGATCACGATGTCGAGTGCCGTCCTGGTGCTCGGACTGGCGGCCCCGGCCGCCGTGCCGGCCCAGGCGCAGGCCCGGCCACAGGCGCAGGCCCCCGCCCCGGCCGCCAAGAAGCCCGCCGTCAACGTGCTGGTCTTCAGCGGCCAGGCCGCGCAGCAGGACGACCCGGTGCGCGCGGCCGCGACGGCGATCAGGGAACTAAGCGCGAAGAACGGGTTCTCCGTCGAGGAGGCCCAGGATCCGGCGGTCTTCACCGCCGGCAACCTGGCGCGGTTCCGCGGCGTGGTGTTCCTGTCCGCCAACGGCGTGAGCCTGGACGAGTCGCAGCTCGCCGCCTTCCAGGCGTACATCAGGGGCGGCGGCGGGTTCGTCGGCATCCGCGACGCCGCCCGCGCGCAGGTGGACTCGGCCTGGTTCACCGAACTGATCGGCACCCGTCCCGTCGGCGCCCTCCCCATCGCGGAGAAGGTGACGGAGGCCGCGGCGAGCGCGGAGAACCCGCCGAACGAGACCAAGGACAAGGTCTTCGACGGGGACAACGACACCAAGTGGCTGGCCCGGACGACGACCGGGTGGGTGCAGGGCAAGCTGGAGAAGGCCGTCGTGGTGGCGCACTACGCGCTGACGTCGGCCAACGACTCCGCCGGCCGGGACCCGAAGGACTGGACCCTCCAGGGGTCGCAGAACGGGACGGCCTGGACGGATCTCGACAAGCGCAGCGGGGAGGTCTTCCCCCAGCGGGCCCAGAGCAAGGAGTACAAGTTCGAGAACACCACGGCGTACCAGTACTACCGGCTCAACGTCACCGCGAACGGCGGTGAGCCCCTGACCCAGCTCGCCGAGCTGCGGCTGTTCGGGCCCGACTCCGCGCCTCCCCCCGCGGCGAAGGAGCAGAAGGCCGTCGTGGACATCGTCGACCGCCTGCATCCGGCGAACGAGGGGCTTCCGCTCACCCTGTCGCGGACCGACAAGTGGCTGAGCTGGAACCCCAATCCGGTGGGCAAGGTCCACACGATCGCGCAGGTCGAGGAGTGGACCTACAACCCGAGCATGAACGGCAACGGCCCGTTCCACCCCATCTCCTGGTGCCGTGACTACGACGGCGGCCGGTCCTTCTACACCGGCATGGGCGGCACCGCGGCGAGCTACACCGGCGACAAGCAGTTCCGTACGCACCTGGCCGGCGCCATCCGGTGGGCGACCGGCATCGTCCGGGGCGACTGCCAGGCGACCATCGCGGCCAACTACACCACCGAACGGCTGACCACGCCGAACACGCAGGGCCAGCTCGACCAGATCGGCGAGCCGCACGGCCTGACCGTCGCGCCGAACGGCAAGGTGTTCTACATCGGCAAGGCGGCGTGCGCCACCGGCCCGATCCCCGCCTGGACCGACCCGAAGGTGGGCCTCGGCTGCGGCACCATCCACCAGTGGGACCCCAGGACCAAGCAGGTCAAGCTGCTGACCACGCTGCCCGTCATGGGCAACCGCGGCAGCGGCGACGAGCTGGTCAAGAACGAGGAGGGCCTGGTCGGCATCACCCTGGACCCGGACTTCGCGGAGAACGGCTGGATCTACGCGTACTGGATGCCGCACGCGTCGATCGACCGGGACAGGCGCATCGGCAAGCGGACGGTCTCCCGGTTCGACTACGACTCGCGGACCCAGACGATCGACCAGGCCAGCCGCAAGGACCTCCTGCAGTGGGACACCCAGATCCACAGCTGCTGCCACGCGGGCGGAGGCATGACCTTCGACGAGGCCGGCAACCTCTACATCGGCACCGGTGACAGCAACTCCTCCGGCGGATCCAGCGGTTACTCCGGCAACAACTGGACCCAGGACTACAAGGGCACCTCCTTCCAGGACGCCCGCCGCACCTCCGGCAACACCAACGACCTCAACGGCAAGATCCTGCGCATCCACCCGGAGCCCGACGGCACCTACACGGTCCCCGAGGGCAACCTGTTCACCGGCGAGGAGGAGGGCGGCGGCAAGACCCGCGCGGAGATCTGGGTGATGGGCGTCCGCAACATCGCGCGGCTGCAGTGGGACAAGGAGAACAACTGGATCACGGCCGGCTGGGTCGGCCCGGACGCCGGCGGCCCGAGCGAGACATGGGGACCGGCGAAGTACGAGACCGTGACGGTTCTCACCTCCGCCGGCAACCAGGGCTGGCCGTACTGCATGGGCAACAGGCAGCCCTACCGCGACCGCAGCAACGCCAACGCCACCCAGCCCGCCGAGTGGTACGACTGCGACGACCTGAAGAACACCTCGCCGCGCAACACCGGCCTCGTCGACATCCCGCCGGCGCGCGACAACATGATCTGGTACTCGCCGCAGGGCGGCGGCCCGGTCTACCCCAAGCGGCAGGACGGCAGCGGTCTCCCGACGTACAAGCAGGGCGAGGAGACCCTGACCATGCCCTACCTCAAGGGCGGCGGCCAGGCGGTCATGTCGGGCCCGACCTACCACCGCTCCCAGGCCGACACCGCCAGCGGGGTCGCGTGGCCGGAGTACTGGGACAACAAGTGGTTCATCGGTGACCAGTCCAACGCCAACAACCGCGTCGCCGTGACCGTGAACCCCGAGACCGCCAGGGACGCGGGCCGGCCGGCGTTCGCCGAGGACCTGCGGAACATCATCCCGGGCGGCAACGGCGCAGGCCAGCTCCAGTCGTGGATGGACGCGAAGTTCGGCCCCGACGGCGCGCTCTACATGCTCGACTACGGCAGCGGCTTCTTCAGCCTGCACGCGAACCAGAAGCTGGTCCGCGTCGTCTACAAGGGCGGCCCGGCGACGCCGAACCCGGACGCCGCCACGGCGCGTCCCGTCCGGCAGAACGCCGACCCCAGGACGATGACGTTCTCCAGCGCCAAGGCCGGCGGCGTGTCGTGGGAGTGGGACTTCGGCGACGGCAGCGCGCCGTCGAAGGAGGCCGCCCCGACGCACACCTACGCCGGCTTCGGCACCTACGAGGCGACGCTGAAGGTCACCTACGCCGACGGCGAGCAGGCCACCGGGAAGATCACCGTCACGGTCGGCTGCGCCGCGCCCGACGCCCGGCCGACGGTGCAGCTGCTCGACGCCCTCACCGGCGTGCGCAACAAGGTGGCCGGCGGCGGCTGCACGATCAACGACCTGATCGACGACGAGGGCGACTGGAAGAACCGCAACCAGTTCGTCCAGCACCTCGACACCGTCGTGAGGCAGCTCCTCAAGGACGGTGTCATCACCGCCCAGGAGGCCGAGGCGCTGCGCGCCGCCGGCGCCAAGTCGGAGGTCGGGAGGGTGAGCGGGTACCAGCCCATCTTCGACGGCACGGCGTCGTCGCTGCTGGGCTGGACCCAGGCCCCGTCCGGGCGGTTCGCCCTCCAGCCCGACGGCACGATCCGCAGCTCCGGCGGCCTGGGCATGCTGTGGTACTCCGACAAGGCGTACGCGGACTTCTCGGTCCGGCTGCAGTTCCGTGACAGCTCGCCCGACCCGCATCGCGCCAACAGCGGCGTCTTCGTCCGGTTCCCGGACCCGAGGACCCCGCTGGAGCAGCGTCCCGCCGGAAGCTGCGGCACGGTCGGCGCGGCGCGCACGTCACCCGCGTGGGTCGCGATCTTCTGCGGCCACGAGATCCAGATCTACGACGGCGACACAGGCGAGCCGCAGAAGACGGGCTCGGTCTACAACTTCTCGCCCAACGCCCTGAACCGGGCCGGGGCGACCCCGAAGGGCCGGTGGAACGACTACGAGGTCCGGGCGGTCGGCCAGCACTACACGATCATCCGCAACGGCACGGTGATCAGCGAGTTCGACAACACGCCGGGCAAGGCGTCGTCGCGCGCCGGTGACCCGCCCACGGACCTGCGCCAGTTCATCAGCGGGTTCGTCGGGCTGCAGAACCACGGCAACAACGACGTGATCGACTTCCGCAACATCCGCGTGCGCGACCTCTAGGACGGTACACCGGCCGGGTGCCGGGCCGGGGAGCGTTCCCCGTGCCCGGCACCCCACCCCAGCTCGGAAAGGTGCATCGACACATGCATGTCGGATCCCTCCCCTCCCTCGTGATCAGAGCCCTGCGGCGGGCGTCCGGAGCCGTGACGGCGCCGCGCCTCGCCGTGGCGCTGCTCGCCGTGGCGCTTCCCGCGCTCCTGCTGTCGTCGGTCCAGGCCGCCGCGCAGCCCCGCGCGCAGCTCACCGCCGCGCAGGCGGCGGACCAGGTGCTCACCTGGACCGCCGACAACAGCATGACCGCCTACAAGTCGACGCCGGAATCGGCGACGGCGGGCCCCGCCACCATCGTCTTCGAGAACAGCGCGGCCACCGGCAACACCACCGGCATGACGCACACGCTGACGTTCGACACCTCCACCCCCGGCTACAACCACGACGTCAGCCTCAACATCATCGCCAGCCCCTTCGACGCCGAGGGCGGCCGGCACACCGCCCAGGTGAACCTCACCCCCGGCAAGTACCGCTACTACTGCGTGATCCCCGGTCACGGCCAGATGGTCGGCGAACTCGTCGTCACCGAAGGCGGCGGCGAGGACACGACCGCGCCGCAGGTCTCCGCGCAGGTGGCGGGCGACCGGGACGCGAACGGCGCCTACGTGGGCGCGGCGACGGTCACGGTCTCGGCGAGCGACACCGAGTCCGGCGTGGACACCGTGGAGTACGCGCTCGACGGCGGGGCGTTCGCGGCCTACTCGGCCCCGGTGTCGGTCAACCAGGCGGGGGCGCACACGGTGACCTTCCGCGCCACCGACAAGGCGGGCAACACCTCGGCCGTGGGCTCGGTGGCGTTCACGGTGGTGGCCCCGCAGGAGGAGGACACCACCGCGCCCGAGGTCACCGGGGTGGTGACCGGTGAGCGGGACGCGGACGGCGAGTACGTGGGCGCGGCGACGGTGACGGTCACGGCGAGCGACACCGGCTCCGGGGTCGACACCGTGGAGTACTCGCTCGACGGCCAGCCGTTCGCGGTGTACACGCAGCCGCTGACGGTCGGCCAGCCCGGCGCGCACACGGTGACCTTCCGGGCCACCGACAAGGCGGGCAACACCTCGCCCGTGGAGTCGGTGGAGTTCACGGTGGCGGCCTCGGAGGAGGAGGACACCACTCCTCCGCAGGTCTCGGCGCAGCTGTCGGGCGAGCAGGACTCGGCGGGCAACTACGTCGGCTCGGCGACCGTGATGATCTCGGTGAGCGACACCGAGTCGGGGGTGGCCACGGTGGAGTACTCGCTCGACGGCGGGGCCTACACCGAGTACCCGTCCCCCGTGTCGGTCACCAAGGCGGGCGCGCACACCCTGTCGTACCGGGCCACCGACAAGGCCGGGAACACCTCGGCGGTGGCGACGCTGAGGTTCACCGTGGTGGCTCCGGAGGACGACACCACGCTGCCGCAGGTGTCGGCCGCGATCACCGGCACCCAGGACTGGGCCTGGAACTACGTCGGCTCGGCGACGGTGAAGCTGACGGCGAGCGACGTCGGCTCCGGGCTGGACGCCGTGGAGTACTCGCTCGACGGCCAGCCGTTCGCGGCGTACACGCAGCCGCTGGTGGTCAACCAGCCCGGCGCGCACACCCTGTCGTACCGGGCCGAGGACAAGGCCGGGAACATGGCGGTGGGCACGGCCAAGTTCATGATCGTGGAAGCCGGCGGCGAGTAGCGACAGCCGCCGGGAAGGGGTGACGGCCGCCCCGGGAGGCGAGTTCGCCGGCCGGTGAGCGGCCCCCGTCCTCGGACGGGGCCGCTCACGCGTCAGGCCGCCCGGAAGGCGGCGACGGCCCGGGTCCCGGCCGGTTTTTGATGAGGAGGCGGCGGGTGGCCGGGGAGAGCGGATCGCGGGGCCCTGTCAGGAATCTGACCGCCGACTAGACTCGTGGCGTGTTCGATTCGCCTGACTTCGATACATCGTCTTATGCCGATTTCGACACACCGGCGTATGTGCGGCACACGTACAACAGCTGGGACAACGCCGGGTGGCGGTCGCTGCTGGTGCAGAGTTTCGACCACGCGTCCGAGGCCGAGCACCTCCCGCTGCCCGCGGTGTCCGACCTGCACATCGTGCTGTGCGTGGCGGGCAACGCGGTCGTCCGGCTGTACGCCGGCGGCAGGCCCGTCGAGCGGCGGTGGGGGCCGGGCCACCTGGAGCTCATGGTCCCCGGGCGCGCCACCTCCTTCACCTACCGGGCGACGTCGAGGTTGCGGACCGTCCAGGTGCACATCCCCTCGTCGGCCGTCCGGGAGGCGGCCGGGGCGCTGGGCGGTCGTGAGCCCGACTTCGAGGGGCTCTCCGCCGCCCTTCAGGCGGGAGATCCGGTCGTCGAGCAGCTTCTCCGCGCGCTGCCGGGCACCGGCGGCGCCGGCGACCTGTACGCGGAGTCCGCCGCGGCGTTCCTCTCGACGCACGTGCTCACCCTCGGCAGGGGCGTGCGCCTGCCCGGTCCCGAGCACGCCGCCGTCCGGGCGGGCGTCGCCATCATGCGAGATCGCCTGGCCGAACCCCTGACGCTGGCCACGATCGCCGCCGAGGTCCACTTGAGCGTGTACCACTTCGTCCGTGTGTTCCGGCAGGCCACCGGCGAGACACCGCACCGGTACCTCACCCGGTTGCGGATCGAGCGGGCGCGGCGGCTGCTGTCCACCGGCTCCCTCAGCGTCGAGCAGATCGCCTCGCGGTGCGGGTTCGCCACTTCGGGCGCGCTGTCGTCGGCCTTCCTGCGCCATACGGGTGTCCGCCCCTCGGCGTACCGCAAGAACTGATCGATTGACCGCAATCTCCCGCATGTCCAGTGACGTCGGCGGCTTCTACGTTTGTGGGCATGCCGTACTCCTATGGCGTGAGCGCACGCTCGCGGGCCGCTCCTGACGCCGTCTTCGCGGCGCTCGTCCACCCGGCCACCTGGCCCCGGTGGTCGCCGATCGACTCCGCCGACGTCGAGGGCGGCGATCCCGGGGACCGGCAGGAGGCCGGCGACACCAGGATCTTCCGCAGCGGCCGCGGCGTCTCCCGGGAGCGGATCGTCGAACTGGTCGACGACCGGCGGTTCGTCTACGACAGCGTGAGCGGGCCCTTCCGCTCCTACCGCGGGACCGTCGAACTCGCCCCGGAGCCCGGCGGGGGCACGCACATCACGTGGTCTGCCACCTTCATCCCCAAGATGCCGCTCTCGGGTGGTTTCTGGCAGTGGTACCTGTCCCGCTTCATGCAACGCATGGCCGACGGTCTCGCCGCGTACGCGAACGCCACCGACGGGTGATCGGCATCTTCCCGCGGTGGCGGCGAAGTCCGGGGCGTAACGCGCCCCCGTCGCGGCCCGTAGCCGTTTTTCGACCATCCGAGACCAGTGAGGGGACACCCGATGTCCATGACGAGAGCACGTTCCATCCGCGTCCGGAAGTGGTGGGTGCTGTGGGGGCTGATGGCACTGTCCGCGGTCGGCTTCGCCGTCGGGTCGGTACCGCCGTACCTGACCGGAGACGCGGCCGACGTCCCGTTGCCCCTCAATCCGGAGGTGGCGCTGCACTACCTGTCCCTGATGGTGCACGCCCTCCCGGGTGGCCTCGCCCTGGCCCTCGGGCCGGTGCAGTTCGTCAGCCGCCTGCGCGTCCGCCGGCCCGCGCTGCACCGCGTCGCCGGCCGGGTGTACATGATCTCCGTCGTGATCGCGTCCGTCGCGGCCGCGGTCAACGCCGCGATCACGATCAGCGGCTTCGCGGTCCAGGTCGCGTTCTTCATCCTCGTGGCGGCGTGGCTGTACACCCTGGCCATGGCCTACCGGAGCATCCGCCGCGGCGAGGTGGGGCTGCACCGGATCTGGATGATCCGTAACTACGCTCTGACGTTCGCCGCGGTCACCCTGCGCGTCTACCTGCTCCTCGGCCTGCAGCTGTCGCCCTCGGCGGGGTTCGAGGCGATCTACACCTCCGCCGTGTGGGCGTCCATCCTGGGCAACGTCCTGGTAGCCGAGTACTTTATCGTCCAGCGCACGCTGGCCCCCCTGGCCCGCCGCCAGCGGCACCGGGACACCCCACGGGTCTCCACGCCGGTATGACGAAAGCTAACCTAATATCACGGAAGGTTGACAACGTGGGCGGCGCCGACGGCGTCGTCCACTGAACGGGCCTGATGAGGGCGGCGGCGTGGCCCTCTGTCGGGCCGCCGTGCGGGGGACGCGGGCATCGTGCGGACGTTGTCGGTGGCCGGTGCCGATCCCGGCCGGAGGAGCGGCGGCGGCAGCGAAGGGCTACCCCTGTGCGCGGCCGCGTGCTGAGGGCACGTCGAGGTGGTGGTGGTCGCGCTCATGGGTCGGCGAATCCGCGCCGGCCGACGACTGGATTCATGGAGGCGAGGGGGCTTCAGCGGGTCGCGAGGCGGTGTGCTCAATTCCGGGACGAGCGTCTGTGAAGCAGGGTAATAAATCTACATTGTAAAGGCGCTGGCCTGAAGTTCAAGATCATTTACATATGGACTAAAGACTCATCAACCACAAGCGGGCCTTCGAAGAGGCTGAGTACGGAAATTGGCGGTAGCGAATTGCGACTGCTTCGCCTGTCAATGGTCCGTGATGAGGGCATCCGGAGCGGCAGCCTTGTCGGCCTCGGTGGGCAGGGCACCGGCGGGTGGTGTCCAGAGAGCCGTGGCCGAGGAGGCGGATGCGTAGTTCGCCGTTACGGGCCGACAGCCGGACGTCGGCCAGGTGTCGAGGCCGACGACCTCGGCGATGCGCGGTCCGGTGAAGTAGGGCAGCAGCGCCAGAGCCGTGTCGCGTGGGCTGGCGGTGAGCTGGACGTGGCGGACGTAGAAGTCGTCGATGGCCGACAGGTGGGTGTCGATGGTGTTGGGGGCGCGGCGGCCGTTCTTCACCGGAAGCAGGCGGGATCGGTTGCGCCTTCGCCCAGGCGTTTGACCTCGATTGTGGTTGAGGTTGCAGGATGGCGGCCGAGGCGTTGCCCCCTGTATCCGACCTTGAGGAGTGTGCCTGTTGAGCACGGATTCCGGTTTGTATTCGATCATCGACTACACCGTTGATGGCTTTGACACGCAGCGTGAGCTTGTGGAGGCGTTCGCGGAGATCCAGGAGAGGTGGGTGCGCTTCTATCCTGGCTATCACTCGGCTCGTTTTCATGTGAGCACCGACGGGACCCGGGTGTACAACATCGTGCGCTGGGCGAGCGAGGCGGATTACCGCCACTTCGTGGAGACCTCCGACACCGATGGCCGGATGGCCGCGATCGGCAAGGCGCTGGAGGGTCTGTCCGGTAAGGCCGAACCCCGTATGACCGGGGTGCCCACCTACACCGTCGTCCGTGAGGTCGGTCCTGGGCCGCAGCGCCTCGATGCCTGATCGTCCGGTCCCTGTCGGCGGGCGGTGGTGTCCGCCGGCAGCACGCCGGGTCGCCGAGTTCGCTCCATCAATTACGATCACTGTGCGGGATGTTCATGAAGCTTGAGATATACGCCGATGTGTTGTGCCCCTGGTGTTACATCGGCAAGAGACGCCTGGCGGCCGCCTTGTCCCAGCACGCCGGCCGTGACAGCGATGAGATCGTCTGGTGCGCCTACGAGCTTGCGCCGGAGGAAGGCCGTACGCCTGGCCCGACCGCCGCGGCGGCCATGGCCGGCTGGTGGGGCGAGCAGGCGCCCGCCCGCATCGACCGGATCCGGTCTCTGGGCGCGGCGGAGGGTTTGGAGCTGAACCTGCATCTGGCCCGCCCGGTGAACACCTTCGACGCGCACCGGCTGGTCAAGCTCGCCGCCGACCGCGGCCGGGCCGACCAGATGATGGAGTTGCTGCTGTACGCCTACCACACCGAGGGGCACAACGTGGCTGACGCGCAGGTCCTGCAGCGTCTCGGCGGCGAGGCCGGACTGGATGCCGGGGAGATGCGCACTGTGCTGGACGGCGACGACTACGCGGAGGAGGTACGCGCCGATCGGCGTCGCGCGGCCGAGCACGGCGTCACCGGTGTGCCCAGCCTCGTGATCGACGGCCGCCCGCCGGTCTCCGGCGTCCAGCCGGTGGCCGATCTGCAGCAGCTCCTGCGAAACGACCTGAGCGGCTCACACGGCGTTCTGATCAATCCTGACCGGCCAGGCTGACGGATGACTCCGGTCATGCCATCTCTTTCTGGAAGGAGTTGTCATCAGCGATGGACAAAGGCATGGCCCAGGAACGTAGGTCCCACGACCTGCCCAAACGGGTGCTGTCACCGAACCGGTACGAAGATCAACGGTCTACCGCTTCTGTACTCAGCCTCCTCGGAGGCCAGCAAGAGGCCGCCTGCGCGCCCAGGCATGTGTGGGCCGGTACGCGCATCTGACGGAGGTGGTCTTGAGGTCCGCCGGGTCTGGCATTGGCGAAGCTTCATCCCGCAGGACGGTTCACGGTGGGTGAGGTGTCCATGCGCCAGGCCTGCCGCAGGATGGCGGCCAGGCACAGCACTTCCACGGCGGCCAAGAGCAGGTAGTGGGGTTTCGCCGATCCGCCGCCGATGACGAACGCCGCGGTCAGTGGGGCCGCCACCAGGGTGACCCGCCGGGTGGCCGCCGGTTTCAGCACGCGCGACAACACCACCATCGCGATCGGGATCTCGACCATGATCGCGGATCCCACCAGGAGTAGCGGGGTGACGGTAACGCCCTCGGCGTGCCCCGCCATGAGTCCCCGTAGAAATCCGGCGTCCAGGAAACTGAGGACATCCGCGTAGAGCATGGTGAAGATGACGACGGTCCACAGGGTGGAGAGTCTTGCTCGTACGTCGCTCATTTCGGCCTCGGCGCCTTTCTGGGTCGTCGGACGAGGGGTCCGGGGGTTCCCGGCTGGTTCCGCGGGGCTGCCCGGCGATGGCGGAAGCCGCCCGTACCGGTCGTGGGGACAGGCTGGCGTGACGGGTGGGCGTATCGCCACGGCCATGGGTCGGCGCCCGGATGGCCGTAGGTCGGCGGTGCGGGATCTACTTTGGTCGGATTCCGCTGGGCCGGGGGCGGTCGTACCCTTTGAGCGTGACGACCCCGGCAGGCCTGGAGCATCGGATCCTGCTTCCCGCCGACGCGCTCAGCGGTCCTGAGCCCGTCCGGTCGCGCCCGGCCGGGCGCATCGGGCGTGACCGGGCGGCCGATGTGGTGTTGTTCCTGCTGGCCGTGGGGCTCACGGTGCTCGGTGTGGTGGAAGGTCTTGGCCAGGGTCTCGCACCGGTGCCGTTCGCGGTGGACGCCGTTCTCGGTGGGCTGAGCTGTCTGGGGGTGTGGTTGCGCCGGCGATGGCCGGTCGGTTTCGCGGTGGTCGCGGTGGTGTTCAGCGTCTATTCGATGTCGGCGGCGGGGGTGGCGCTGATCGCGTTGTTCACCGTCGCGGCGCACCGGCGTGTGGTGGTGGCCGGTCCGGTCTTGGCCGGGTGCGTGCTGGTGCCGTTCCTGACGCCGCTGGTCCGGCCGGATGTCCCGGTGCCGCCGTGGTGGCAGGTCCTGCTGGGTTTCGCCTGTATCGCCGCGGTGCTCGCCTGGGGGATGTTCGTACGGGCCCGGCGGCAGTCTCTGCGTGAACGGGCCCGGCGGGTCGAATCCGAGCGGGAGTTGCGTCTCGCCCAGGTCCGTCAGTCCGAGCGTGACCGGATCGCCCGGGAGATGCACGATGTGCTCGCCCACCGTCTGTCTCTGCTCAGTTTGCACGCCGGGGCGCTGGAGCTTCGTCCCGATGCCGCGCCCGAGGAGGTCGCCCGGGCTGCCGGGGTGATCCGTGACAGTGCGCACCGGGCGCTGGAGGATCTGCGTGAGGTCATTGGCATGCTCCGTGTCGGTCTCGGCCGGTCCGGGGAGGGGCCTCAGCCCACCTTGGCCGATCTTCCTGACCTGGTCGATCAGTCGCGGCGTGCGGGCATGCGGGTGTCGCTCGACTGCCGGGTGGGGGAGTCGGCGGCCGTGCCCGCGGCGACCGGTGTCGTGGCCCGGCGGCAGCACGCCGTGCGTGTGCTGAGCCTGCTCAGCGGACGGGAGCGGGAGGTGGCGGTCGCCGTGGGCCGGGGCGGGTCCAATGCCGAGATCAGCGGGGAGTTGTTCATGAGCGTCGCGACCGTGAAGGCCCACATCTCGCACATTCTCGACAAGCTTGACCTCAACAACCGTACCCAGATCGCCCTGCTCGCCCACGACGCCGGTCTGACCGGCTGAACCTCAGCCGGCGGCAACCTTGACGCGGCCGGCGCTGATCTCCGCACCCGGCCTCCCCGGAGGCCCGTCCCGCGAGAAAGCGAGCATCGGCCCGGTCACACCACCGCGTCGGCCCAGGCCAGGCTGAGTTTCCAGGCCGCGGCGCGAGTGGCGGCGTCGTAGGAGATGTCGGGTGAGCGCGTCTCCCGGTCGCGGACGTAGTAGCGGCCGGTGACGCCGGCGAGGCCGGGGGAGGTGGCCAGGCGCAGCGCGGCCTCGGCTCCCTGTTCGGGGGTGAGCAGGCGCCGGTGGATGAGTGACCGGAACGGTGCGAGGGCGGCGGGGACGACGTCGTCGATGATGCCGGTGCTCACGATGCCGGGGTGGACGGCGTTGACGGTGACGCCCGCGTCGTGCCAGCGTTCGGCGAACTCGTAGCCGCAGATCGTGGCGAGCAGTTTGGCTCGGGCGTAGGCGGCGAAGGGGGCGTATCCGTCGGCGGGATTGATGTCGCGCGCGTCGGTGACGGCGGAGAGGTCGAGGGGGACGGGCCGAGGGCGGCCGAACAGCGGCACGGGGCGGGCGTCGGACATCGTGGCCGACACGACGTTGACCACGCGGGCGTTCCTGGCGGCGAGCAGGTGGCCCTCCAGCAGGTGGGTGAGCGTGAATCCGGCGAGGTGGTTGACCGCCAGGTGCGCTTCGACGCCGTCGGCGGTCAGCAGGCGCTCGCGGTAGTGCGCGCCGGCGTTGTTGACGAGCAGGTGCAGGTGATCGTGGCGCGCGGTGAACTCGGCGGCGAGCCGGTGCAGGTCCGCGCGGGAGGCCAGGTCGCCGGTCAGGACCTCGACGCGGTCGGCGCCGATCTCCTGGGCGATCCGCCGCCGCAGCGCCTGGCCGCGGTCGTGGTCGCGGCTGGTGGTGACGACGTGCGCTCCGGCCATGGCCAGGGCGGTGGTGATGACCCGGCCCATCCCGCCGGTGCCGCCGGTGACGAAGGCGGTGCGGTGGTGCAGGTCGGCCGGGAGGTGTGCGGCGCTCACGAGGCGATCCGCGGGGCGCGGCGCAGGTAGGCCGGTTCGACGGTCTCCTTCACGATGAAGTCGGCCAGGTCGGCGCGCGAGACGGCTGTGGTCAGCCGGATGCGCAGGTCCGTGCCGGTGCGGTAGCGGCCGGTCGGCGCGGTGTCTCTCAACGCGGGTGGCCGGACGATCGTCCAGTCGGTGTCGGAGGCGCGGATCAGTGCCTCCATCGCCTCTTTGTCGCGCATCTTGGACCCGACCGAGGCCCACAGCGCCAGCGAGTAGGGGGAGCGGTCGCGGCTCTCGGCCGCGCCGTGGGCGCTGACCACCACCAGCCGGCGGACGCCGGTCGTCTTCATCGCGCGCAGCGTGGAGCGGATGCCGTCGGCGCACACCGTGGCGGGGCCGCGGGCTGAGGGGCCCAGGGCGCTGACGACCGCGTCGTGTCCCGCGACGGCGTCGGCGAGACGCTCGTCGGCCGGGCTGAGGGGGGCCGGTTCGGGGAGGGGGAGGTCTGGAAGGGCCGGGCCGGGAAGGGCCAGGTCGGGGATGACTTCGACGGTGAGTCCGGGGGCGGGTGGCAGGGCGTCGGCCCGGCGGGTGACGGCGGTGACGGTGTGCCCGGCGCGCAGGGCGGCCTCGACGACGGCCCTGCCGGTGCCGCCCGTGGCGCCGAGGACGACCATCCGGACGACTTCTGAGTCATTGTGTCTCATAGTTGAAGCTTGGCATTCATTCGACTTCTGAGTCAACTTGTCTCATAAGATGAGGCATGGCCGACACCACCGATCCGCGTGTGACCCGCAGCCGTGAGGCGATCCTCGCCGCCGCGCGAGAACTGTTGCGCGAGGAAGGTCCCCCCGCCGTCACCCACCAGCGGGTGGCCGCGCGGGCCGGGGTCGGCCGCGCCACCGTCTACCGCCACTGGCCCCGCCCCGAACAGCTGCTGACCGACGCGATGGCCGACGTCCCGATGCCCTTCTTCCTCGCCCCGGCCACTCCCGTACGACCGTGGCTGGAGCGGCAACTGCGCGTGCTCGCCGACCAGCTGGCCCTGCCCGACGTCCTGGCGGTGACGACCACGCTCGTGCAGGGGGCGCGCTCGCAACCGCAGATCACCACCCGACGCGACCGGCTCGCCACCACCATCGGCCGGCAACTCCGCGCGGCGCTGACCTTGGCGGAGCAGGCGGGAGAACTCCGGGTGGCGGGTGATTCCCGCGACGCCCCGGCCCTGATGATCGGCCCCCTGCTCTACCGCGGCCTGCTCGAACCCGGCCCGGTGTCCGACGACCTGATCGACCGCCTGCTTGACGCCGCGGGCACCTGGACCACAGACGGCCCCGCCGAAGACCCACCCCGCGAAACCCCCCATCCGCCCACCACCGAACCCTGACACCGACATGCCCCATGGCCCGGGGCCCCGCATTCGCGGTCTCACGCCTGCTGGTCAGACGCCTGACCGGTTACGGCAGGTCAGGCAGGTCAGGCAGGTCAGGCAGGTCAGGCCGTCGCTTCGCGGACGTCCTCTCCCCGTTCGGCGAACGCCTTGAAGTCCCGCATGTGCTGTTGCGACTGCTTGCGGAAGGCGCCGGGCATCAGAAGGCCCATCAGCTTCATCAGGAAGCCGCTGAACCGGTATTCGTTCTCGCTCTCCCAGAGCGTCGTCTCCGGGCCGGCTTCGGTCAGCCGCTCGCGCACGGCGCTCCACATGCCCTCGCCGACGATCTCGCGGTCGAAGTGAACGACGCTCCTTTTCGGGATCTCGCGCAGGTCCGCCGGTTCCCGGCGGGTGATGGTCTCGGTGCACTCGATCTTCCGCCGGCCCATCTGCATCACGACCCGCGACGTGGTGCCGAGCTGCCCGTGCTCCCCGTTCAGCGGCTCGTGCGACACCAGGCCCCGCAGCCAGTTCGGCAGGTGTGCCGGGTCGGCGAGCAGCTGGACCGCCTTCTCCCGCGGCAGGGCGATCTCGATGGAGACGGTGTATTTCATGGGCGCATCATTCTTTTCCTTCTGGGGGTGGGCCGGCGTGCTTTTGTACCGCTCGTCGTGCTCCTCGGCCGAGGGCGCCGCATTCCGTGCCCGTGAAGTGAAGGCAGGGGTGCGATCCGCGGTTGGGTGCCAGAGGGCGCGTTCACCGTGCGATCTCGGTACGCGTTGATGTTCTTACGCAGTGCGGGGGCGGCCCTTCGCCTGGCGATTCGTCATTCTCGTCGTGGGTGCGAGCGCCGGTCCACCGCAGCAGGGACGTCAGGCCGGGTCGGGTGCGTAGAACGCGGTGGTGGCCTCGACCGCGGACGCGACGTGCTCCGGTTCGCCACCGGCGGCCAGATGAGCCTGGCCCCAGGCCGCGGCGCTGCGCCGGCTGAACTCGCGTCCTTCGGGCGACTTCTCGAACTCCTCGTGGCCGGCGATCTCACCCTCGGCCAGGAACCGGGCCAGGGTGAGCAGAGCCAGGTCCCAGCCGACGCCGCCGGCGCCCGGGCCGTAGGTGGGGAAGAGGGGTTCGTCGACGAACGCCGCGTGGATCAGTTCGAGCTCCGTGTCGCCGGAGGGGCCCGGGACCAGGCGCACTTCCACCTCGCTCGTGCCGGGCCAGGCGTCGGCGTCCGGTCCGTAGAGCCAGGACACCTTGAGCAGACGCGGCGGCTCGCACCGGAGGATGTCGCCGTGCTCACCACCGTCCAGCTCGAACTTTCCGCCAGGCCGAAGGTCCCCGGTGACCGGCTTCAACCAGCGGCGCAGCCGCTCGGGGTCGGTGATGGCGCCCCAGACGTCGTCGATCCCCGCGTCGTATCGGCGCCGCAGCTCCACGGTGTACGCCTCGCCGGCGGGCACTCTGCCGCTGCCCATCGCCCGGTGCACGGTGGCCAGCTCGTCCAGTACGTCTTTCATGTCATGCCTCTGTCGGTCGTGGATCGGTTGTGCCCGTATCGGTGCCGGACCCGGCCTGCCGGGCGGGTTCCCGGTGGTCCCGGCCGCGCGTGCACGCCCGCCCCGGACCAGCTCGGTCCCCAGGGCGTCCAGGCGTTGTTCCCAGGACCGGCGAAACCGGTCCAGCCACCCGTCGACCTCGCTCAGCGGCGCGGGCTCGACGGCGTAGAACCGCCGAGCGCCCTCGGCCCGCACCGACGCGAACCCGCTGTCACGCAGCACCCGCAGATGCCGGGAGACGGCCGGCTGGGAGATGGCGAACTCGGCCCGGATGACGGCCGTGATCGCCCCGGAGGTCTGCTCGCCGTCGGCGAGCAGCTCCAGAACGCGCCGGCGCACGGGGTCGCCGAGGATGTCGAACGCGTGCACGACGGAGATCGTACCGGTCTGCACTTATATAAGTAAAGACTGATATTTTGGCGATCCTTACTGAGCCCGGCGACGACGAGACCCGCTCCGAACGGGGCACCCGCTGTTCTCGGCCCGTGTCCGCCCTCCCCCTGGCCGTCGAGCTAAGGGGGATCCGACTGCTGTGGGGGAGGCTCAAGGAGTGGCATCGCCGCGACAGGCTCCCCGGCCTTCTCGCGGGCTCGCGTTCCCGGTTCGCCGCTCGGTGTGCCCGCCGCGTCCGGCGAAGGAAGGCGCTTGTCAGTGGTGGTACGCGTGGACGACGGCGTGTCCCCTGCCCCGGCCGATGATCCACTTGTTGATAGGCGTGGTGACCAGGAAGGCCACCAGGAGGGCGAAGGCGAGAGCGCCCCAGAACAGGCCGGAGGTCAGTCCGGCGTCCATGGCGCCGGGGACGGCGATCATGACGGCGTTGTCGACGATCTCCATGACGAGGATGGACAGGGTGTCGGCCGCCAGCGCCAGCTTCAGGGCCTTGCGCCAGTCGACACCGGCCCTGCGCAACCCGACCAGGGTGAGCGCGTAGCCGAAGAAGAAGGCCAGCGCGACGGCCAAGATGATGGTGGGCACGTTCGGCCACCCCAGAGCCGTGCCGATCACCATGCCGAGCACCTCACCGATGGCACACCCGGTGAGGCAGTGCAAGGTGGCCGACGCGGCCACCCGCCAGGTCGCCTTCTGCCCGTGACCCGCATGACCCGCATGACCCGCATGGCCGACGTGACCGACGTGACCGACGTGACCGTGGTGGTCGTGGTCTCCGGCGTCATCCCTGGAAGCCATCGCTTCCGACATCACAGCCTCCCGGTTCGCATATCTTCTCGATGACTCCGCTCACCATATACGGGTAGGGGGTATATGGACAATGTTCCTTCCGTAAGGAGGTCGCGGGCCTCAGGCCCGCCTCGCTCGCGCACGGGGCGTCGGTGAGCCGATGGCGGTGAACGACACATGGCCGAGCGTCTACGACGGCCGATAGCATCGAGTGGTTCGCCGGTAGAGGGGAGTCTCACCCGATGCGTGGTCTGGGAGACTTGGAGTCCACGGTCATGGAGCGCCTGTGGTCGTACCGCCGGCCGGCGTCGGTCAGGGACGTGCTCGAAGATCTCCGTCGTGAGCGGGACATCGCCTACACGACCGTCATGACGGTGATGGACAAGCTGCACAAAAAAGGCCTGCTGCGCAGGAAGCCGGTCGGCCGGGCGTATGCCTACGAGCCGGTGGCCAGCAAGGAGGCCTACACCGCCGAGCTGA
The DNA here is from genome assembly GCF_040295985.1 of Streptosporangium sp. NPDC002524. Classification (NCBI taxonomy): domain Bacteria; kingdom Bacillati; phylum Actinomycetota; class Actinomycetes; order Streptosporangiales; family Streptosporangiaceae; genus Streptosporangium; species Streptosporangium sp. NPDC002524. The sequence continues at coordinate 33,956 of NZ_JBEOWK010000036.1, read as the reverse complement.
TGCGCAGCACGCTGGCCTCCAGCGGTAACCAGGCGGCCACGCTGGTGCACTTCCTGGAGCGGCTGACCCCTGAGGAGTCGGTCGCGCTGGAGGCCGCATTGAAGGTGTATCCGCCGGGGGGCCGCGCGTGACGGCCGCCGCCGTCTTGGCCCTGTACGTCGTGGTCGCGGTGCTCCTGTCGCCCCGCCTGCTGACCCGGGGCGAGTGGGCCGGGCGCGCACCCCGCCTGGCGATCTGCGTGTGGCTGGCCGCCTGCGCCTCCGTGGTCGCCTCCGCGGTTCTCTCCGCGCTAGCCGTCGCGATTCCGGCCAGTGTGATCGGCCATGGCCTGGCCGGGTTCTTCGAGGCGTGCGCGGGCATGCTCTCCGACGGCGCGTCCTTCACCTCCCCGGGCGCTCGCGCCGCCCTGCTCTGCGCCGCCCTGATCACGGTCAGGATCACCCACTGCGGGGCGGCCATCGTGGTCAGAGCGCGGCGGGAGCGACGGCGGCACGCCGAGATGCTGAACCTGCTCGGCCGCCATGACGGCGCGCTGGGCGCGGTCGTGCTCGACCACGACGAGGCCGCCGCCTACTGCCTGCCCGGCCGTGACGGCAAGGCCGTCATCACCACCGGGGCCCTGCGATCCCTGACTCCCGAGCAGGTCGCCGCCGTTCTCGCCCACGAGCGGGCGCATCTGCGCGGGCGCCACCACCTCCTCCTGGCCGCCGCCGAGACCTTCTGCCGAGCCTTCCCTCGTCTGCCGCTGTTCGGCCGGGCCAAAGAGGAGATCGCCCGGCTGGTCGAGCTCCTCGCCGACGACGTCGCGGCCCGCCGTCACCCGCGTATCCACATCGCCACCGCGCTGATCCGGCTCGCCACGGGGCGAGCCCCCGCGTTCGCACTGGGCGCCGGCGGCCAGGCCGCTCTCACCCGTGTCCAGCGCATGCTCAGCCCCGCGGCCCCGCTCAGGCCCGGGGAACGCCTCGCGGGCCTGGCCGCGGTCGCCCTCCTGCTCGCCGGCCCCGCGGCCGTGGCGGCGATTCCCGCGGTGAGCTCGTTTCTGGCCCACTACCGTCACGGCGTCTCGTTGCTCTGACCGCGCCCGCGCTCCCACGTGGCGGACTCGCCGCACCTTCGATGTGGCCGGTGCGTCGACCGTCACCGCCGCGACCGCTCGTCGGCTACGCGCCACCGCGGAGCGGCCCCGAGGGCGGGCGACCGGTTCACGTCGCCGGCGCGCTCGTCACGGCGACGGACCTGCGAGACGACCAGCACGACGTAGAAGGTCTCTACTACGGATGATAGTCATCTTCTCCGCCCGGCGATCCCTCACCCTCGAGCGGCCCGGCAGTCGACGAGGCCTTCGGGCGAGCCTCGAAAATCCGCGCTGAGCAGTGGAAACGCGCAACGGCGCGTTGCGGGCGGATCTGCGGCCTCGCCCGGACACGGGACGTGATCATCTCGTGTCGGCCTGGAAGTACGGAGTAAAAGGTGAATAACCCATGCTGCTTCTGTAGCATTTCGCCCGACATCGGGACGAAGGAAGGCATCACACAGTGGCCGTTGCGGGCATGCCGGTGCGAGTCAGACGGATACCTGTGGCGGCGGGAGCCGTGGTCGCCGTCTTGCTGTGGTCTGTCGACGGAGCGGTCGCCGAGCCACGGCCCACCCTCTCCCAGGCCAGGGCGAAGCTCACGAAGCTCAACGACCAGGCCGGCAAGGTCGTCGACCGCTACAACCTGGCCGACGAGCGCTGGAAGAAGGCCAGGAAGCACTACGACAAGCTGAACAAAGCCTACGGCGAGCAGCGCGAATCAGTCGACGCCCTGCGCCGCAACCTCGTCACCCTGGCCGTCAGCACCTACCAGTCCGGCGGGCTGAGCGGCGGGGCGGGGCTCCTCTCCAGCGACGACCCCGGCTCGCTGCTGAGCGGCATGGCCGCGGTCGACCAGATATCGGCCGGGCACGCGCAGTCGTTGCGCACGTTCGACATCGCCACCCAGGCTCTCAGGGCGCAGCACGGCAAGGCCAAGGACGCGCTGACCGAAGCGGACACCGCACGCGACACCCTGGCCAAGGAGAAGACCAAGACCAGGCGCCTGATCGCCGAGCAGACGAAACTGCTGCGCAGGCTCGGCGCCTTTCGGACCGGCGACCCCACCAGCGTCGGTATCGCCTACACCGGCTCCGCCTCCGGCAACGCGAGGACCGCTCTGCAGTTCGCCTACGCGCAGATCGGCAAGCCGTACCAGTGGGGCGGAGAGGGACCGGGAGGCTACGACTGCTCGGGCCTGACGCAAACCGCCTGGGCCAGGGCCGGGGTCGGCATTCCTCGTACCACCTACGAGCAGTGGAGCTGGGGCGCCGGCAGGCGGGTGCCCCTGGACCTGAACCAGCTGCAGCCCGGTGACCTGCTCTTCAGCAAGGGCCTGGGCCACATGGGCATGTACGCGGGCAACGGCAAGATGGTGCACGCCCCGCGAACCGGCGACATCATCAAAGAGGTCGACCTCGACGACTACTGGTGGGGCCGCCTGCTGGGCGCCGTCCGTCCCTGACGTCGCTTCCGGCGGTCACGGCCGCGACGGCGGCGGCACGGCGGCAACCTCGTCCGCGGCGCTCGGGCCGGCCGTTGCTCGCGGTGGCCGAAGCGGCGAAACGGCGGGAAAAGCTGGGGCGCAGGTTGACAGGTCGCCTCCGACGACCGCTAGCCTTTTATATATGAAAAGTTCTTCAGATGAGCGGTTGGTGGCGATCGATGGGTGTACCGCCCGGATCGTGGACGCGCCGCGGGTGGCGGCGGTGCGTGAGCGGATGCCCGCGGCGCAGGATCTGACCGACACCGCGGAGGTGTTCGGGTTGCTGGCCGATCCGGGCCGCCTGCGGCTGCTGCTCGCCCTGCTGGAGGGGGAGATGTGCGTGTGCGATCTGGCCGCGGTGAGCGGCCAGAGCGAGTCGGCGGTCTCGCACGCGCTGCGGCTGCTGCGGGCGCACCGCGTCGTCTCAGCCCGCCGGGCCGGCCGGATGGCCTTCTACCGGCTGGAGGACGCGCACGTGCGGATGCTGCTCGACCTCGCCCTCGCCCACGCCGAGCACACCCAGGCCATCCACCCCGAACGCGACGGAAACCGCTGATGGGCCAGGTCCCGGCCGGGATGGACGCCTCCTCTGGGGACCTCGCGGCCGTCGAGGGCGTTCGTGACGTCCACGACCTGCCCCCGTGGACGTCGATCTCCGGCATGAACTGGTCACCATCGGGGGCGCCGGCAGCCACGCCGTCCTGGACCGGGCCCGCGACCTGCTGCGCCGGCGCCACAGCGTGGCCCACGCCACCTCGCAGGTCGAACCGGCCGGCCACCTGGGCTGGTGAACGCCCTTCACCGCCGCTACTGCGAAGACGGGGACAGGCGGGCCGCACCTCCCTGATCGCCGGGGTCGGTGTCGTCGGCCGGGGGCATGGCGGGGGCGTTGTCGTGGTGAGGGGGACTGCGGTGGGCGGGGCCGTGTGGCGCGGCGCAGTGGGGGGCGGGGTCGCCGATGGTCAGTAGTGCCGGTGGGGCGTGGTCGACCTGCAGGGTGACGTGCTCGATGCCGTAGGTGTCGTGGAACATCCGCTCGGCGGCCAGGCGTACGGTGTGGCAGTCGGCGCCGGGGGCGACCAGGACGTGCGCCGACAGGGCGGCGTAGCCGGAGGTGACCTCCCAGATGTGCAGGTCGTGCACCTCGACGACGTGTTCCAGGGCGGCGGTCCTGGCGCCGACCTCGGCGGGGTCCATGCCCACGGGGGCGGCCTCCATGAAGACCCGGCCCGCGTCGCGGACCAGTCTCCAGCCCGCTTTGAGCATCAGGGCGGCGACGACGAGGGCGGCGATCGCGTCGGCCCGGGTCCAGCCGGTGAGCCAGATGACGGCTCCGGCGGTCGTGGTGGCGGCGAAGGCGAACAGGTCGTTGAGGATGTGCTGGTAGGCGCCCTCGACGTTGAGACGGGAACGGTCGGCCCGGGACAGCAGCCAGGTGGCGGCCAGGTTGACGACGATTCCGGCCAGGCCGGTCACCACCACGTACAGGCCCTCGACGTCGGAGGGGGCGATCAGGCGGCGGACGCCTTCGTAGACGAACCAGGCGGCCAGCAGCAGCAGGGTGATGCCGTTGACCTGCGCGGAGATGATCTCGGCGCGCCTGAGCCCGTAGGTGAAGCCGCCCCGGGGTGGCCGGGCGGCGATCCGCATGGCGACCAGTGCGAAGCCGATGGCGACGGCGTCGGTGAGCATGTGCCCGGCATCGGAGATCAGGGCCAGGGAACGGGCGGCGAGGCCGACGACGACCTCGGCCGCCATGAACCCGGTGATCAGCGCCAGCGCCGCGGTCAGGTAGCGGCGGTCGGCCTCCGCGCCCACCCCGTGCCCATGCCCGTGCCCGGTGCCGCGCCCACCCGCGTGTCCGTACTCAGGCATCGCTTCACTCCCCATGGCGGGTGTCTGTTTCGTGTCCTATGTGGGTGATGGCCTGGGCGAACAGCATCCGCATGTGGGAGTCGGCCAGCCGGTAGTGCGCCAGCCGCCCGGCGCGGCGGACCTGCACCACGTGATGGGCGCGCAGCAGCCGCAGCGCGCACGAGGTGGCCGACATGCTCTGGCCGGTGACCGCCGCCAGGTCGCGTACGCACATCTCCCCGGCGTGCAGCAGGGCGGCCGTCAGTCGCAGCCTTCCGGGGTCGGCCAGCAGGGCGAAGACCTGCGCGAGTTCCCGCACCACGTGCTCGGCCGGCAGCGCCCGGCGGATGCTCTGCACCCGTTCGGCGGCCGGAAGCGGGCCGCAGGGGGCGTCGGGACACGCGGCCGCCTTCGCGGGGGAGTGGCCGGTCAAGTCCGCGTGGGCGCGGACCGTGGCTCGGGGGGTCACGGCGCCTACCTCTTTTCCTCGTCGGGGTAAGGGACGCAGGTCGCAATGAATGTATGTTCAGTTGCTCACATGTTTAAGCGTTTAGTAATGAGGAAATTACCCTTCGTGAGCATCGCAGGTCAAGTGCCCTCAGCCTGACCACGCCGCCGACTCCGCGCCGGTGCACAGATGCCGATCGAAGGGAAACACCGCGATGACCGCGAAGCGAACCACCGTCACCCTGACCGCCCTGACCGCGTGCGCCGCCGCGGGCGGGCTCATCTGGACCGCCCTGCCCGTCCACGCGACCGCCCGACTTGCCGAGACGCCCCCCGCTCCCGCCCTGGCCTGCACCTACCAGGTCACCAACGTGTACGCCGGCACCGTGCTGACCGTCCGCTCCCAAGCCGGCCAGGCCTTCGGCCCGGTCGGCACCCTGCGGGCGGACGAGACGCCGGTCGCCGGTGCCTGCGAGAGCGTCAACGGCTGGGTGCGGGTCAGGACCGCCGCCGCCGTCACCGGCTGGGTCCCGGCCGGCAACCTGCGCAAACTCCCCTCGTCTCCCGCCGCGACCGGCCGGCCGGCGCTGGGTTGCACCTACCGCGTCGACCCCACCGGCCAGAGGCGGTACGTCACCCTGCGCTCCGGTACCGACACGACTTCCCGCTCGGCCGGCACGCTCCGCGTGGCCGACGGCCGGTTCGCCGGTGCCTGCGAGAGCGTCGACGGCTGGGTACGGGTCACGACCGCCACCGGCGTCACCGGCTGGGTCCCGGCCCGCCAGGTGCGCAAGGTGCGCGACACCGGTTCCGCCCGCGTCCCCGGCCGCGCGGCCCTGGCCTGCGCCTACCGGGTCACCCACGTGCGGCGCGCCAGCTTCCTCAACGTCCGCTCCGGCGCCGGGCTGCGCTTCCGCTCCGTCGCCAGGCTGCGGGTGGCCGACGGCCGGATCACCGGCGCCTGCAAGGCGACCCGAGGCTGGGTCAAGGTGAGGGCGGCAGGCGGCAAGCGCGGCTGGGCCTCGACCGGCTACCTGCGCAAGGTCACCAAGTAGCGGCCGAGAGCAGCCGCTCATGGTGAGGACCCCCCGTCCCCGGCGACGCCCGTCGGCCGGGGAGGGGAACCTCCGACGGCGCGGTGCGCCCCGGATCCCGCGGGGAGAGCCGCTGATGCGCGACGCCACGGTGGATCGGACCACCACCGGCAGCGGCCGCGTCGAGACCATGACCCTGACCCGGTTTCGCGCGCTGCGGACCGGCTGACCGGCGCCCGCGCTCGGGTCCGCGCCCGGGGCCGGGGCCGCTGCCGGGCCGCTGCCGGGGCCGGGGCCGCGCCTGCCGTGACGTGGGCGCGGCCGTCTACGCCCGGACCCCCGACGACCGTGACGCCTGGCCGGCTACGGCGTCACCCCCGTCCTCACCGACCAGACAACCGACTACCTGGCCTGGACCCGAGGAACATGCCGCTCGTGAGGCCCCCTGCACTCACCCGGCACCCCGCGGCCAGGCCGGGCGCGAGAAGCCAACCTCGCTGCGTGCCGCACGGCCAGGCATCTCCCGCGAAGCCCGGGACCGCGACGGCCGGACGACACCGGTTCCCGATCTCGCCGCTCCCGCTCCCGCTTCGAAAACCATGGTGAAAGGTCACGTGAAAGGCCATGCACGACGACGAGCCCGGGCACACACCCGCCCCCCTCGACGAGATCGACCACACCCCTACCTTCCCGCTCGGCCCCGGCCTTTCCTTGGGCGTGAGCCGGTTGAGCCCCGCCGCCGTACGCAACCAGGTGTTCACCGTGGTCCGGCTGCGCGAAGGCTACGACCTGGCCGAGGTGGACACCTTCCTCGGCCAGGTCGAGACCACCTTCACCATGCTCGTACAGGAGAACGCGGAGCTGTACGCCCGGGTGAGAGCCGCCGAGCGCGCCGCCAGGCAGGTCAGACCGGCGGACGAGCGCGTGACGCGGATCATGGCGATGGCCCAGGACAGCGCCGACCGGATGCTCGCCGCCGCCGAACAGCAAGCCGAGGCGATCGTGGCGCAGGCCCGCGACCGTGCCGCCGCCCTGCGGAAGGAGGTCCATGCCTCCTGCGGGCAGGAGCTGGAACGCCGTACCGAGGAGTTCAACGCTTTTGCCGCCGACTACGGCGACCGGCTCAGGCGCGGTCTGCAGGCGCAGGCCGACCAGTTGCAGAACCTGCTCGGCGAACTCACCAACTTCAGCGAGCTGGGGCTGATGTCGCCGCCCTCACCCGTGGCCACCGGCCGGCGGCCGACGCCGGGACAACCGGCATCGCCACGGACACCGTCACCACGGACACCGTCACAACAGACGTCGCCGCCACGGACACCGTCACCACGGGCATCGCCGCCGGGCGGAGACACGTCGGCGAGCATGTCCGCAGGTGACGCCGTCGCCGAGGAGCGCTGAACGACCTGTCAGCCGGTTCGGAACCTTCCCGCGATCCGATCCCGACAAGAGGTGGTGAGACATGGTGATGGCCGAAGGGACCTCGGCGCTGGGACCGGCGCTGGGGGGAGCCCCTCCCGGTGCCGGCGCGTGGGCCGCGGTGCTGCTGGTGTCGCTGTCCACGCTCGCCGGGGCGTGGCTGGCCCGGCGTAACTCCGCGCAGGTGACGGTGTGGCTGGCGATCGCCTCGGCGATGATGCTGATCACCGCCCTGGTCGACCTGCTGCCCGACGCCTGGCGAGATGCCACCGAAACAGGGGTGCCCCTGTGGGCGGTCGGGCTGGCCATCGTGTTCGGCTTCCTGGTGATCACCTACTTCACCCGCAAGGGCTGCGGGCACGGGCATGGAGCTTCCCGGCCGGTCGGCGGCAGGCACGCGCCCGGCCTGCACCGCCGGGTCAGGGAAGCCGTCGACGCCGCCCTGTTCGGCGGCATGGGCACCGCGGCCGCCCTCACCCTGCACCGGGCGATCGAGGGTGCGACGCTGGCCCTGACCGCCTCCGCCGTGGTCGTCATCGCCCTCATGGTCCACTCGGCCAGCGAAGGACTGACGCTGGCCGCCCTGCTGGACATGGCCGGACAACGCCTGGCTCCGTGGCTGGTGGTCTCCTGCCTCAGCCCGGCCGCCGGCATCCTGATCGCCACCATCGCCCCGCTGCCCGGCCAGATCGTGCCGCTCCTGCTCGGCATGGTCACCGGTGTGCTGCTGCGCACCGCGATCGTCGGACTCAGGCTCGCCGCCGCCGGCCAGGAGAGCGGCCGGTTGTCCAGACGCCACCTGACCATCGCCGCGGGCGTCGCCGTCACCGGGGGCGCCCTCCTGATCGCCACACACGGTCTCCTGGGAGACGACCACCCGCGAATGGAGGGCGACCACCCGCGAACCGGGCACGGATCCCACGTCGCCGACCATGCGGCACCCGCCTCCTCCGCCCCCACGCCCTCTGCCCGGCCACCGACTCCACCGGCGCGGACCCCGTTGACCCATGCCCAGTTGCGTGAAGCGGTGAGTACCGGGCGGATGTCCCTGAGCGAGGTGCTGGCCCGCACCGACGACGTCGTCAGGAACGCCTGGGTCGGATGGCTGCTGTCGCTCCTTCCCGGCCACAATCCCGCCGAGATCACCAGAGTCCTGACGGCGGGCGGGATCGACGCCAGCCGCCACATCGGTGACCTGACCGAGCAGCAACGCCGCTACCTGCTCACCACCATCACCAGGTAACCGGCCGACCCCGGCTCTCCCAGACCATGCCACCGGGCTGCTCTCCGTAGAGCCGGGAGCACGCCACCCGGCGGGCGCCTGCTGTCGAACATGCAGAGCGTCGAACACGCAGACCCGAGAAGACGTGGCCCAGGTGCCTGACTCAGACGCGGGACGCGGGACGCGGGGCTGCCCGCTTCGGGGGCGAGGAGCCGGGCCATTGTCGCGTCGCCGACGAAGCCGGTGTTCAGATCGTCCCGGTGAGATCCTCCGCGCCGATCAGGGCGGTCAGCAGGGCGCGGCCGGTCGCGGTCAGGTGGTACATCACCAGCTTGCCGTCGCGGCGGGACGCGGCCAGATCGGCGTTGCGCAGGACGCGAAGGTGGTGGGAGACCAGGTTCTGGGCGAAGCCGCACACCCAGGCCAGGTCGCAGACACACATCTCACCGCCGGCGGCCAGGGCCAGCGCCACCCGTAGCCGGGAAGGGTCGGCCAGGGCCTTGGCGCGCTCGGCCGCCGAGGTCAGGCTCGGCGCGGCCGGCAGACGGGCGCGGACCTCTTCGGCGTGGGGAAGGTCGAGGCAGAGAAGGTCGCAGCGCTCATCACTCACCCGATCACGCTAACAGCCGGCCTGTGATCGCGATTCAGCGCCCACCGGAGGCCCACGGAGGCCCACGGAGGCCCACGGAGGCCCACGGAGGCCCACCGGGGCCGCGACGTGGGGCCGCATCTTTACCTCAAACACATATCAACATCCATTAGGTTGACTCGGTGTCGGCGACATCCCCTGACGTGAGGAGTGTGGACGTGTCGAAGACACCGGCCCGGGCCCAGGCCCGGCGAGACAAGATCGAAGCCATGCGCGCCGAGGAGCAGCGCCAAAGCAGGCGCAAGAAGAACACCATGATCTCCCTGTCGGTGATCGGGGTGTTCGTGGTGGTGCTGGGCGCGGCGCTCGCGATCAACCGGTTCGCCTCCGGATCCGACACCCCCGCCGTGGCCGCCGGTGAGTCCCAGCTGGTAAGGGCCGACAGCCACCGCGTGCAAACGGCCGCTGACGGCAAGGTGACGTTGGTGGAGTTCCTCGACTTCGAATGCGAGGCCTGCCGGGCCGCTTTCCCCATCGTGGAGGAGCTGCGCAAGCAGTACGCCGGGAAGGTGACCTTCGTGGTGCGCTACTTCCCCGTCCCCAGCCACTTCAACGCCGAGCGCGCCGCCCGCGCCGTCGAGGCCGCCGCCGGGCAGGGCAAGTTCGAGGCGATGTACCAGCGGATGTACGAGACCCAGACCCAGTGGGGCGAGAAGCAGGTTCCCGCCGACGACCTCTTCCGGACCTTCGCCCAGGACCTGGGCCTGGACATGGCCGCCTGGGACAAGGCCTACGACGACCCGGCCACCCTCGCCCGGATCAAGAAGGACATGGCCGACGGCGAGGCGCTGGGCGTACAGGGGACGCCGACGTTCTTCCTCAACGGCGAGAAGCTCGAACCCGAATCCTCCGACGACCTCAAGGCGGCCATCGATGCAGCGCTCGCCGGCTGAGCCCACGGCAGAACCCGCTGACGACCGGCCCTCTGTGGCGCACGATCGTCCGGACACGGCCGGGCACCCCGGCTCCGCGGAAGGGCCGTTTCCCCGGTCGCTGCCCTGGCTTCTGCTGGTCGGCGGGGCGATCGGGCTGGGCGCGGCGTTCACGCTCACCGTCGAGAAGATCGCGCTGCTCAAGGATCCGTCCTACGTGCCCAGCTGCAGCGTCAACCCGGTGCTGTCGTGCGGATCGGTGATGACCACACCGCAGGCCGAGGTGTTCGGGTTCCCCAACCCGCTGCTGGGCATCGCCGCCTTCGCCCTCGTCGCCACCGTCGGCGCCGCCCTGCTGTCCGGCGCGCGCCTCGGCCGCTGGTTCTGGCTCGGCCTGCAGGCCGGTGTCACCTTCGGGGTGGTGTTCGTCCATTGGCTGGTCTTCCAGAGCCTGTACGTGATCGGCGCGCTGTGCCCCTACTGCATGCTGGTGTGGGCGGTCACCATCCCGATCTTCCTCTACGTCACCCTGCACAACCTGCACCGTCGCCGGTCGGCGGCGCCCGCAGGTGGGCGGCGCGTCGTCGAGGCGCTGACGGGCTATCACACGGTGGTCCTCACCGTCTGGTTCCTGACCCTCCTCACCCTGATCGGTGTGCGGTTCTGGTCCTACTGGAGCACTCTGCTGTGACGTCCGACCGGCGATGCGCGAAACGTACCGGCTGGTCAGGCGCGCATCAGGGCACGACGGCAGCCGGCCGATGGCGCTGGTCGCGGGCGAGGGGGCGGCGTTCGACGGCGCGCGGGCAGTGTTTCCGCCGGCGGGCGTCCAGGGCGCGGGGCGCGAGCTTGGGGGGCGTCGCCGGCTGCCCGGCCGGGGACGGCGATGCGCAAACGCGGCCGGAGGCCCGATCTTGTGTCGTCGTTCGCGGTGGACTTCTTCGCGTGCCCGCTCGGATCGGTCAACGGCGCACCCGGTAGCGCAGGTGAAGCACCCGGTTGCCCTGAATCACCACGTCGGGATCCTCCAGCAGGTGCTGCGCGTGGACCGGCCCGAAGTAGCGCTTGCCGGACCCGAACACCACGGGGACGACGTCCATGCGTACCTCGTCGACCAGGCCCGCGGCAAGCACCTGGCCGCCGACGTCGCCGGCGGCGACCTCGACCAAGCGGTCACCCGCGAGCTCCCGCGCCTTGGCCACGGCCGCCTCGACGCCGCCGACGAAGTGAAAGGGCGCCTCGGGGTCCCAGCCCTCGGGCATCGGCCGGTGTGTCACGACGACCACGTGGTCGATCCCGCTCGGAGGCTTCCCGTCCCAGCCGCCCGTGATGTCGAAGACGTGGCGGCCGGCGATCGTCACCCCGATCTGGTCCCAGTACGCCCGGGTGTAGTCGTAGGAGGTCTGCGACACCTTCAGCGCGCCACTCTCGTCCAACGGGACGTCACCGCCGGTCAACCAGTCGAACAGCGGTCCGGGCTGGTCATTGTCGTCCGCGATGAAGCCGTCGATCGACACCGTGCTGTACATGACGACCTTGCCCACGGGGCTCTCCTCTGATTTGGGGTGCCCTCAAATTAGCGTGTCGTGAGCTGTCGCTCTTGTAAGAAATCAATCCGCCGGCAGCGGCCAGCCATCGAACACGTGACCGGGATGTTCGCGCAGGAACCGCCGCCGGACTTCGACGTACCGGGTCGGCGTGAGCCCGGTGAACGCCCGGAACTCGTGGCCGAAGTGGGCCTGGTCGAAGTAGCCCGCGCCACCGGCGAGCTCGCCCCAGTCGATCGGCCCGGCGGGGTCGATCGCGAACACGGTGGCGGTGAAGCGGTGGGTGCGGGCCAGCCGCTTCGGCGTGACGCCGATGAGCTCCTTGAACCGCTGTGCCAGATGGGTGCCGCTGACACCGGCCGCCACGCTCAGGTCGCCGATCGCCACCGTCCCGCCGGTCGCCGCGATGACGTTGCTCGTGTGGCGGACCAGCCCCAGGCCGGCGGTCTCGCCCAGCCGTCGCATCAGCTCCTCCTCGAGCAGCGTCAGCATCTCGTGCGGTCCGGCCGCGGTGGCCAGCCGGTCTCGCAGCTCGGCGACGGCGGGCCGGCCCCAGACCTGCTCCACCGTCACCGGCCGGTCACACAGCTCGGCCGCGGGCATCGGCAGGAACGGCGCCAGCCCCCACGGCTTGACGTGCGCGCCGACGGACCGGGTCCCGGGCGGATAGCCGAACTCGAAGGCGCGGGTGGGCATGGTGACCACGCAGCCGTCGGCGTACTCGGCCGTCTCGATGTCGGTGCCGGCGCGGATGCGGAACGGCGCCCCGAGGTTGACGATGAGCAACGCCGACGGACTCGGCGGCAGCGTCAGCCGGGCGTACGGCGGCGCACCCTCCAGGTAGTAAAGGTCGTCGATCAGCCCGTCCAGCGGCGGCCGCGGCACTCTGGACACGTACTCCACGCCCCCAGTATCGCCGACGCCCCCGCCGGCATCGAGCGCCGGGATGGCCGGCCGCACTGCCGCCGGAACGGGCGAGCGTCCGGCGTTACGCAGCCGGCGGGTCGGTGAGGTCCGGGCGCCGGTTGGGTCGGGTCTGTCCAGTGAACGGCTCTGGCCGCTTCCGGTGGTAACGGAACGCGCGCATCAAGCCGACGTCGCGAAGCCGGGCGGTTTCCCCACCGGACGCCTGTGGGACCGCGCGGTCGCCGGTGCCCTGCTCGCCGGACCGTCCCGCGACCCCCTCCTGGACCGGTTGATTCGTCCCCAGCGCGCCTTCATCGCCTGTGACCACGCTCGGTAGCCTGCTCGACGCCCCCGACTCCTGAGGACCGGGCCCGCCCCGCGCGACGAGGCACCAGAAAACCTCTGTCGTGGAGGGTTGGCGACACGGGTGAGGTTGATGTGACCGGATCGAGCGTAGGCGGGATGAGCTCGACGGGATGAGCGCGGCGGTCAAGCACGCCCGTCGGCCTCGATCCGGCCGATCTGGTGGCCGACCCGTTCACGCCTCCGCGCGTATTCGATGATGAGACACACCACACGGCGCCGCCTGTCCGGTGAACTCAGCTGAGGACCCTGCGGGCCACCGTGGTGATGTGCAGTTCGTCGGGGCCGTCGAGGAGGCGGGCCATCCGGCCGGTGCGAAACAGCGCGGGCAGCGGGGTGTCGGGGCCCAGTCCGGCCGCGCCGTGGACCTGGATGGCCGCGTCGGTGACCTGTTGCAGCATCCGGGCGGCGGCCACCTTCGCCAGGCCGGTCTCGACTCTGGCGTCCCGTCCCGCCTCCACCAGGGCGACGGCCTCGAACACCAGCGGGCGGGTGGTCCTGATCGCGAGCAGGGCTTCGAAGACGAGCGCCTGGACGAGTTGCAGGTCGGCGAGCCGTCCCGAGGCCGCTGGCCGTGAGCGGGCCCGCTCGCGCATGAGGGTGAAGGCGCGTTCGGCCTGGCCGAGCCAGCGCAGGCAGCGCAGCAGGCGGCCGAGCCGCACCCGTTCGGCGAGCACGCGCAGCCCTCGCCCGGCCTCCCCGAGGAGGTGGCCGGGCGGGACGGTGACCGCGTCCAGGGCGATCTCCCACTGGCCGCCCGCGCCGAGGACCGGCAGCTCACGAATCACGCGGAAGCCGGGCGCGCGGGTGGGGACGAGCAGCAGGGACAGGCCGGTCGTGGAGGGCGGGGTGCCGCAGGTACGGGCGAGCACGGCGGCCAGGTCCGCGTCGCCCGCGCCGGTGACGAACCACTTGCGCCCACAGACCGTCCAGGAGCCGTCGGGCTCTTGTGTGGCCCGGGTGGTGGTGAGGCCGGGTTCGGAGGCGCGTCCGGTTCGGTCATCGCGTTGCACATGGTCAGCTGCCCGCTCGCCACCCGGGGCAGGTAGAGGTCCCGTACGGCGGGGTCGGCGTGTCCGGTCAGGGTGGTCACGTCCAGCAGTGTCGTGGACCCGAGCACGCCCGGGCCGTGGTCGCTCGCGCCTTCGGCCTCGGCCACGTGCGCGTACTCCGTCAGCGACAGGCCCGCGCCGCCCAGTTCCGCCGGCAGCGGCAGTCCCCAGAGGCCTTCGGCGCGTGCCCGGCTCCTGAGCCGGGTGAGGAGTTCGCGTGCGGGCGCGCCGCCCGCGTCCAGTTCCACCTCGTGCGGCATGACCTGCTCCCGGACGAACCCGGCCACCCGCTCGCGCAGGGCGAGCACCCGCGGCGGGCAGGTGGGCGCGCCCCAGATGTCCCCGTCGGACAGTCCGGTATCGGTGGTGACGGCGGGCTGCTGTGGCATTCCAACTCCGTACATGTCGGGAACTGATTGAAAATTTCATCCGACTTCCTGCTGTGGAACAGGTCGCGGGATCGCGTCGCGGAGTTCCCGTTCGCGTCGGGCACGACTCGCGGTCACCACCGCGGGAGAGGAGAGCCATGGCACACTCCGTCACCGTCACAGCGGCACACCCGCTTGACGGCCTTGGCCTGCGGATGGCGGGGCCACCCGCCCTCACCGCCGTCGCCGCCCGGCATCTGGCCCTGCTGGGCGCCACCGGCCCCGGATCGGCCGCGTCGGGCGGTCCCGGGATCGTGTCCCTGAGCGATACGGGCGGACCCCCGCTCAGCGCCGAGATCGTCTGGGCCGAGATCGCCTCGCCGGAGGAGGTGAGCGACGAGGCCACCGCGCAGGCCGCGACCGGGGTCGCCCACGTGCACGGCCGCCGCGACGGCGAACCGCGCGGCCTGGCCGCCGACTACCTGACGACCACGTGCTCGGTACTGGCCGTCCAGGGACTCCTGGCCGCTCTGATCGGCCGGGCCCGCGGCCGCGCGGTCGAGACCGTGCGGACCGGGGTGGACCTGGCCGGGCTGCTCGCCGTCGGCCAGTACCTGGCCGCCGCCACCGCAGGGGAGGCGGAGGCGGTGCCGTTCTCACCCGGCGGACCGCCCTTCACCACGGCCGACGGCGTGTGCTTCGAGGTCGAGACCCTCGACCCGGCCGTGTGGACGACCTTCTGGCGGGCGCTGGGGGTGGCCGAGCGCCTCGCCGGATCGGCGTGGAAGTCCTTCCAGTTCCGCTACGCCACGGCCTGCTGCCCGCTCCCCGCAGAACTGCACGCACGGGTCGGCGCGGCGAACTGGGAGGAGGTACGCCACGCCGCGAAGGAGTCCGGAGCCTCGGTGTGCGCGCTGCGCTCCCTCGCCGGCCGCCTGGCCGAACCCCGCCCGGCGGCGCCCTGGCGGTTGTCGCCGCTTCTCCCGGCCTCCGGCCCGCCCTCGCCGGGCGCGGCGGCCGAGACCGTCCGGCCGCTGGCCGGGCTCACGGTCCTGGAGGCCGGGCGGCGGATCCAGGCGCCGCTCACCGCCCACCTGCTGGGCCTGCTGGGTGCCGACGTGGTGCGGATCGAGCCGCCCGGCGGGGATCCGCTGCGCGGCATGCCGCCCATGTGCGGTGACCTGTCGGCCCGGTGGCTCGCGCTCAACCGGGGCAAACGCGCGGTGGAGATCGACATCAAGTCGGCCGGGGGCCGGGCCGAGCTGCGCGACCTGGCCGCGGGCGCGGACGTCTTCGTGCACAACTGGGCACCGGGCACGGCCGAGCGCCTGGGCCTGGACGACCGCGACCTGTCGGCGGTCAACCCCGCCCTGGTCTACGCCTACACCAGCGGCTGGGCCGGGCGGCTGGCCGACGTGCCGCTGGGAACCGACTTCATGGTCCAGGCCCGCACCGGCGTGGGTGAGGCCGTACGGCCCGCCGGTGAGGTGGCCGCGCCGTCGCTGATGACCCTGCTGGACGTCCTCGGCGGCCTGCTCGGCGCCGAGGCGGTGCTCGCCGGACTCCTGCTGCGCGAGCGCGACGGCCGCGGAGTGCGGGTGGACTCCTCACTGCTGGGCGCGGCCGAGGTGCTCACCGGGCCCGCCCTGCGCCGGGCCGCCGGCGGCGGGGACTCCCGCGCCCCGGAGGGGTTTCGCCGCCCCCTGCGGACGGCCGACGGCTGGGTGAGCGTCGCCGACGACTCCGCCGGACGGCTGGGCGCGGCCTTCCCCGGCGAGATCGCCGAGATGACCTCGGCCGAGGCCCTGGCCTCGCTCCGGCGCCGGGGGCTGCGGGCCACCGCCGTGACGACCGCCCTGGAGGCGCTGCCCGCCGACCCGCGTTTCGCCTCAGCCCTCACCCGTGACGAGCACGGGGCCCTGGCCGTACCCGCTCCCTGGAGGTTCGCATGACGCCGCGCCTGGACGACCTGGTACCCGCCACTTTGAGGCGCCGGTGGGCCGCCGAGGGTACCTGCCCGGACCTCGACCTGTACGCCTTGTTCCGCACCCGTCGCCTGGCCGCCCCGGATCGGATCGCGGTGATCGACGCGGCGGGCGAGCTCACCTACGCCGAACTGGACCGCCTGGCCCGGGCGGGCGCGGCCGGGCTGCGCGGGCTCGGCGTCTGCGCGGGCGACGTCGTCGGCGTCCAGCTGCCCAACGGCCGGGACGCGGTCGTGGCGGACCTGGCCCTGGCGGCGCTCGGCGCGGTGGCGCTGCCGTTCCCCGCGGGGCGGGGGGTGGCCGAGGCGACCTCCCTGCTGGGCCGTTCCGGCGCGCGGGCCGTCGTCGCCGCCGTCGACCACCGGGGCGCCGCCCACGCCCGCGACCTGGTGGCCGCCGCCGGCGACCTGCCGGGCCTGCGGGCGGTGATCGCCGCCGGTCCGCAGGAGCCTCCGCCGGGCAGCGTCGCCTGGAGCCGGGTGCTGTCGGCCGACGGCGGCGCCTTCGTCCCGGCCAGGCCCGACCCCGACGGCGCGGCCCGCATCCTGGTCTCTTCGGGGTCGGAGTCGGAACCCAAGATGATCGCCTACTCCCACAACGCGCTCGCCGGCGGGCGGGGCAACTTCATGGCCACCCTCATCCCCGGCGAGAGCACGCCGCGCTGCCTGTTCCTGGTCCCGCTCGCCTCGGCCTTCGGCAGCAACGGCACCGCCGTCACCCTGGCCCGGCACGGCGGCTGCCTGGTGCTCCTGGAGCATTTCTCTCCCCGGGCCGCGCTGGCGGCGATCCGGGAGCATCGGCCCACCCATGTGCTGGCCGTACCGACCATGATCCGCATGATGCTCGACCACCCGGACGCCGGGCCGATGCCACCCATGACGGCCCTGGTGCTGGGCGGCGCCGAACTGGACGCGGCCACGGCGGCCGAGGCGGGCCAGGCGTTCGGCTGCCCAGTGATCAACCTGTACGGCTCCGCCGACGGGGTGAACTGCCACAGCGGGTTCCGGCCGGTCCCGATGAGCGATCCCGGCCCCGGCGTGGTGGTGGGCCTGCCGGATCCTCGGGTGGCGGAGATCCGCATCGCCGCCGCGCCGGACGGAGAGCGGTTCGGCGAGATCATCGCACGGGGCCCGATGACCCCGATGTGCTACGTCGGCGCACCGGAGCTGAACCAGCGCTACCGCACCGCCGAAGGCTGGGTCCGCACCGGTGACCTGGGGCTGATCGACGCCGACGGGCGGCTGCGCCTGGTCGGCAGGCTCAAGCAGGTCGTCATCCGCGGCGGTGTGAACATCAGCTTGGCCGAGGTGGAGCACGCGCTGGCCGACCATCCCGGGATACGCGAGGTGGTGTGCCTGGGCGTGCCCGACCAGGTGATGGGGGAGCGGCTGGCGGCCTGTGTGGTGCCGCGCCCCGGCCACGTTCCCGACCTCGCCGGCCTCACCTCCCACCTGCTTCGGCAGGGACTCGATCGGGGCAGACACCCTGAACACCTGCTGGTGGTGGAGGAACTGCCGCTGACCCCGGCGGGCAAGCCCGACCGGAACGCGTTACGCGATCTGCTGCTTCGCGGGTAGCGCGGATCGGTGTGATCTTCCCGGACCGGGGCGGCTCCGGCCCGGGAAGGGTCTTCGGTCAGGCGGCCCGGTCGGCGGCCTCAAGCGATTGGATCAACTGGCTGCGAGCGCGCGCCACCCGGGAGCGCACCGTACCGATGGGGCAGCCGATCAGTGAGGCGGCCTCGGCGTAGGGCAGTCCGACGACCTGGGTGAGCACGAAGGCCTCGCGCCGCTCACGTGGCACCTTGGCCAGCAGGTCCGCCAGGACCACCCCGTCCTCGCCTCCCGGTAGCCCGCGGGGCTGACATCGTTCGGCGGCGGCCTGCCAGTCGGCGAGATCGGCGATCCTCGGGCGGCAGGACGCCGAGCGGAACCGGTCGACGACAACCCGCCGGGCGATGGACAGCAACCAGGTCCTGGCCGAGGAGCGGCCGGCGAAGCGGGGCAGGCTCCGCAGGACGCGCACGAACGTCTCCTGGGTCAGATCCTCGGCCGACGGGCTCCCGGCCAGATAGGCGACGAACCTGCGGACATCGGTGTAGACCGCGCGGGTGAAGGCCTCGACGTCCGCGGGCGCTCCTCCGCGCGCGGCCAGTGCGAGGACCGTCAGCTGCTCGTCGGAGCACGCGGTGGTGTCGTGGTCGGGGGCGCGGTGATCGCGCGTGACAGAACTCATGATGGTCGTTCCTCGGGTCGCAGTGCAGAGCGGTGCAGAACGGATACACGGTTCGAAGAGAGGCGGCCCCTGACGGGCTGGTGGAGGAGACAGGGGCGCCGACAGGGCACGGACGCCGGGAGGCGGGCCGCGGGGTCGCGGAGCGCGAGGCGGCCGGAAAGCCTCCCGCGCGGGCCGCGTCATCACGCCCGCTGCCGCGGGAACCCCGGCGGGCCCGCGAGCGACTGTCTGGAGCGCGGCCGTCACGAGGACTCCGCGAGGGGAAGGAGGCCGCGATGCGGCGGGAACGACCGGCGGGCCCCACACCCGGCAGGGCCGGGGAACGGCGGGTGACCGTCCTGCTCACCGCGGCCATGGGCGTGTCGATGCTCCAGCTGTTCCTGATCGGCGCTCTCGGCCCGCGCCTGGTCGCCGAAGCGGGTGTCTCCCGTACGGCGATCGGCCTGACCACGACCGCCGGGTTCGGGGTCGCCGCGCTGCTGTCGCTCACCGCCGGCCGCTGGGTGGACCGGCTGGGTGCCCGTCGCTGCCTGGTCGTCCTGCTGCTGCTGGCCGCGGTGGCGCTGGCTTTGATCGGCGCCGCCTCGAACACGTTCGTCCTGCTGGCGGCGGTGGCACTGGGCGGGCTGCCGCAGGCTCTGGCCAACCCCGCCACCAACAAGATCATCGTGGCGGTGGTCGGACCGGCCAGGCGCGGCGCGGTCACCGGCTGGAAGCAGTCCGGGGTGCAGCTCGGCGCCTTCGCGGCCGGACTGCCGCTGGCGGCGCTCGCCGCCTGGGCAGGATGGCGCGGCTCGGTGTGGACGGCCGCCGCGCTCGCCGCCCTCATCGCCTGCTGGGCCCTTCGCGCCCTGCCACCCGACCCCGGCCCCGCACAGGCGCCACTCCGGGACATGCCGCGCGCCCGCGTCGGCCGGCTGGCGCTGTTCTCCTTCCTGCTGGGGTGCGGGATCGCCGCGGTGAACACCTACCTCGCGCTCTTCGGGGCCGAGCGGCTGGGACTGGGACCGGTGGTGGCGGCGTGGCTGGTCGCCGCGCTGGGCGTCACCGGCGTGGCAGGCCGGGTCGGCTGGTCGCGGCGGGCGGGCCGGCTGGGCCGGTCCGAGGTGCTGCTTGCTCCTTTGGCGGCGGGAGCGTGCGGGGCCGCGCTGCTGCTCGCGGCGGCCTCGTCGGCCCCCTTTCTGGTCTGGGTGGGGGCCGCGGCCGTCGGCGCCTTCGCCGTCGCGGGCAACGCGGTCACGATGGTCGCGGTGATCAAGCGTGCCGATCCTCGCGGCGCCGGTCGCGACTCCGCGCTTGTCTCGGCGGGCTTCTTCGCCGGTTTCGCCGCCGGGCCGCCCCTGTTCGCGATCCTCGTCGAACTTTGGGGGTACGGGCCGGGCTGGGTGCTGGTGGCCGCCGAGTTCGCTGCCGCCACCGCCGTCGCGGCGCCGTTGCGGTCGCGGGCCGGAGCACCGCGATGAGGTGGGCGGGCAGGGCACTGGCGGAGCTCCTCGTCCGGGCGGGGGACACCGAAGCCGAAGTGGGCGGGCGGTGGCCGCTGCACGCCGATCCCGGCTCCGGCCGCTGGACGACCACCGCCCGCGGGTCATGGACCGGTGGTTTCTGGGCGGGACTGCTCTGGCTGCGAGCGATCACGAGCGGGGAACGCGCCGACCGGGCCGCCGCCACCGGCCGCACCGCGCTGCTCGCCCCCTGGGTCGAGGCCGACACCGCGACCCGGGGCCTGATCCTCTGGTACGGCACCGCTTTCGGCGTGGCGGGCGGAGACGCCGCGGCGGCGGTGCTCCGCGACCGCGCCGCCCAGGCCTGCCTGAACGCCTGCGATCCCCGGCTCGGGCTGGTGCCCTGGGGGAGGGCGTTCGGCGGACCTCGTGAGGTGGCCCGGGTCGACGGGCTGCCCGGCCTCCTGCGACTCCTGCGCCTGCGAGGACCCGGTGGAATCACCGCCGCCGGCGACCAGCTCGGACTGCAGCTCGGGCTGACACTTGGGGAACGGGAGCCGCGCCCGGCCTGGCGGGCGCTGCCGGACGGCACCTGGGCTCCCCACCCCGATCCGGCGCCCGGCTGGAGCCGTACGACGGCCTGGCTGTCCCTGGCGGTCGCCGACACCGGCGACGAGGCGCAGCAACGCGAGCTGCTGGCCCATCCCCGGGTGGCCGCCCGCTTCGCGGCGGCCTCGCCCGCCGTTCCCCCGGCACGTCCCGGCGGGCCGCCCGACACCTCGGCCGCCGCGATCGAGGCCGTGGCCGCTCTCAAACTGGCCGCGCGATCCTCCGTCACCTGCCCGCGGGAGGCGGGCCGGTTGCGGGAGCGGGCCGTCGCCGTGCTGCGCGAGCTGGTCACGGCGCACCTGCGCGACGGCCGCCTCCTGGACGGGTGCTACGACATCGAGCACGGCGTGGCCACCCACCACGAGCTGGTGTGGGGCGACTTCTTCCTGGCCGTGGGCCTGGCGATCCTCACCGAAGTGATCGACCCCTTCACCTGCTGAGCACCGTGGCCGGCGCCTGGGCGACGGCTTGGCGGGGACGGTCCGGCAACCGAGGACAGCGCCGGGCGACGTGAGTGAGGGCATGCCGAACCTGGACAGTGCGATGGACGCGCACAGGCCGACCGGTCCTGCGCCGACGATGAGCACGGGAGCGTCCACGTTCCTCCTTTCCGGAAAACGGGGGTGGGGCGCCTCGCGCGGAACCGCCCCACGAGGGGTCAGCCCAGGGCCGCGGTCAGCGCGTCGGCGCCTGCCCGGTACACGGCGAGCAGGTCCAGCCCCCGGTCGGGGAAGTTGTTGATGACCACGCGCTCGGCCTGCACGCCGGACAGGGCGTCGCCGCCGGGCATGGCGGAGTTGTCGAGCACCAGCCGGGGTTTGGTGGCGGCCAGCTCGGAGATCTGGCCGGCGGTGGGCGGCTGCGGGCCGAACACCCCGGCGGGCCGGGCGCCGGCCAGGTCGGCGGCCCAGGTCACGAACGCCTGCGAGACGATCACCGGCGCGGTGCCCTCGGTGGCGGCGGTGACCTTCTCCTTCAGCGCGGTGTACTCGGTGTCGAAGGTCGCGGTCCACGCCTCGGCGGCCTGGGCGGTGCCGAACTCACCGCCCAGGCGCCGTACCTCGGCCTTGACCTTGTCGGGGGCGTTGTCCAGGGAGACCTCGATCAGCTTGGCCTCGGACCCGGCGGCCTCCTTCAGCTTGCCGGCGAAGCCCTCGAAGGCCGCGTACAGCACCACGTCGGCCTGGGCGACCTTGGCCAGGTCGGAGGGCTTGGGGTCGTAGTCGGCGGCGTGGTGCACGCCGGGCGGGACGATCACCGTGATGTCGGTCGCACCCGCGGCCTTGGCGAACCCCGCCTCCCAGGTGGAGGCGGCGACCACCTTCAGGCCGCCTTCCGAGGGGGAGGCGGCGGGGGAGGCCTCCTGGGTGCTCCCGCAGCCGGCCACGATCAGCGCGGTGACGGCCGCCAGGGCGGCGAGACGGAATCGGCGCAAGATGATCATTTCGTGAGGATCCTTTCCGGGATCGAGTAGAGGAGGACGGTGCACAGCCCGCCGACCAGCACCAGCACCGGGCCGGGCGGGAAGTCCAGAAGCAGGGCGAGCAGGAAGCCGCCCAGGTTGAAGGCCAGCCCGAAGGCGACCGACCAGCCGACCATGGCCGACAGGGAGCGGCCGACCCGGCGCGCGGCCAGGGCGGGCAGCAGGGTGAGCGCGTCGACCAGCAACGCCCCGGTCAGCCGGATGGCCGAGGCGATCGCCACCGCGATCACCACCAGCAGGATCAGCGTGAGCCGCTCTGCGGCCACCCCCGAGCAGACGGCCAGTTCCCGGTCGTGCAGCAGCAGGGCCAGGTCCTTGCGGCGCAGCCCGTACAGCGCCGGGACGAGCGCGGCCAGGACGGCGAGCGCGGCCACGTCCCCGGGGCGGGTCGCCAGGATCGACCCCCACAGCAGCTCGAACGCCCCGTTGGCGTTCACCCCGGAGATCGACAGCACCAGCAGTGCCGCCGCGATGGCCAGCGTCATCAGCAGGCCCATCGCCCCGGACAGTCCCGCGCCGCTGCGGGCCAGCGGGGTGAGCGCGCCGCCGGTCAGCCCGCACAGCACCAGCGCGCACAGCAGCGGGTCCAGGCCGGTCAGCAGGCCGATCGCGATGCCCAGCAGCGCGACGTGCATCATCGCGAAACGCACCGGCATGATGTCCAGCCCCACGATGAACACCCCGACGATCGGCAGCGCCACCGAGCCGAGCAGCAGCGCCAGCAGGGCGAGCCGGACCGAGGGGATCTCCAGCAGCGTCCAGATCGAGGTCACCGGACCTCCCGCAGCCGCCCGGCGGCCATCTCGGCCACCCGCCCGCACGCCTGGGCGACCACCCGGTCGTGGGTGACCACCACCACGCTCACCGCCAGGCCGGCCAGCACGCCGGCGACCTGCTCCTGACCGGCGAAGTCCAGGGCGGCGGTCGGCTCGTCGGCCAGCACCAGCCCCGCCCCGGCCGCGACCTGCCCCAGCGCCCGCGCCAGGTAGGCGCGCTGCAACTGGCCGCCCGACAACGTGGCCAGCGGGCGTTCCAGCAGGGCGCCCACCCCCAGGTCCTCGGCGGCGGCGAACGCCCGTTCGGCGTGCCCGCCGCTGGCCAGCAGCTCGCGGACCAGCAGCGGGAAGCGCCCGGCCGCCTGGCGCTGCGGGATCCAGGCGACCTCGGCGCGGCGGCGGGCCCAGTCGGCAGGAGTACGCGCCCGCCGCCCCGAGACCTCGATCACACCGGAGACCTCGCGGTGCAGCCCCAGCAGCGCGCGCAGCAGCGTGCTCTTGCCCGAGCCGTTGGTGCCGGTGATGGCCAGATGCTCACCCGGGGCGAGGTCCAGGTCGACGGCGTCCACCGCCAGGAGCCTGCCGTGCCGGCAGCTCACGGCGGACAGCCGCAGGCCGGCGCTCGGCGGGGAGTCGGAAAGGGGGACGGGCATGGGCGTACTCCGGGTGGGGGGTAGGGGCACGGCGGCAGCCGGGCGGACACAGGTCCGCCCGGGAGGGCATCGTGAGGAGACGGGACCGCCTGCAGAGGTCAGCCCGTGATGAGGGAGCGGCTCAGCCGCGCACGGGCGGCGGGGCCCGCCCGCTGAGCGCGTACCGCAGTAACGCCGACCGCAACAGGGGCGGGGCGGGAGAACTCGTGAACCACGGGCCGGCGGGGGCGGCCGTCTGGCCGCACCGGACCCTCAGCAGCCGCAGCAGCCGGACGGCGAGGCGGCGCAACATCGCCCAGAGCGCGGCCTCGCCGCGCGCCAGCCACAGCGCGGCCAGCGCTCCGGCCCAGCCGTGCGCCACCACCATGCCCAGGCCGGGGACCAGCCCGGAGCCCGAGTGCGCGTGGCCGGCGGCCTCGGCCAGCGGCGTGATGAGGTGGACCGTGGAAAAGAGCAGATGCAGCGCCACCTGCGTACCCGCAAGCAACGGCCAGATCACCGCCAGGCCGCGCTCGCCGCCGGTCGCGGGCAGCGCCACCAGGAACGCCAGCGCCAGGGCGCACGCCGCCGACGGCGCGGAGACGAAGCCGCCGCCGGAGATGTGGGCGAGCACGCCCAGCCCCAGGCACACCACGGCGAAGGCCGCGGCGCGGGCCAGGCGTAACGTCAGGTGCGCGGGCATGGGCGGCGGATCACTCCGCGCCGCCGGGACGGCGCCGGCGGGAGGCCGACGACCAGATGCCCGCGCCGATCACCACGAGCGCGAGGAGCGCGATCCAGGTCCAGCCCGGCAGGCCCCGGGAGGTCTCCTGGTCGTCGGCCGCCGAGACAGGGCCGCCGGCCACGGCGGGGGCGGGCGAGACGGGGGCGGGCGAGGCGGGTCGCGCGGCCGGCGACGGAACGGCGGAGGCCTCGGGCTCCGACGTCGGGGTGAGAGCCGCGGACGGGGTGGCGGACGGGGTGGCGGACGGGGTCGCCGGGGCGGTCACGGTGAAGGGGATCTCTCCCTCGATCGGGTGGCCGTCGGAGGAGACCACCCGCCAGGCGATCACGTACCTGCCCGGCGTCGGCGGCTCGGGAACGTCGGAGGTGACCGTGTCACCGCTCGCCCTGGCCTTGCCGATGTCGATGACCGTGTCGTCCGCCGTGCGCAGCGCGACCACGGGGAAGCGCATCCGGGAGCTGAACTTCAATGTGATCCGCTCGACGGCGGAGACCTTGGCGTTCTTGGCCGGGGAGCTGCTCTTGAGACGGTCGTGGGCGAGCGCGGCGGGTGCGCCGAGCAGGACGAACAGGGCGCAGCACAGCGCGGTGACAACGGTTGTGCGGACAAGTCGTGGCAGGGACGCCATCGCGGGCTCCAGAAAGGACCTTTCGCCGTGCCCTCAGCGCGGACCGGCGAGAACGGAAGGGACGCCTCCAGCGCAGAAGCAGGAGAAGGGCGTCGTGGTCACGGGGGCACGCCGCCCACCGGACCTTTCCTCCAGGTCCTTCAGCCGGCGTGTCGCGGCACGGGCGGGCCGCGCCGCCGCAGCACCGGTGAGATCTCCCAGCCGCCGTACGGCCGGATGCCGGTGGACGCGACGGCCCGCCACACCGGCGCCGCCATCTCGGCGGGGACGGCGAACAGCAACCGGATCAGCGGCCTTGGCCCGCCGTACAGGCGGATCATCAGCCACAGGGCGCTCTCCCCGCGATGCAGCCACCAGCCGGTGCCCAGCGCCACCACCAGGTGAACCACCGTCATGCCCAGCCCGGAATGGCCGTGCTCGGCCGACGACATCGCGTGCGACGCGGGCGCGGCACGGCCGAACAGCTCGTGCAGCAGGATCTGCGCCCCGGTGGTCGCGCCGAGCACGACCTCCACCCCGCGCTCGCGCCCGTTCAGCGCGTACGCCACGCAGAAGGCGATCAGCGCGCCGAGAACGGCCAGCTGTGGCGGGATCAGGCCGCCTCCGGCCAGGGCGTGGCCGCCCGCGGAGACCGCGAGGCACATCGTCGCGAAGACGACGGCTCGCGGCACGCGCAGCACCGACGCCGTAGGGGTCACAAGCGACATCTTGTCAGGCGGGTGGTCCGCCGAGAAGACCGGGATCGTGGATCATGTCGTCGGCCGTCGCGGCCGGGGGCGCCCACCTCATGCCCGGAGATACGCGGGAGGTGGCCCGGCGGTTCATCCGGCGGGCGCCCGGCCGTGCGTGCGAAACCGGCCCCGGCCGAGGCGCGGGCCGGGCTCGGCCGGTCTTCGCTCCACCGTCGTGGCGGGGAGGTTCCCGTTCCGGCCCGACGGCCGGTGTCACCGTGGCGGTACAGGTTGTCGCCGGAGACAGGGCGTGGAGACCGTGTGAGGCGTCGATACGGTGTCCGCTTCACCGACGGGACACCGCTCGACGCCGCCGCAAGTGGAACTTCGACCGGTGGGTGGGCGACAAGAGGTTCACCTTCTTCCACGCCCCGCAGGTCATCTCCGCCGTGGACACCCTCGGGCTCCGGCACCGTCCGGCTGACGCTGTCGGAGCCGTACGAGCCGCTGTTGCGGGAGATGTCGATCGTGCGGCCGGTACGGCTGCTCAGCCCGGAGTCCACGGCCGCCGACGTGCTGCCCCCAACCCTGCCCGCCGAGGTGAGGCCCTACCCGGAGACGGGGGTGCCGCAGGTGAGTCTGCGAACCGGAGGGAGCCGCCTCACGAACTGAACCCTTCTTCGTACTCTCTACCGCTAATTTCTGCACTCAGCCTCCTCGAAGGCTCACCCGCGTGACCACCGCGGCCGCGCCGACCACCGGGCCGCCCGCGCTCTCTTGCGGATGCGGCGCGACGCGGCCGCCACCCGAGCCCCTCGTCCGGCGGCCGCCGCGTGAGCGTGACGGCCGACCGCGCCGACCGCGCCGACCGCGCCGACCGCGCGTCATCGGCGCGCTCAAGCCGGCCAGATGCTACGCCGAGGTGGGTAACGCCACCCACCAGAGGTAGCGGCCCGGGCCAGGAAGGCGCGTCCAGCGCTCGGCCGCCACATACCCGCCCCGCTCGGCGGGGCGGCGAGCTCGCCGTTGATGACTGAGGTGGGGCGGCTTGCGACGGGGGCGGTGACGGCGTGCTCCGCGGCTCCCCGAGGGCCGACCAGCCCGCACCGTCATTCACCCTTGACTATGAACATTGGGCACGGCATATTCATACTCCAAGATGACCATTTCGAATGCTGCCGACGCCGACGTGGACGCGTTGAACCGCGTCTTCCTCGCGCTGGCCGATCCGACCAGACGCGCGATTCTCCAGCGACTGGGCGAGGGCGAAGCGCGGGTGACGACGCTGGCCGAACCGTTCTCGATCTCGCTCAACTCGGTGTCGAAACACCTGCAGGCGCTCGAGGGGGCCGGCCTCGTGATCCGGCGTCGCTCGGGTCGCGAGCATCTGCTGTCGCTGAGCCCCGAAGCGCTCGACCGTGCCGCCGAGTGGATCGCGCAGACCCAGAGCTTCTGGAGCAGCGGCATGGCGGCGATGGACGCCCTCCTCAGCGTCCGGAACATCGACGAAAAGGAACAAGGAGCTCATGACCAAACGAACTGACGACCTCATCACGGCGAGCGTCACCCATCGTTTCGCGGCGTCGCCGGAGGCGGTGTTCGACGCCTGGCTCGATCCTGAGCTCGTCGGGCAGTGGATGGCGGCCGCCCTCGCCGAGTCGTCGCCGGGCACCGAGCTGACGAGCGTGACGATCGACGCGCGCGTGGGCGGCACCTTCACCTTCATCGACAGCCGTGACGAGGACCAGGACGGCCCGACCGGCACCTACCTGCAGATCGACCGCCCCCGCCGCCTGGTGTTCACCTGGCTGCCGGAAGACGGCGAGCATTCGGTGGTCACGATCGACATCGAGCCGGCCGGCGAGGGGTGCGTGCTCACCCTGGTGCATGAGATGGACAGCAGGTGGGTCGATTTCGTCGACCGTACCGCCGAGGCCTGGGCGCGAATGGCCCGCCAGATCAACGCGGCTCTATAGACCCGATATCGGTGTCATCGGGGCATGACGAGCATCCGAACGGAAAGTCCCGTTAGCGGGGGGCACGCAGGACATCAACTCTGTCCGGTC
This sequence comes from Streptosporangium sp. NPDC002524, assembly GCF_040295985.1. Taxonomy (NCBI): domain Bacteria; kingdom Bacillati; phylum Actinomycetota; class Actinomycetes; order Streptosporangiales; family Streptosporangiaceae; genus Streptosporangium; species Streptosporangium sp. NPDC002524. Next base: position 6,390 of record NZ_JBEOWK010000036.1, on the reverse strand, counting down.
ACCCGGCGGCATCACTCCAGATCAACGCCTCCGTGTTGGTTACCGCACTGATTCGGTCTCGTGGACCGTTCGGCGGCAGACCGCCGAAACCGGCTCTCGCCGAGTGGCACCGCAGTCCGCGTGACACCTGACCGGTGCCCCTTTCCAGGGCACTTGACCTGCTCATTCCTTCGGCGAGACGCATTCGAACGGAAGGTCACGACAAGCCGCTCAACTCTGCTCCGCTAACGGGACTTTCCGCTCGGATGCGCGTCATGCCCCATCACAGGCTCCACAGTCCTTCGCCTAGTGTGGTGAGCCCGCCGGTCAGTGCGAGCAGTAGCACGATCAGCAGCCGGGCCGGCCTTTCGGGTACCCGCTGGGCGAGTGCCGCGCCGATCACCGACCCGGTCGCGATCATGGCCGCCACCAGCAGCCAGATCGGCGCGGTGAGCTGGGGCAGGCCCTTGGCCGCGACGGAGAGCGCGTTCACCACGAGCCCGTAGAAACGACTCCTCGCGGGTGCTCTTCATCGGTGATCAGACACAGCCTTTACACACACAACAGCGTGATCAACGGCATTTCTCCATCGCCACCACGACCGACAGGCCTGATGCGGTCAGCCGGCGCCACCGTCTGTGCGGCCGCTTGGTCGTGGCCGTGACGCAACTCTTGATAGATCGCGTGAAGCATCGGCAACTGCGCGTTGGCCGGCTCGGCTGCGATTCTGTTCTCGTCGCCCAGGTGGGGTTGCCGCGGTTCGAGCGGCCGGCTCGCGTCGCCGAGAACGGCGTGCCGGGTAACTCCCGATCCCCGTCATTCGGCGAGAACTACTTGACGTTCGGCGTCAAGTAGTTGATGCTGATCACCACTGCTTGACGTCCGACGTCAAGTAGGGGAGGAAACATGAACGCCTGGACGGAGGCGCGCGACGCGCTCGCGAACGATCTGGAGAGGGTCGTCGGCAGCCGGCTGCTCGATCCGCTCGACATCCTCTTCGGCACCGCGGACCTGATGCGAGACCGGCTGACGGCGCAGTCCCGCGCCTGGGCCGAGACGCTGCTGGGCCAGGACGACCAGGCCGCGACGCACACCGCGATCCGCCTGGTGAGCGCCCTGTATCCCGGCGACGCCCCGTTCGACCCACCGGCCGCGTGGTGGGGCACTCCCTTCGGCCAGGCCGTGCTCCGGCGGGCGGGGCATCCCAGCGCCGTCGCCGTCTCCGTGTCCGTGGCCGCGGGCATGCTCGGCATCACCCGCCAGGGCGTTCATGACCTGGCCAACCGCGGCAAGCTCGAACGGCATCCTCCCGGCATCACCGTCGCCTCCGTCCGCGTCCGGCTCGCCACCCGCGCACCGGACCCCGTAAAGGGAGATCACACATGATCAGCGACCACGCCGCTCCCGGCGGCCTCCTCCCGCTCGGCGACGGACCCGCCGTCGGCCGTCTCGGCTTCGGAGCCATGCAGCTGCCGGGAGCCGGTGCCTGGGGACCGCCCGAGGACCCCGCGACGGCCCGCGCCGTCCTGCGCCGGGCGGTCGAACTCGGTGTCACCCATATCGACACCAGCGACTTCTACGGCCCGCACGTGGCCAACGACCTCATCCGCGAGGCCCTTCACCCCTATCCCGACAACCTGGTGATCGCCACCAAGGTCGGGGTGGTCCGCGACGAATGGCGCGGCTGGAACCCCGCCGCCACACCGGCCGAACTGCGCGACCAGGTCGAGGAGAACCTCTCCCGGCTCGGCAGGGCCCGCCTCGACCTGGTCTACCTGCGGGTCGGCGGCGACGGCCTGCTCTTCCCCGACGAGACCCCCTTCGCCGAATCCTTCGCCACGCTCGTCGAGCTGCGAGGACGCGGTCTCATCCGGCACCTCGGGCTCAGCGGGGCCACCACCGCCCAGCTGGCCCAGGCCCGCGAGCTGGCCCCCGTGGCCGCGGTGCAGAACCGCTTCCACCTCCTCGACCGGGGCAGCTCCGACGTCCTCGCCGCCTGCGAGGAGCACGGGATCGCCTTCGTCCCGTACTTCCCCCTCTCCGCGGGGATGCTCAGGCCCGGCCTGGACACGTCACAGGCTCCCCCTGGCATGGCTCCCACCCGGGAGCAGGAGCTGACGCTGGACGACGTCGCCGGGCGTCACGGCGCGAGCCGCGCCCAGGTGATACTCGCCTGGCTGCTGGCCCGCTCGCCGGTCACCTTCGCCATCCCCGGGACCTCCTCCGTCGCCCACCTGGAGGAGAACGTCGCCGCGGCCGGCCTGCGACTGACCGAGGACGACATCGCCCGGTTGGACAAGCTCGCCTGACTCTCCTGCGTCCGGCGGTTCGCCATCGGTGGACGCCGACCCACGGGAAGGCCCGCCGACGAGGACGCCGACCGGCAGCGAGACTCAAGCGAGACTTATCGGCGGGTAGACCGACCGGCCAAGGTGAGCACGCCGGCCGATGGGATCCAACCGGCGGGCTCGGCGATCAGTTCGGATGCGCCGAAGCCGTTCCCGGTGAGCCCGGTCCCGAGCCCGGGCCGGCGAAATCGTGCGCGGATCCCGCTCGTCGTCGGGATCGGGTGGATACCACGCTCTGCCGGCCACACGATCGCGTTCGCGGCGGCCTCCACCGCTGCTCGTGCCGCCCTGTCAGCTGTTCCCACGGTGGCTTCTTCCATCTCACCCAGCGTGTGATCGAGCCGATGCTCAAGCAGGGTGGCGGCACATTGTGAACATCGTGAACATCGTGAACATCGCCACCACCCTGGCTGATCGCCCCTGCGTTCCCCCAGGATCCGGCGACCTGCAACACCTTGATCTTCGGCCCGGCCGGCGGGGAGTGGCTGACCGGCACCTTCACGTCTGGTTCGTCATCTACGCCCGATGCCCCCGGCGTTCCCGGGGGCATCGGTGTCCCCTCGTGAAAGCTGTCGGCCGCGGAGCCGTGAACGCGTTCTCGGCCCAGGTGCGTCTGCTCCAGGAGAGCCCATCTCGGCGGGTCTCAGCTCCCCTTCCACGACCACAATCGTATGATTCGGAGCACCTTGCTCACACAGAGTGACCGAGGTGAACGGGTGGCCGAGCCGATTCCGGCGTGCGCCGTCCTAACGGCGCAGCGCATCAACCGGCCTGCCGATGCCCTGGCCATGTAGGCGATGACCTGGACCATTCGCACAAGGAGCGATCGATGGCTGAGATCTACGACCATCGGGGAGACCCGGTCACGCACGGCCGGGCGCACGTCAACGGCATCCGCATGCACTACGTGACCGCCGGGCAGGGCGAACCACTGCTCCTGCTGCACGGGACGCCGAAGAACCATTTCTACTGGTACAAGCTGATCCCGCTGCTGACCGAGCATTTCACGGTCGTCGCCCCTGATCTGCGCGGTTTCGGCCACAGCGACAAGCCCCCGGCCGAGGCCGGCTACGACAGCCTCACCAGCACCACCGACCTGGCCGAACTCATGGACCGGCTCGGTCACGCGAACTTCCACATCCACGGCGAGGACCGGGGAGCAGAATACGGCTATGTCCTCGCCGCCACGCGGCCCGAGCGGGTCAAGACGCTGTCGTTCGGCGAGATGCTGCTGTCGGGGCAGGGCCTGGAGGAATGGTCGAACTTCACGCCGGACCACCTCTCGGCCCAGTACCGGCACCAAGGGATCTGGCTGTGGCACATCCCGTTCTTCTGGATGCCGCACATCCCGGAGATGCTGATCACCGGGCGTGAGCGGGAGTTCTGGGAGTACTTCATCGACGCCGAGACCTACAACCCCCAAGCCGTCTCCGAAGAGGCGATCTCCGAGTGGATCGGCCGCCTCAAGGTGCCCGGTGGCCTGCGCGGGTGCCTGGAGAGCTACCGCGCCGGGCTCGAGAACGCCCGCATCAACCGTGACCTCGGACAGAAGAAGCTGACCCTGCCGATCATGACGGTGAGCGGGACCGAGTTCTTCGGCCCTCTCGTCGCCGATCAGATGCGCATGGTCTCTGAAGGCGTCGAACGCAACGAGGTCTTCGACAAATGCGGCCACCTGCTTGCGCTTGAAGCCGAGGAGCGGCTGGCCACCATCCTGCGCGACTTCATGCTGAGGCGCTGAGCCTGCCGTCTGGCTACCAACCGATCGTTTCAAAATGAGGTCCGAAGGCGGCGCAGGCAGATGAGGCCGCCCGCCGGGTCGAGCAAACCTTGACGGAGGCCGGCGCGGTGCTCGTAGCGACCCGGAGCCGTCTGAACTGGTGCAGCCGGGCGAAGGTCCGCTCGACCACCCACCGGACGGCACCCAGCCCGGAGCAGTGCGAGGTGCCGCGGCGGGCGATGGCCGGCGTGATCCCGCGCGTGCGCAGGGGGAGGACACGTCGCTGATCTTCCACGGGCGGCGTGTCTGTCACCAGCCGACACCTCCGTTCATTTTGAAACGAGCTGTAAGACGCTCACGCCCTTGCGGCGCGGCAGGCATCCACCTCGTCGGCCGCCCACAGCGGGGGCCAGGACGCGAGGTTGCAGCATCTTCTGCGAATTAGTTCAGCAATTGACGGAGAGGATCCCGATCGTCCAGAGAATCGTTCATTGCCTGGAGTGCGACGGTGTGGGGGACGCCGGTCGCTCGGGCGATCTCGCGAGCCAGAGCCGGGGGGTCCGGGATCGTCGGGTAGCTCGGAGGGCTGACCCAGATCTCGGGACCTTGCGAGTCGGCCTCTCGATCGGAGGTGTCCGGGGTGAGTTGTGCGTAGTAACTCTGCTGGGCGGGGTCCCAGCCCCAGACACTCTGGCGGCGCCAGCCGGCCAATTCCAGGTTGTACATCGGAAAGGAGACCAAGGCATGCTCCCGTTCATGATCGGGTGAAATTGACTGTCATGCTAGATCAGGCGAGAAGAGCCGGGGGCTCTTGGCAGCATTCGGCCACGTCTGTGGGGATCGCATTCTGCTCATCCGGGCGTCGTCAAATGCGATCAGCTGACAGGAATGTCCCCGCGAGCAAGTTCCCTCAGCCTCACCCCCGGAGCATGACAACGAGCTCACGGGCGGCCTGCTCGCTTCCCTCACGGCGAGGGCGGTTGTGCCGGCGTTGCGGGGCAGATGGCGTTCGCGCCGAAGCGGGCCCGTGCCCGGTCCGCGGCGTCCTCGAGGCGGCGTCGCTTGTCGTCGCCGGGATCCAGGACGAGTTGTCGTACGGCGTGCTCGTCGTGCGTAAGATGCTCGGCGCGTACGGCGATGACGCGTACGGCGATGACGAGGACGCGGGCCCGCTGGAGCCCGAGCCGGGCATGCAGGTCGTAGGCGCACAGGCGGCACGGGCAGGGGTGTGCGCGGTGGGCTCGTCCAGAGCGCGCGAGCGCCGGGTGCTGGTGCCGCCGGCGTGGGTAAGGCTCAGCGCGAGCCGCGCGGTGACCCGCCGGGCCGCGCGCAGCCGCAGGCCGAGCCCTTCGGTGAGATCGAGCAACACCCGCCGGTGCGCGCCGGGATCGAGCTCGTCGCGGGGGGAGTCGTGCGCACATCCCATCGACGCGGGCGGGGCCGCGGCATGGACGGGCCGGGGGTCGTGGCCGCGGGCGCGCGTCGACAGCGTCAGCGCGGTGGCCGCGCCGAGGATGCGCTGCAAGGTGAGGAGCGGCACCCGGCGGAGGTCGCCGATGGAGTGGATGCCGTAGCTCGCCAAGGTGGTGGCCGTCGCCGGGCCCACGCCGAGCCCACGCCGAGCCCACGCCGAGCCCACGCCGAGCCCACGCCGAGCCCACGCCGAGCCCACGCCGAGCCCACGCCGAGCCCACGCCGGGCAGGTTCGGCCACCGGCCGCGGGGTGAGGAAGGCGGCGACGGCCTCGGGGTCGGGCGCGATGACGGTGATGGTGCCGGGGGCGGTGGCGGCGGCCGCCATGGCGGCGATCATGGGGTTGCATCCCGCGCCGATCGTGGCCCGCAGCCCGAGGTGGGCGGCCAGGCGCAGGCGCACGAGCTGAGCCGGACCCCGGGGCCAGGCCTCGGCGCCGGAGTCGAAGTACCTGCGGGCCTCGGTGACGTCGAGAAGGGCTACGGCGATCTGTCGTTCATGAACTACTCCCGGTACTACCAGGGAGAGCCCGAAGGCGACAACGGCGAGCACGCTTACTGGACGGCGTTCGACTGGCAGGTCGGGGCTCGTCTTATCGCCAGGCCGTTCGGTTGTGGGTGGTGTCAGGAGGGGTCGTCGTGTGACGTGGATTTCTTGACGGCGTCCTCCTCTCGAAGGTGTCCCCAGCCCCGGGTGGAGGTGTTGTGACCTGTAAGCGATGGCCGTCACCTGGATGTGGTTAGCACAGCGATCTCTTGGGCGGGGTCCTGGTCGGCCTGGTCGGCCTGGTCGGCGGGGTCGGCTTTCGGGCGCGTGTTGCGCAGTGCGGTCTCGACGCGGCGGTTGCTGGTCATGGTCGCGGTGACGGCG
>NZ_JBEOWK010000035.1:0-90257 GCF_040295985.1 Streptosporangium sp. NPDC002524 | reverse complement strand
TTGAGCGCGTTCCACTCCTGATCGGTCAGCTCATGACGACGAATCACCCGCCAATGATCCCGCAGAACCTAGATCACTTTGAAGACACGGCCTAGCGCGGGACAGGGCGCTTTCTCCGCGAGCCCCCCTAGCGCGGGACAGGGCGCTTCCTCCGCGAGCCCCCCTAGCGCGGGACGGGATGCTTCCTCCAGCTCCCTCGCCGCCCTTGACGGAGAAATAACCGGCTTTTTCGCGAACGATACGCCTGATCATGTTCGTCACCCCTCACTGAGGGCAGGCCCCCGAGTGTGATGGAGCGTGAGGTTCGCCGGCACCGCCGTCGCGGCGCCGACCTGCGTAAGCGTGATCGCCGTTCCGGGGCTCGTGTGCGGGGCGGCTTCTCCGGTATCGCGAGCGGACCACTCTCTCCGCGTCACGGTGGCGTCGAGTAGCGGTTTTTGTCGGTGAGTCGGGGAGACCGCTCCGCTGACGGCCGCGACCGCGTGTCCGATGGCGGGATCTCCCTCACTCGTAACGTCGCGGCAGCGCGACAGGGATGGGGCCGGGAATGAGGATCGTTGGGATCGCGGGAAGCCTTCGCCCGGGGGCGTACGTCTGGAGGCTCCTGGAGGCGGCGGCACGGGAACTGCCCGCGACGGTGGACTTCGAGATCTGGCGGGGCCTGGACCAGGTACCGCCCTCCCAGGACGGCGAGCTCCCGAAGCCGGTCGCCGATCTGTGGCACCGCCTCTCCGCCGCGGACGGTGTGCTGATAACCGCGCCGGCGCACAGCGCTCTCCCCGTACAGCTGGGACACACGCTCGACTGGATCTCGTCCGCGCGCGGCGGCGCGGTCCTGGTGGGCAAGCCGGTGGGCGTGGTCACCGCCTGCCCGCGCGCCCACGAGGGGATGTGGACGCAGATCCAGCTGCGCAGGGCCCTCGGCGCGGCGGGCGCGGTGGTGTGCGGCGCGGAACTCGCCGTCTCCCCGGCCCCCGACCAGTTCGACGCCGGCGGCAGGCTCGCCGACCCGGGCTCCCGGACCCGGCTGCGCGGCGTGCTGGACGAGATCTGCTCCCCTTTTCTCACCGGGACCGGCTCCCTCCGCCGGACCGCCGTGTGAGAGCCGTGTGAGATCCGCCTGACCGCTCGCCGGGGCCCTCGGGCCCCGGCCCCCGGGATCCGCCGTACGGTGCCGGCGATCCCGCCGTACGGCCCCGATCCTCCGGGCGCCCCTCGACCCGCCGCCGGGAGGCGACCGCCGCGCCGTGTGCCACGAAGGGACGAGGGACGAGGAAAGGGAGGCAGCCGTGGGGATATCCGGCCAGGAGGTGGCGCTGCGCGCTCTCGGCGCGGCGCTCGACGTGCACGCCCCGACGGCCCGTCACGGCGTGCGGACGTTCCCCGAGGGCACGCCGTTCCTGTGGCTGACCGTTCCCGGCGCGGGAGGCGCCACCGTCTTCCTTGAGGAACGCCACTGGATCTGCCTGAGCGAGCCCGATCGGGGCGGGGTGACCGTCCAGCTCGTCGCCGGCGGGGTCGACGACGACCCCGCCCTCGTCGTGGGACGTCTCCTGACCGTCATGACGCCGGTGCCCCGCCCCGCGGGCGGCCTGGCCCGCGCCCTGAAGGTGGGCCTGCTCGGTCTCGCCGGGGGCGCGGGCGTGGGGCTGCTGGCCGCGCTGCTCATGGCGATCCTGGTGGCCGGCAACGGCTACACCTCGGACACGACGATCGGCGCGGTGTACGTCCTGGCCGCGCTGATCGGCGTCGGGACCGGGCTCTGGGTGTCCCTGCGCTGGTGGCGGATGGACAGGGACCCGCGTGATCGGGATTCCGGTGGGCAGGGACCGTAGGGACGACCACGTGGAGGAACGACATGGCCGAGCTGCTGGCGATCTACAACGAGAGCGCGGGAAGCGCCGACGACGAGGCCAGGACCGCCGCCCTGGAAACGCTGCGCGGCGGCGGCGCCGACGTGATCGAGGCGCCCGTCGGGGAGAAGGACCTGGACGAGATGCTCGACGCCTGTCCCGGCAGGGACGTGGTCGTGCTGGGCGGTGACGGCACGCTGCACGTGGTGGTCGCCACCCTGCACCGGCGCGGCGAGTTGGAGGCCCGCACGGTGGGGCTCGTCCCGCTGGGCACCGGCAACGACTTCGCCCGCGGCCTGGGCGTACCGCTGGACCCGCAGGTCGCGGCCCGCGTCGTGCTCGCCGGACGGCCCCAGCAGCTCGACCTCCTGGTGGACGACGAGGGCGGGGTCGTCGTCAACATGGTCCACCTGGGCATCGGCGCCGAGGCGTCCGAGGAGGCCACGCCGCTCAAGCCGGTGCTCGGGCGGCTCGCCTACGCGGCGGGGGCGTTGCTCGCGGGGGTGCGGAGCCCCGGCTGGCGGCTGCGCGTCACCGTGGACGGCCACCCGCTCGGCGACGGGCGCCCGGTGCTCATGGCCGGCATCGGCAACGGCGTCACCATCGGCGGCGGCACCCCGCTGGCCCCCCGCGCCAGGCCCGACGACGGGATGGCCGACGTCGTCGTCTCGCTGACGACCGGCCCGCTGAAAAGGCTCGTCTACGCCCTGCGGCTGCGCAAGGGGACCCATTCCGGCCTGCGCGACGTGATCACCACTCGCGGCAGGAAGGTGACCGTGGAGGGCGGTCCCGTCCCGGTGAACGCCGACGGCGAGCTGACCGGCCGGATCACCCGGCGCAGCTGGACGGTCACGCCCGCCGCCTGGCGCATGTTCACCTGACGCCGCGCCCGCTCGGTCGTCCGCATGTTCACCTGACGCCACGCCCGCTCGGTCGTCCGCATGTTCACCTGGCGCCGCGCCCGTTCCGTCGTACGCACGTTCACCCGGCGCCGCGCCCGCCCCGTCGTCCGGGGCGGGTTCGCGGGAGCCCGGCCGTCCGGCTCGTGTCCGTCCGAGACCGGTTCGCGGGAGCCCGGCCGCGTCGTGTGCCCGGCCGAGGCCGCGTCCCGGGGATCCCGGCCGCGCGACCGGCGGCCACTCCGGGTGGCGCCCGCCGGTCGCGTGTCGCCGGGGCCGTCAGCCCAGGGACTCCGAGACCAGGTCGCGCGCCTCCTGCTGCACCCGCTCCAGGTGCTCGGGGCCCTTGAAGGACTCGGCGTAGATCTTGTACACGTCCTCGGTGCCGGAGGGACGGGCGGCGAACCAGGCGCTCTCGGTGGCGACCTTGAGACCGCCGATGGCGGCGCCGTTGCCGGGGGCCGAGGTGAGCACCTGGGTGATCTCCTCACCGGCGAGGCTGCCGGCGGTGACCTGCTCGGCCGAGAGCTTGGCGAGCACCGCCTTCTCCTCCCGGGTCGCGGGGGCGTCGACGCGGGCGTAGGCGGGGTCGCCGAACCTGGACACCAGGTCGCGGTAGTGCTCGCTCGGCGAGCGGCCGGTGGTCGCGATGATCTCCGAGGCGAGCAGCGCGAGGATCAGGCCGTCCTTGTCGGTGGTCCACACCGAGCCGTCGCGCCGCAGGAACGACGCCCCGGCGCTCTCCTCGCCGCCGAAGCCCAGCGAGCCGTCCAGCAGGCCCGGCACGAACCACTTGAACCCGACGGGGACCTCCACCAGCCGCCTGCCCAGGTCGGCGGCGACCCGGTCGATCATGCCGCTGCTCACCAGCGTCTTGCCGATCCCCGCGTCGGCGGGCCAGCCGGGCCGGTGGGAGTAGAGGTAGGAGATCGCCACGGCGAGGTAGTGGTTGGGGTTCATCAGCCCCCCGTCGGGCGTGACGACGCCGTGCCGGTCGGAGTCGGCGTCGTTGCCCGTGGAGACGTCGAAGGCGTCGCGGTTGGCGATGAGCGAGGCCATCGCGTACGGCGACGAGCAGTCCATCCGGATCTTGCCGTCCCAGTCCAGCGTCATGAACCGCCACGTCGGGTCGGTCAGCGGGTTGATCACCGTCAGGTCCAGCCGGTGCCGCTCGGCGATCTCCCCCCAGTACGCGACGCTCGCCCCGCCCAGCGGGTCGGCGCCGATCCTCACCCCCGCCTCCCGGACTGCGTCGAGGTCCAGCACCGAGGGCAGGTCGTCCACGTAGCGGCCGAGGAAGTCGTACCGGCCGGTCGTGTCGGCGGCGAGCGCCCTGGTGTACGGGACCCGCCTGACCTCCTTCAGGCCGTCGGCGATCAGCGCGTTGGCCCGGTCCTGGATCCACGAGGTGGCGTCGGTGTCGGCCGGGCCGCCGTGCGGCGGGTTGTACTTGAACCCGCCGTCGCCCGGCGGGTTGTGCGAGGGGGTCACCACCACGCCGTCGGCCCGCCCCGAGGAGCGCCCCCGGTTGTGGGCGAGGATCGCGTGGGAGACCGCGGGGGTCGGGGTGTAGCCGTCCCGGTCGTCGATCATGACCATCACCCCGTTGGCCGCGAAGACCTCCAGCGCCGACACCCGGGCCGGTTCCGACAGGGCGTGGGTGTCGGCACCGAGGAACAGCGGGCCGTCGATCCCCTGCGCCGCCCGGTACTCCACGATCGCCTGGCTGGTCGCGAGGATGTGGTCCTCGTTGAACGCGACGTTCAGCGAGGAGCCCCGGTGCCCGGACGTCCCGAACGCCACCCGCTGGCCCACCTCGCCCGGGTCGGGATGCAGGGCGTAGTAGGAGGTCACCAGGCGGGCCACGTCGACAAGATCGGACGGCCTGGCGGGCTGGCCCGCGTGTTCGTGCGTCATCGCAGTCTCCTCACATCACACCTGAGCTAACCGTATCTGCCCCTAAATCGGATAAGCCTGCACAACTCATGAAGGGCTCGTGGTGAACAGGTGGCCACGCACTCCCCGAAGGTCGTTGACAACGTTGTCATCCACGTCGTACCTTCAGCCTGTTTGCCCGGTCACTAGAGGGATGCACCCTTTGTGGCATTGATCAGCGGAGGATCCCCTTGCACAGCCGCGTGATGCCCCCGGTGGCCGCCCGCCGTCCCTCCGGGTCCCGGTACGCCGGAAAGGCCGCCCGCCGTCCCTCCGGGTCCCGCTACGCCGGAAAGTCCGGACGATGACCGCCCTCGCGATCGACATCGGCGGCACCAAGTTCGCCGCGGCGCTGGTTAGGCCGGACGGGACCGTGGCACGCAGGGCGGAACTGCCCGTCGGCCCTGACCCCGAGGCGACGCTGGCCTCCCTCGTCCGGCACATCCGCGACACCACCGACGAAGGGGTGGGGGACCTGGCCGGGGTCGGCATCGGCTCCGCCGGGCCCCTCGACGCCGTCGCCGGTACGGTCAGCCCGGTCAACATCCCCGCCTGGCGTGAGTTCCCCCTGGTCGGCGCGGTGAGCGAGCTCCTTCCCGGCCTGCCCGTCACGCTCGCGGGAGACGCGCAGTGCATGGCGCTGGGGGAGTGGTGGCGGGGCGGGCACTCGCGCTCCCGGGCCCTGCTGGGCATCGTGGTCTCCACCGGCGTCGGCGGGGGCCTCGTCCTCGACGGGGTGCCGTACGTGGGACCGACCGGAAACGCCGGGCACATCGGGCACATCTCCGTGGACCGCGACGGGGAGCTCTGCCCCTGCGGGGCGATCGGCTGCCTGGAGACGATCTCCAGCGGCCCGAGCACGGTCCGCTGGGCGCTGGCGAACGGCTGGAGCGCTCCTCCGGGCACGCACCCCGACGCCCGCGCGCTCTCGGCCGACGCCGCGAACGGGGTCCCCGTCGCCCAGCTGGCCTTCCAGCGGGCCGCCGACGCGCTGGCCGTGGCGATCCTCAGCACGGCCGCGCTCTTCGACCTCGACGACGTCGTCATCGGGGGCGGCGTCTCCGGGGCGGGGGAGACCCTGCTCGTCCCGCTGCGCCAGGCGGTCGCCAAACGGGCCGGCCTCGGCTTCCTGCGCGGCCTGAGGGTCGAACGTACCTCCCTGGAACGCGACGCCGGCCTGTACGGCGCCGCGGCCCTGGTCCTCCCCGTCGCGGGGTAGCGGGCCGCGTCTCTCCTCCGCCCGCAGGCGGAGGTGTCCACGCTAAGGAGAACCGATGAGCTCACTCGCCGTCCAGCTGTACTCCGTACGCGAACAGGCGGCCGTCGACCGCCGCGCGGTGCTGCGCAGCATCGCCGACATGGGTTACGGCGCGGTCGAGCCGTACGACGTGCACCTCGACCCGGAAGGTCTCGCCGACGACCTGCGGGAGGCCGGGCTCTCGGTGTGCAGCGTGCACGCCCCGCTCCTGGACGAGCGGCGCGCGGCCGCGCTGGCCGGGGCCGTCGCCGTCGGCGCGGAGACGGTCATCGTGCCCGCCGCCCCCGCCGAGTGGTTCGCCGACAGGGAGGGGGTCGAGCTGGCGGCGAGGAACATCGGCGAGGCGGCCCGCGAGGCGGCCGGCCACGGGCTGCGGCTCGGGTACCACAACCACTGGTGGGAGCTGGAGCAGCGGGTGGACGGCCGTCCCGCGCTGGAGGTGCTCGCGGAGCTGCTCGACCCCTCGATCCTGCTGGAGGTCGACCTCTACTGGGCGGCGACCGGCGGGGTCGACCCGTCGGGACTGCTGACCCGCCTCGGCGAGCGGGTGAGCCACCTGCACGTCAAGGACGGCCCCGCCACCCAGGAGGGCCCGATGACCGCGGTCGGCTCCGGCCGGGTGCCCATCGTGGACGCCCTGAACACCGCGCCGGACGCGGTGCGGATCGTGGAGCTCGACCACTGCGCGACCGACATGCTCCAGGCGCTGGCCGACAGCCACGCCTACCTGACCGGTCTCGCCGCCGCCGGGCGGGTGAGCCCGTGACCGGCCCGCTCGGGGTGGCGATCGTCGGCTGCGGGAACATCAGCCACCAGTACCTGGGCAACCTCACCACCTTCCCCGGCGTGCGGGTGGTGGCGTGCGCGGACCTCGACCTGGACCGCGCCCGGGAGGTCGCCGAGCGGTACGGCGTGCCGGTGGCGACCTCCCCGGAGGAGGCGATCTCGCACCACGACGTCGAGCTGGTGGTGAACCTCACGATCCCCGCCGCGCACGCCGAGGTGGCGCTCGCCGCCGTCCTGGCCGGGCGGCACGTCTACAACGAGAAGCCGTTCACCGTGGACAGGGAGTCGGGCGCGCGGCTCGTCGAGGCCGCCGCCGCGGCGGGGGTGCTCCTGGGCAGCGCCCCCGACACCTTCCTGGGCGCCGGGCTGCAGACCGCGGCGAGGCTCGTCGCCGAGGGGGCCATCGGCACCCCGCTCACCGGCCTGGTCCTGTTCCAGACGCCGGGTCCCGAGTCGTGGCATCCGAACCCCGAGTTCTTCTTCCAGCCGGGGGCCGGGCCGCTGTTCGACATGGGCCCGTACTACCTGACGACCCTGGTGACCCTCTTCGGCCCGGCGACCCGGGTGACCGCGGTCGGCCGCAGGGCGAGGGACGAGCGGGTCGTCGGCTCCGGTCCCAAGGCCGGGGCGCGGTTCCCGGTGGCGGTGCCCACCCACACGACCGCGCTCCTGGAGTTCGCCGGGGGACAGGCCGCCACGATGGTGTTCAGCTTCGACTCGCCGCTGCGGCGTACCGGGTTCGTCGAGATCACCGGCACCGAGGCGACCATGCAGGTGCCCGACCCCAACACCTTCGGCGGCGAGGTACGGCTGCGCCGGGCCGAGGACGACGAGTGGGTGCCGGTTCCCACCAAGGGCACCGAGGCCGGTCGCGGCCTGGGCGTGCTCGACATGGCCCAGGCCATCCGGGAGGGAAGGCCGCACCGGACCACCGGAGAGCTGGGCCTGCACGTCCTCGACACGATGATCGCGGTCGCGGAGTCCGCGGAGCGGGCCGAGTTCGTGGAGATCGCCAGCACCTGCCCGATCCCCGCCCCGCTGCCCGAGGGGTGGGACCCGGCCGCGATCCGTTTCGACTGACGGCTCAGGCTGGGGGCTCAGGCTGACGGCTTCGGCTGACGGCTTCGGCCGGCGGTTTCGGTCGAGGGTGAGAATGTGACGCCGCGAGGGGCGGACCGTTTCCCAGTCCGCCCCTTGCGCTTGTTACTTGCCTGAGTTATTTATTACCTATGCAAGTAACGAAGCCGCCGAGCCTCGCGGCCACCGCGCGACGCGCTCAGATCGTCGAGGCGGCGATCGAGACGATCGCCGAGCTGGGGTACGGGCAGGCCTCCTTCGCGCGCATCGCCGAGCGGGCCGGGCTCAGCAGCACCCGCCTGATCTCGTACCACTTCCAGGGCAAGAACGAGCTGATCGCCCAGGTCGTCGCCGAGGTCTACCGGGAGATCGGCGAGTTCATGTCCGAGCGGGTGCGGGCGGAGGCCACGGCCGGCGGGGCGATCAGGGCCTACATCACGGGCAACGTCGAGTTCATCGCCACCCACCGCGTCCGGATGAGGGCGCTGTACGAGATCTTCGTCAACTACCGGGGCGAGGACGGTGAGCGTTCCCACGACGCGGCCACCGACCTGAGGACCCTCTCCCACATCGAGGAGATCCTGCGCTGGGGCCAGCGGGAGGGCGAGTTCCGCGCCTTCGAGCCGAGGGTGATGGCGATGAGCATCCAGCGTTCCGTGGACGGGCTGCCCTTCCTGCTGGAGGCCGACCCCGACGTCGACACCACCCTCTACGCCGCCGAGCTGGTGACCATCTTCGACCTGGCCACGCGGAGCGGGAGATGAGAGCGGCACGGCAGGCACGGACGGGGACGGGGACGGGGACGGGGACGGAACCGACAGCGGGGACGAGGACGAGGGTGACCACAGGCACGGAGCCGACAGCGGGGACGGAACCGGGAGCGGAGCTGGCAGCGGAGACGGGGACGAGAGCGGGCACGGAGCCGGAAACGGGGACGGTGGCGGTAGCGGGGACAGGGGTGAGGGCGGGGCGCCGGGCCGCGGCCGTGTTGATGCTCGTGGACCTCGTCCTGCCCATCGGGCTCTACTACGTCCTGCGCGCGGCGGACGTCGGCTACGTCACCTCCCTGGTCGTGAGCTCCCTGGTGCCCGGCACCGGAATGGTCGCCACCCTCGTCAGGGAGCGCCGCCTCGACTCGGTGGGCCTCTTCATGGTGAGCGCCATGCTGGTGAGCGCCGGGCTGTCGGTCGTCGGCGGCAGCCCCCGGTTCCTGCTCCTCAAAGGCGCCCTGGTGATGGTCGTGGCCGGAGGCTGGTTCCTGGCCACCGCCCGGGGGCCGCGACCGCTGGCCCTGCAGTTCTCCCGGCCGCTGCTGGAGGGCCGGACCGGCGCCAGGGACGTGTCGTGGGACGACCTGTGGGCCGCCTCGCCGCGCTTCCGCCGGGTGTGGCGGGTCTCCACGGTCATCTGGGGCGTCGGGGCGCTGGTCGACGCGGCCGTCCGGGGGGTGGTCGCGCTGACCCTCCCGATCGACCTCGCCGTGGGGCTCGGCGGCCTGCAGTACGGGGCGTTCTCGGTCGTGATACTGGTGATCGTCAATGTGTACCAGGCGCGCGCCGGGCTCCATCACCCCCGTTCGGACCTCTACCTGGCCGTCCCCGGGGTGGGCGGAGAGGGCCGCGCGGCCCCGGAGCCCGCCGTCTGAGCCAGGCAGAGCAGGGGTGAGACCGGAACCGTCAGCGCGTCGGCCTCCCGGGCGCGGGGAGCCCGCCGCCTGAGTCAGGGAGGGACGGGAAGGCTAGGGTGCCTGGTCGGCGGGGCCGACGATCTTCAGGTCCGGCTTGGCGGACTCTCCCGCGGGCTCTCCCGAGGACTCCTCCAGGCGGGCGCGGAGGCGGGTGCGGATCTCGTCCGGGGTGTACGCCTGCCGCCGGCGCTCGGCCCGCGCGATCACGACCCCCGTGGCCGCGACGCCCGCCACTCCCGCCAGACCGAGTATCTTCCACCATCGCATGTGCCTACGCTATCGGAATGTCCGGCAAGAGCATCAGCCTCGATGAGGCCGTCAACCTGACCCGCACCGGCGACGTGTGGCTGTTCCGCGGTCGTACGGTGCCCGATCGAGCCATCCAGACCATGACGAACAGCCCCGTCAACCACGTCGGCATGTCGGTCGTCATCGACGACATGCCGCCCCTGATGTGGCACGCGGAGCTGGGCCGTTCCCTGCCCGACCTGTGGTCGGGGACCCACCAGCGCGGCGTCCAGCTGCACGACCTGCGGGAGGCGGTCACGGTCTGGGCGACCAGATACGGCCAGCGCGGCTGGTTGCGGCAGCTGGAGCCGCAGACCCCCCGCGAGATGGAGGACGCCGTCCTGCGTACCGTCGCGCGGCTGGACGGCACGCCCTTCCCGTCGACGGCGAGGCTCGCCGGCCGCTGGATGAAGGGACGGGTGCCCAAGCTCTTCAAGCGGGGCGCGGAGGAGAGCGCCCTGGAGAGCGCCTACTGCGCCGAGGTCGTCGCGGTCACGTACGAGGCCATGGGGCTGCTGCCGGGAGGGCGGCGCCCCAACTGGTACGACCCCGGCCGGTTCTGGAGCGGCGACGACCTGGAGCTGACCGGGGGTTTCCGGCTCGGGGGAGAGATCACCGTGAAGCTGGGGTAGGCCCGTACGAGAAGCGGAGCGGCGGGCGCAACCCCCGGCACCCGCCCGCTCGAAGACATGGACGGCGGATCCCCACCCGGGGGTTCCAACGGATCCGCAGACCCCACGGGCTCGCGGACGCCGTGCCGCCGTCGACTCGGGGGGACGCGTCATGCCGGACACGGTGGTCATCGTCGGTGCGGGGCTCGCCGGTCTCGCGTGCGCCCTCCGGCTGCGCTCGGCGGGAGTGGAGGTCCGCGTCGTCGAGGCGGCGGACGAGGTGGGCGGCCGGGTACGCACCGACGTCGTGGACGGCTTCCGGCTGGACCACGGCTTCCAGGTGTTCAACACCGCCTACCCGGAGGCCGCGCGGGTCCTCGACGTCGCCGCCCTGGACCTGCGCCCGATCCCGTCCGGCCTGATCTCCTTCGAGAGGGGGCGGCGGGAGCGGTTCATGCTGCCCTGGCGCCACCCGGGCCAGGCGCTCAGCGGACTCCTGGCCGACGTGGGCTCACCGGCCGACAAGGCGGCCCTGGCGGCGCTGACCGCGCGGGACCTCCTGCTGCCGGTGAGCCGGTTGCGCGACGGGCGCGAGCGCACCACGCGCGAGGAGCTGCGGCACTGGGGCGTCTCGCCGAGGATGGTCGAGAAGCTCATCCGGCCGTTCCTGTCGGGTGTCGTCCTGGAGCGGGAGCTGGAGACCTCCAGCCGGTTCTTCCACCTCATCTGGCGCGCATTCGCCCGGGGAACGGTCGGGGTGCCCGCGCTCGGCATGGGCGAGATCCCCCGGCAGCTCGCCGCCCGCCTCCCTCCGGGGGCGCTCGCGCTGGGCACCCCGGTCGCCGCCGTGACCGGGGAGGGGGTGGAGACGGCCGGGGGCGTGACGATCCCGGCCCGCGCTGTGGTGGTGGCCACCGGCCCGGCCACGGCCGCCACGCTCTGCCCGGGGCTGGAGATCCCGGCGATGCGCTCGGTGACGACCTTCTACCACGCCGTCTCCCGTTCCCCCATGGACGGTGATCCCACGCAGATCGTCGACGCGGAGGGCCACGTCACCGACACCCTGGTCATCAGCGACGCCGCGCCCGAGTACGCCCCGCCGGGCCGCGCGCTGGTCTCCACGTCCGTGCTGGGAGTCCTCTCCGGCGCGGACGAGCCCCGGGTCAGGGCGCGGCTGTCGCAGATCTACGGGACCGACACCTCGGGCTGGGAGCACCTGGCGACGTACGCCGTCGAGGAGGCGCTGCCCGCGATGGTGCCGCCGTTCCGGCTGCGGCGCGCGGTGCGCCTCGCGCCGGGCCGCTACGTGTGCGGGGACCACCGCGACACCGGTTCGCAGCAGGGCGCCCTGGTCTCGGGACGCCGGGCGGCCGACGCGGTCCTGGCCGACCTGGGCACCTGACCCGGGGAAACGTCCCTCAGGCCGGCCGGGTTCCTCAAGCGGGGTCCCTCAGGCCGGGTTCCTCGGGCCGGGCCTCAGGCCGGGTTCCTCAGGCCGGTCGAACGGTTCTCAGGCCGGTCGTGCGGTTCTCAAACCGGCCGGGTGGTTCTCAGGCCAGCCGGGCGGGGAAGCCGCCGGTGGCGATGGGACCCCAGCGTTCCGGGGTGACGCGCAGCAGCGACTTGCCCTGCCTCGTCATGGCCGCTCGGTACTCGTCCCAGTCGGGGTGCTCGCCGGAGATCGACCGGTAGTAGTCGACCAGCGGTTCGAGGGCCTCCGGGAGGTCGAGGACCTCGGCGGTGCCGTCCACCTGCACCCAGGGGCCGTCGAAGTCGTCCGACAGGACCACGACGCTGACCCGGGGGTCGCGGCGGGCGTTGGAGGTCTTGGCGCGCTCGGGGTAGGTGGACACCACGATCCGGCCCTCGGAGTCGACGCCGCAGGTCACCGGGGACGCCTGTGGCCTGCCGTCGCGCCGCGTCGTGACGACCAGCGCGCGGTGGCGGTCGCGGAGGAAATCCAGAAGCCGGTCGCGGGAGACGACCTCGTTGGTTGCGATCTTCGGGCTCATGATTCCCACTCTACGGGGATCCGGCACACCCGAATTAACGCCCCATCGAATGGAAAATGGCCATCTTTCTCGGGAGATATGTGGTCAAGAGTGTTCTAGTGGGGCATTTAGCACCAAATATCAGGGAATTGATCTCCAATGCAGGACATGAGTGGCTCGGGAACCCGCCGACGGACCCGGATGGCTCATCCGCCCAAACAAGGAGATAACCGTGAAGCAGAAGTCTCTTCTGGCATCGGCCCTGACCGTGCTCGCCCTGACCGCCGTCCCCGCCGCGCAGGCGATCGCCGCCGACGCGCGCGTCTTCTCTCCCACACCGATCCCGACGGACTCGGCTCTGCCGACGGACAGCGCCTCGCCCACGGACAGCATGTCGCCCGAGCCCTCCGGAGCGATGACGGAGCCGTTCGGCCCCGGATGCGCGTCCCTGCCCGCCAGCGGCGAGGGCAGCCTCAGCGAGATGGCCTCGCAGCCGGTCGCCACCGCGGCCGCCTCCAACCCCGCCCTGTCCACGCTCGCCCAGGCGATCGAGCAGGCAGGCCTGACCGAGACGCTCAACTCCGCCAAGGACATCACGGTGTTCGCGCCCACCAACGACGCGTTCGCCAAGATCCCGAAGGACGCGCTCGACAAGATCCTGGCCGACAAGGCGCAGCTGACCAAGCTCCTGACCTACCACGTCGTCGAGGGGAAGAAGACTCCGGAGTCCCTGACCAGCGGCGAACTGACCACGATGCAGGGAGGAACGCTGACCGTCGCGGGCTCCGGTGAGGACTTCACCGTCAACGGCGCCAAGGTCGTCTGCGGCAACATCCAGACCGCCAACGCCGTCGTCTACCTCATCGACACGGTGCTCACGCCGAAGTGACCGCACCGGCGCGACGCTCGTGACGGCCACGACGGTCCCGCGACCGTCGTGGCCCGACCGACCGGCCGGGTCGGATCCGATCGAAGTGATTCGACCGGCCAGGCCATGGTCCGACCGGAACGATCCGGTCCGGCCGGGTCGTGATCCGACCGAGCGACCCGACCGGAGCGGCTTGACCAGAGCGATCCGACCGAGCGGTCTGACCGGAGCGATCCGACCGAGCGGTCTGACCAACGCGATCCGATCGCAGTGGTCCGACCGTGTGGTCCGACCGAAGTAGTCCGATCGCAATGGTCTGAGCGGGGTGGTCCGACCGGAATGGTCCGACTGGAGGAGGGGTGCCCGTGCGGGCGCCCCTCACCCGTGGCCCCGCACACGCCTCTCACCCGCTCCGACTTCCCCGGCCTTCCTCGGTCTTTCTCGGCCTTCCCGGCCTTCCCGGCCTTCCCCGGCCCTCCACGCGCTCCCCATTTCCCGGCCCTCCACGTGCTTCCCGCCCGCTCCAGCTCCCAGGACCGCCGGTGAGTCTCCCGCTCGCCCGGCCCCGGACCGCCGGTGCGCTTCCCGCCGGTTCCTCGCCTCTGGGTGGCGCGTCAAGGACAGGCCGGGCACCACCATGCGACCCGTCTTCCACCCACCCGCGTTCACCGTCCGTCCGCACTCATCAGTGCTCGCTCATACCCGCCCATACCCGTCTCGTGCCATCCGGCGATCAAGGGGACGCCGTGCGACTAGCGCCCCGATCCGCGGGTAACTGGCCGACACACGGCGGGAAGGCGGAGGGCATGAACATCAAGGACCGGTTCGGGCCGAGGGCGCGGAGGCTGCGGGCGGTGGCCCGCAAGGTCTTCGGCTGGCGGGATCTGCGACCCGGCCAGCTCGACGCCATGCGCCATCTGCTGGGCGGGGGCGACGCCCTCGTGGTCATGCCCACCGGCAGCGGCAAGTCGGCCGTCTACCAGGTACCGGCCCTGCTGCTCGACGGGCCCACCGTCGTCGTCTCGCCGCTCATCGCCCTCCAGCGCGACCAGGTCGCCGGGCTGGCCGAGGCCGACGCGGGCGGGGCGGTCGCGGTCAACTCCGCCCAGTCCGGCGGCGAGGCGTCCCTGGAGGCCGTACGCGCGGGCACGGCCGAGTTCGTGTTCCTCTCGCCCGAGCAGCTCGCCAAGCCGGAGACGGTCGAGCGGCTGCGCGCCGCGCGTCCCTCGCTGATCGCCGTGGACGAGGCGCACTGCGTGTCGGCGTGGGGGCACGACTTCCGGCCCGACTACCTGAGACTGGGCCAGGTCATCGAACGGCTGGGGCACCCGCCGGTGGTGGCGCTGACCGCGACGGCCGCCCCCGCGGTGCGCGAGGAGATCATCGCCGCCCTCGGACTGAAGAACGTCCGCCAGATCGTGCGGGGCTTCGACCGGCCCAACATCGACCTGGAGGTGCGCCGCTTCGTCACCCAGGAGGACCTGAGGCGGGCGCTGGTGGAGGACGCGGCGTCACGTTCCGGGCTCGGGCTGGTCTACGTCGCCACCCGCCGCGCCGCCGAGGAGTACGCCACCGCGCTGCGCGAGGCCGGTCGCAGGGCCGAGCCGTACCACGCGGGGATGAAGGCGGCCGAGCGCCACCGGATCCACGAGATGTTCCGCGACGACGAGCTGGACGTCGTGGTCGCGACCTCGGCGTTCGGCATGGGCATCGACAAGCCGGACGTGCGGTTCGTGCTGCACGCCGCCCCGCCGGAGTCGCCGGACTCCTACTACCAGGAGATCGGCCGGGCCGGGCGGGACGGCGAGCCCGCCGCCGCGGTGCTGTTCTACCGTTCCGAGGACCTCGGGCTGCGCAGGTTCTTCGCCGGGGGACGGGCCGACGAGGAGCTCCTGCTGCGGGTCGCCACGCTGGTGCACGAGCACGGCGGCACCGTACCGGCTGGGGAGCTGCGGACCCTGCTCGGCGTCGGCGCCACCCGGCTCACCCGGCTGGTCAACCTGCTGGAGCGGGCGAGCGCGATCGAGGTCACCGGGGAGGGCGACCTGCGCGGGGTGCCCGACGGGCCCGAGCCCGAGGCGGCCACGGCGCGCGCCGTCGAGCTGGACGACACCCGGCGCCGCATCGACGACTCCCGGATCGACATGATGCGCGCGTACGCGGAGACCACGGGCTGCCGCCGCCGCTTCCTGCTCGAATACTTCGGCGAGCCGCGCGAGCACGGCTGCGGAGCCTGTGACACCTGCCGCGCCGGTCTCCCCGGCGAGCCGGAGACCGCGACGGGGAAGAAGACGGGAAAGAAGAAGGAGGAGGGTCCTTTCGCGATGCACGCCAAGGTGCGGCACAGCGCCTGGGGGCCGGGGATGGTGATGAGCCGGGAGAGCGACCGGATCACCGTGCTGTTCGACGAGGTCGGCTACAAGACGCTCTCCCTGGAGGCCGTCGAGCGCGACGACCTCCTGGTCGCGGGCTAGGCGGGTCCCGGTCGCGGGCCGGGCGGAGACGGGAGGCGCCGCGAGGCCGGGCGGGGGGAGTCCACCAGGCCGGACGTGGGCCGCGAGGCGGAGGGAAGGGCCCGCGAGGCGGGGGGCCAAGAGGCGAGTCGGAAGGAATCCGCGAGGCGAGGCAGGGCGGGGGCCTTCGAGGCGGGACGGGAGGGACCCGCGCGGCCGGGGCCGCCGGATCAGCCGGGTCAGCCCCTCGACTTGCGGGCCACCCCGCCCATCGTCCACGCCCTGTCGCGGCCCTGCGCGGTGAGCGGGTTGTCGGGGTGCCAGTGGCGTATGTAGACCAGGCCGGGATCGACCAGGTCCAGCCCGTCGAAGAAGCGCAGCACCTCCTCGCTCCGCCGCGAGGCGTCCTCGCCGCGGCCGAGGACCCGCTGGAAGATCTCGACCACCGCGCTCCGGGCCTCTTCCGGGCGCGTGTCGAAGACGACGTGGCCGATGGCGAAGTGGCTGCCGACCGGCACCGCGTCGCGAAGGACGGCCACGCTCTTGTGCGGGTCGTCCTCGTCGGGGATGAACTGCAGGGCCGACAGGATCAGCACGGCCACCGGCAGGTCCAGGTCGACCAGGCGCAGCAGTTCCGGGTCGGTGAGCAGCTCGCTGGGGTGCATCACGTCACCCTCGACGACGCCGGTGTGAGCGTTGGTGGCCAGCGTGGCGCGGGCGTGGGAGAGCACCACCGGGTCGTTGGAGACGTAGACCACGCGCGTGCCGGGCGCGATCTCCTGGGCCACCTGGTGGACGTTGCGTCGGTTGGGCAGCCCGGAGCCGATGACGACGAACTGGGTCATGCCCTCCCCGACGAGATAGCGCGTGATCCGGCCCAGGAACTCCTGGGCCTGGTGCGTCATCTCCCTGACCTCGGGCGCGACGGCGAGCACCTCCTCGGCCGCCCTGCGGTCGGCGGCGAAGTTGTCCTTGCCGCCCAGGAAGTAGTTGTTCATCCTGGCGATGTTGGGCACGCTGGTGTCCAGGCCCGCCCCCGGCCGCCGGGACGCATCGCTCATGTGTCTACTCCTCTGTTGCCTGTGACACTAAAGAACCCCGCGAGGTGTGAACAGGTGTCAAGGCGCAGTTGATGCATGAAAAACGTACTTATTTCTCAAGAAAGTCTATTCCTTGCGGGCGACTCCGCCGACGACCCAAATGGAGTCCGGCCGGTGGGGCGGCGCGCCCTCCGGCCGCCATTCCGGGACGTAGACGACGCCCGGATCGACCGGCCGCAGCCCGTCGAGAAAGAGCTCGACCTCGGCCTTGGTCCGCAGGTTCGCCCGCCGGGGGCCGGTGATCGACCCGCTGTCCTGGAAGAGGGAGGCGAGCCGCGCCGTCCTCTCCGGGCAAAGATCCGAGACCGCGTGGGAGACGGCCAGGTAGCTGCCCGGCACGACGGCCTTCTGCAGGGCGGCCGTGACCTGCATGGCCTGGACGTCGTCGGGGAGGTCGGTCAGGACCGAGAACAGCAGGATCGCCACGGGCTCGTCGAGGTCGATCATGTCGGTGAGACCGGGATGCGCCAGGAGCCGCTCCGGGTCGCGGATGTCCGCCTCGATGACGGTGGCCGGGCTGCTCTCCTTCAGGAGGGCCTGGGCGTGGACGACGACCATCGGGTCGTTGTCGACGTAGACGACCCGCGCCTCGGGCGCGACGCCGCGCAGGATCTGGTGCACGCTGCCCTGGGTCGGCAGGCCGCAGCCGATGTCGACGAACTGCCGGATTCCGGCCTGTACGAGGAACCGTACGGCGCGGTCGAGGAACCTGCGCCCCTCCCGCGACATGGCGGGGAGCTCGGGGGCGATCGAGAGTGCCGCCTGCGCGGCGGCGCGGTCGGTGGCGAAGTTGTCCTTGCCACCCAGGAAGTAGTCGGTTATCCGGCCCGCGTTCGGGATCGTGGGGTCGAACCTGACGCGCTCAGGTTGCGGCGACGCCATGATGTCCTCCGTCCAGCCATGCGGTTCCAGCGGACATTATCGACCTTCCGCCCACGCGGTGCTGTATTTCTTGCCAGAGTCTCCTTCTGCTCATGTCACTTTGTGGGCACCCGGCCGTTCGTCCCCTGCTCCGCGCCACGCCCCGCGTCCCCCTCGCCGGGAGCGGGTTTCCGGGTGCCGCCGGTCGCGGGCCTCGTTGAGCTCCCGGGTGTCGCCGATGACGAGCCTCCGGCGGGCTCCCGGGTGTCGCCGGTGACAGGCCTCCGTTGAGCTCTCGGGTGCCGTCGGTCGCGGGTCTCCGCGGGCTTCCGTTGAGCTCTCGGGTGCCGGTCGGTCACCGGCCTCCGCGGGCTTCCGGCCGGGTGCCGTCGGCCGTGGGCCCGCGACGGGGCTCTCCCGTCTCGTCAGTGGCAGGCCTCCAGATGACGCTCCCCGGCCGGGGGCAGCGCGAAGGCCGCCCACACCGCCTTGCCGCGCTTCTCCAGCGGAGCCCAGCCCCACGTCTCGCTGACGCCGTCGACCATCAGGAGTCCCCGGCCGTTCTCCGCCTCGTAGTCGGGCTCGCGCAGGCAGGGTCCCTGGTCGCTGGGGTCGGTGACCGCGCACAGCACCGAGCGCTCGGTGTGGCAGAGGATCACCTTGACCTCGGGGAAGGAGCGGGCGTGCAGGACACCCCGGGTGCCGTGGCGCAGGGCGTTGGTCACGAGCTCCGAGACCACGACGCCGGTGTCGTCGATCAGCGGCTCCAGCTCCCAGGCGCGCAGGGCCCTGGCGGTGAACTCGCGGGCGGTCCGTGCCGCGCAGGGGTCGTAGCGAAGGCTGCGCACGGCCATCTGCAACTGGCCGGCGTGGCCCGCGTCGCCGGCCCAGGGGGGCAGGCCGCTCGGAGGGAGTAGGTGATCAAGCATCGACAACCACCGTTCCCACCCTCCGATCTCGGTTCGGATAGGTGTGGCTTCGTGTCTTTGGTAACCAGTCATCGGCGACCTTGCGGAGGGGGGCGATCGTATGGCGAGGTTGATCCGTCTAGTCATCTTGCCCTCCGTAATGTGCATAGGCAAGTACAGATGCACGTGCATCTGCACAAAAAGCTCTATGCTCGAGATGTTGTTTCCCTCCCCGAACGGTGAGAGGCGAGGATGAACCAGCTGTACAACGGCATGCCGGCCGTTCTGATGGACGGCGTCGTCTGGCGCAAGAGCCACTTCAGCAACCCCAGCGGCAACTGCGTGGAACTCGCGGAACTGCCCGACGGCAGGGTCGCGATGCGCAACTCCCGCGATCCCGAGGGGCCCGCGCTGATCTACACCCGCCGCGAGGCCGACGACTTCGTCCGCGGGGTGAAGGGCGGGGAGTTCGACGACCTGATCAGTTGAAGATCAGGGCGGTGGTTGAAAAATAAAATTCTCTATGGTCTGGGCGCGGCAGGCGGAGTACCGTGAAGGGTCGCGATCGCCACAAAGAGTGCGCAGAGGCTCGCGTTCCGCGCCCGAAGGACTGTAGATGACCACACCCAACGCCGACGGACGGCCGGTCGGTCCAACCCCCATGGCGGCGCCACGGGGGAGTTCCACCGTGCTGCGGATCGTGCTGGGCGCGCAGCTCCGCCGCCTGCGCGAGCAGCGGGGCATCACGCTGGAGGAGGCGGGGCACTCCATCCGCGCCTCGCACTCCAAGATCAGTCGCATGGAGCTCGGCAGGGTCAGCTTCCGGATCAGGGACGTGGCCGACCTGCTCACCCTGTACGGGGTGACCAGCGACGCCGAGCGCGAGCCGCTGCTCTCCCTCGTCGAGAAGGCGAACCTCACCGGCTGGTGGCACAACTACAACGACGTGCTGCCCCCCTGGTTCGAGACGTACGTGGGCCTGGAGGAGTCGGCCGCCGGCATCCGCAACTACGAGGTGCAGTTCGTGCCCGGCCTGCTGCAGAGCGAGAGCTACGCGCGGGCCGTCGTCCGGCTGGGCTTCCCCTCGGCCTCCCACGAGGAGCTGGACCGCAGGGTGAAGCTGCGGATGGCACGCCAGCGGCTGCTGCGCCGCCCGGAGCCGCCCCACCTGTGGGCCGTGCTCGACGAGGCCGTGCTGCGCCGCCCGCTCGGCGGGGCCGAGGCGATGTGCGAGCAGATCGACCACATCCTGGAGGCCCTCGAGCTGCCCAACGTGACCGTCCAGATCGTGCCCTTCCACGTCGGCGGCCACGCCGCGGCCGGCGGGCCCTTCAGCATCCTGAGGTTCTCCCAGCCCGACCTGCCCGACGTCGTCTACATGGAGCAGCTCACCAGCGCCGTCTACCTGGAGAAGCGCGACGACGTCGACAGCTACCTGGAGGTCATGGAGCGGCTGTGCATCGAGGCCGAGCCGGTCACGCGCACCCGCGAGATCCTCCTGGAGATCCGCGAGGGCTACCGGCGGAGGCTCTGAGCCCTGGAGCGTCGGCCCTGCCTGCGACCGGGGGAGAGGCCCGGAGCCGGGGGACGAACGCGGCGTTTCCGGGCACGGACGCAACCGCCGGGCGACCTCGTACGAAGATGTGTGAGTGAAATGTCTCGTGACCGGCGCGGCCGGATACATCGGAGGGCGGCTCGTCCCCGAGCTGCTGGACGCGGGTCATGAGGTCCGCTGCATGGTGAGGTCCGCGGGCCGCCTGCGCGACCAGCCGTGGGCCTCCCTGGTCGAGGTCGCCCAGGCCGACGCGTCCGACGCCGAACAGGCCGCCAAAGCCCTCGAGGGCATCGAGGTGGTCTACTACCTGATCCACACGATGGGCGGGGGAAGCGACTTCTCCGCCGCCGACCGCGAGGCGGCCACCACCTTCGCCGCCGCGTGCGAGCGCGCGGGGGTGCGCCGCGTCGTCTACCTCGGCGGACTCGTCCCGGAGGAGAAGCACTCGCACTCCGGTGGCCGTACGCCGGGCGAGAGGCACTCGCGTCCCGACGGCCTCGCGCCGGACGGGAGGCATTCGTACCTCGACGGTTTCGCGTCGGACGGGAAGCGATCGCCCTCCGGTGGTTCCGTCCAGGACGGGAAGCACTCGGACCCGGACGGCTCCGCGTCCGGCGGGAAGCACTCGCACTCCGGCGGTTCGGCGCCCGGCGGGAAGCTCTCGCCGCACATGAGCTCCCGGGTCGAGGTAGGGGAGATCTTCCTGAACTCCTCGACGCCCGCGGTGGTGCTGCGGGCGGCGGTCATCATCGGGTCCGGCTCCGCCTCCTTCGAGATGCTGCGCTACCTCACCGAGCGGCTGCCCGTGATGACGACGCCGCGCTGGGTCAGCACCAGGACGCAGCCCATCGCGATCCGCGACGTGCTGCGCTACCTCGTGGCCTGGGCCTCCGTCGAGGAGGAGGTGAACCGCTCCTTCGACATCGGCGGCCCGGACGTGCTCACCTACGCCGACATGATGCGGGTGTACGCGGAGGTCGCCGGGCTGCCCCGCAGGCTGATCATCCCGGTCCCGGTGCTCAGCCCCGGCCTGTCGAGCCACTGGGTGGGGCTGGTCACCCCGGTCCCTGCGGGCCTGGCCCGCCCGCTGGTGGAGTCGCTGCGCAACGAGGCCGTCTGCGACGAGCACGACATCGCCCGCTACGTCGAGGATCCGCCCGGCGGCCTGGTCGGGCTGCGGCGGGCGGTCGAACTCGCCCTGGAGCGCATCAAGGAGGCCAAGGTCCTCACCCGCTGGTCCTCGGCCTCCATCGCCGGCGCCCCGAGCGACCCGCTGCCCACCGACCCCGACTGGGCGGGCGGCAGCCTGTACGTCGACGCGCGGGCCCGCCGGGCCGACGCCTCGCCGGAGGCGCTGTGGGCGGTCGTCGAGGCCGTCGGCGGCGAGTCGGGCTGGTACTCCCTGCCGCTGGCCTGGAGCCTGCGCGGCCTTCTCGACCGGCTGGTCGGCGGGGTGGGCCTGCGCAGGGGGCGCCGCGACCCCAAGCGGCTCCGGGTGGGCGACTCGGTCGACTTCTGGCGGGTCGAGGAGGTCGAGCCCGGACGCCTGCTGCGGCTGCGCGCGGAGATGCGCCTGCCCGGCCTCGCCTGGCTGGAGATGCGGGTGCTCACGTACCGGGGCGAGACCGTCTACGGCCAGCGGGCGATCTTCCACCCCCGGGGCCTGGCCGGGCACCTCTACTGGTGGGCGGTCGCGCCCTTCCACGGCCTGATCTTCGGGCCGATGCTGCGCAACGTGGCGAAGGCCGCCGAGCGCGGGGTCCTGCCGGTCCCTCCCGGGGGCGGGGCTCCCACCCTCGACGCGCCCCCGTCCGGCGACCCCAGGAACACCGTCCCCGGCTGACCCGTTCCCAGCCGGCTCGTCCCCGATCGGATCGGCTCGTCCCCGGCCGACCCGTTCCAAACCGATCCAAGCCGATCCAGGCTGATCCGCTCCAAGCCGACCCGTCCCCGGCCGAGCCGCCGGTGGCGCGTCCGTCGCGGCTCGCCGTCCCCGGCGGGCCTCTCAGCGGTGTCCCTCGGGGCTCGCACCCCGGCCGGCCTCGCGGCGGCGGCCCGTCAGGGCTCGCCGTCGCGGGAGACGAGGACGTCGACGATGTCCTCGTACCCGATGCCCTTGTGCGTGAGCTGGCCCGCCACCGCGAACTCCGCGAGGCCGTGGGCGGTCGAGAGCAGGGCCATCACCCGGGCCTTGGGCGCGGGCCCGTCCCAGGGGCCCCGCATGCCGAGCGCGGTTGTCACCTGGTCGATCGCCGTCTCCAGCTCCGGGTGGTCCCCGGCGAGGAACTCCGCGGCGAACACCAGCCGGTACTCCTCGCGGTGCGTCGTGGCGTACTCGACGTAGCTCAGGTAGAAGGCCCGCAGCCGGTCGCGCGGGCCCGTCCCCTCCAGGATCGCCGCGGCGACGTGCGCGCTGAGGTCGGCGATGACCCGGACGGCGAGCGCCGCCAGCAGCGCGGTCTTGTCGCTGAAGTGCCGGTAAGGGGCCGTGCGGGACAGTCCGGCCAGGTCGCCGACGGCGCGCAGTGTCACGGCGTCGAGGCCCTCCTCGCGCAGCAGTCTCAGCGCGCTCTGGACCAGGCGGGTCCTGGTGTCGTCCACCACCGTGGGACCACCTTCCGGGCTTTCCGTGTTGACAACGTCAACCTACCTGGTTGACACTGTCAACATGATGTTGACGACGTCAACCGGAGAGCTATGAAGATCACGGTGAACGGGCTGCCCGCCACGGTGGACGCCGGCCCCGACGATGCCGCCGTAGATGTCCTGCGCGACGAACTCGGCCTCACCGGCGCCAAGGCCGCCTGCCGTACCGGAGTCTGCGGCGCGTGCACGGTCATGGTGGACGGGGTGCCCCAGGCGAGCTGCCTGCTGCCGTCCGCCGCGCTGGAGGATCGCGAGGTCACCACGGCCGAGGGGCTCGGCCACCCCGTCCAGCGGGCGCTCGCGGTCCACGACGGCCTGCAGTGCGGCTACTGCACACCGGGGTTCGCGGTCGAGGGCGCCGCCTTCGTCGACGCCTGGCGCGCCGAGCACGGCGACGTCGCCCCGCCGCGCGAGCGGATCGCCGCCGCCCTCGCCGGTCACCTGTGCAGGTGCGGCGCGTACGAGGGCATCTACGCCGCGATCGCCGCCGCCTGCCGGGGAGAGCACGACGGCGCCGAGGGGACCCCCGCCCGGGTGGAGGCGATGGACAAGGTCACCGGCCACGCCCGCTACACCACCGACGTACGCCTCGAAGGGCAACTGGAGGGGGTGGTCATCCGGTCGGCGAGGGCGCACGCCCGCGTCACCTCGGTCACGGTGGGCGCCGCCCACGTGGTCGACCTGCTGCCGCCCGACCGTACCGTCCGCTACGCGGGCCAGCCCGTCGCCGCCGTCGCCGCCCCCACCCGGCGCGAGGCGCTCGCGATCGCGGAGGCCGCGGAGATCGGCTACGACCCGATGCCCGCCGCGTTCGACGACGCGCCGGACGCCCCGCCCGTCTACGACGAGGCCTCCAGGAAGCACGTCCCCAGCTCCAGCGAGGGGCTGGAGCTGCCGGGCGGCTGGGACGGCAACGTGCGCGGCCCCTTCACCAGGGCGAGCTGGCGCGGGCGCACCGCCGCCAAGC
Organism: Streptosporangium sp. NPDC002524; assembly: GCF_040295985.1. Classification (NCBI taxonomy): domain Bacteria; kingdom Bacillati; phylum Actinomycetota; class Actinomycetes; order Streptosporangiales; family Streptosporangiaceae; genus Streptosporangium; species Streptosporangium sp. NPDC002524. The sequence continues at coordinate 66,514 of NZ_JBEOWK010000035.1, read as the reverse complement.
GGATCGAGGCCGCCAGGCGCGACGCCGACCCCCGCCTGGTCACCGGCACGTTCACCACCGCCGTCCAGGTCCACACCCCGCTGGAGCCGCACGCCTGCGTCGCCCGCTGGGACGCGGAGGGCGACCTGCACCTGCACCTGTCCACCCAGACCGTGGGCCTCGCCGCCGAGCAGGCCGCCAAGCGGTGGGACCTGCCCGTCGAGCGGGTCCACGTCGTCGCCGACCACGTCGGCGGCGGCTTCGGGGCCAAGGCCGGCGTCGGCACCGAGGCGATCGCCGCCGCCGAGCTCGCGCGGGCCTGCGGCGCGCCGGTGCGCGTGGTGTTCAGCCGCGCCGAGGAGCTCACCGACGCGGGCAACCGCCCCGGCACCCGTACGACCCTCGAACTGCTCACCGACGACCGGGGCGACCTCGCCGCCCTCACCATGGACGTCCACGGGCGCGGCGGCGTGGCCATCGGGTCGGCCGTCGCGGTGATGGCCCGCCTCATGTACGGCACCGCGCCCCGGCGGCTCCGCGACTACGACGTGGTCACCAACGAGCCGCCCGGCGCCCCGTTCCGCGGGCCGGGCGCGCCGCCCATGCTCTGGGCGCTGGAGCAGGCCGTGGACGAGGCCGCCCACCGCCGGGGCGAGGACCCGATCGCGCTGCGCCGCCGCTGGGACGGCAACCGCAAGCGGCACGCCCTCTACGACCTGGCCGCGGCCCTGCCCGGGTGGACGACCAGGCCGCGTACCGGCTCCCAGACGGGCCGCTTCCGCCGGGGCGTCGGGGTGGCCGCCGCCAACTGGGCCTACATGCTCGACCCCGGCACGGAGGTGGAGCTGCGCGTCGAGGGCGACGTGGTCGTGGCCCGCACCACGACCCAGGACATCGGGACCGGCGTCCGCACCGTCATCGCCGGCGTCGTGCGCGAGGAGCTCGGGCTGCCCGCCGAACGCGTCCGCGTCGAGGTCGGCAGGACGGGCACCGTGCACGGGCCGCCCTCGATCGGCAGCCGCACCACGGCCTCGGTGGGTCCGGCCGCGCGCGACGCCGCGGTGCGCCTGCGGAAGCTGGGCGTGACCGACGGCGCCAAGGTGGTCGGCGGGCGCCGCCGCGACCGGCGCGGCTACGTCACCCCGTTCCCGGTGGGTGGCATGGCGATCGGCCGGGGGTTCAGCGGTTCCGTGCACGTCACCGAGGTGGAGGTCGACACCCGCCTGGGCGCCGTCAGGCCGCTGCGGGTGTGGGCCGGGATCGCGGTGGGCCACATCTACGCCGAGCGGCTGGCGCGCAGCCAGTGCGAGGGCGGCGTCGTGCAGGGCATCGGCTACGCCCTGTACGAGGAGCGCCTGGTCGACCCGGTGACGGGAACCGTGCTCACCGCCAACCTCGACGACTACCGCGTCCCCGGCATCGGCGACACCCCGGAGATCACCGTGCACTTCCACCGCGACGGGTGGGACCACGTCAACGGCCACGGCGTCGGGGTCGGCGAGATCTCCACGGTCGGCGTGGCCGCCTCGGTGGGCAACGCCGTCTTCAACGCCACCGGCTGGCGCCCCCACGACCTGCCCATCCGCCCCGACCGGCTCCTCGAGGGGCTCTCCCGTTGATCCCCTCTCCGCGGCCGTGGCCGGAACGGGCTGTTGGGAGAGGGGGCTCGGCGGGGGTGTCTCCGGGGCTTCGCGAGGGGAACCGGCAGGCGGTCTTCTCCTTGGTTCTCCCGGTTCTTGCGACTTTCCCGGATTCTCCGGACTCCTCGGGTTCTCCGGATTCCCCGGGCTCTCCGGTTTCTCCGGACTTCCCGGACTTCCCGGGCTCCTCGGGCTCCTTGGCTTCTCCGGCCATTCAGGGCTCTCCGGCTTTCCCGGGCTTACCGGGCTTCTCGGGTTTTTGGGCCCTCCCCGAGCGCGGCCCCTGGATTCTCACACTGGAAGGTGTTCGATGACCGTACTCACCGACCTCGGCGAGGCCGTGCGGCGCGGGGGCGAGTTCCGCGCCGGAGGCACCGACCTGATGGGCCGCCGCGCGGCGGGGCCGCACGTGGACCTGCGCGGCCTGCCCGACATGTCCGGTGTCACCTGGCAGCCGGACGGCTCCGTCAGGATCGGCGCGCTGACCACGGTCGCCCGGCTGACCCGCGACGCGCGCCTCGCCGCCGCCCACCCCTGCCTGACGCTGACGGCGGCGGGCCTGGCCACCCCCCAGATCCGGGAGGTGGCCACCGTCGGGGGCAACCTGCTGCAGCGCAACCGCTGCGCGTACTTCCGCAACCCGGCCTTCTCCTGCCACCAGGACGGCGGCGACCACTGCCCGGCCCGCGCCGGGCTCGCCCCGAACGCCGCGATCCTCGACACCGGCCCGTGCGTCGCGCCGCACCCGTCGTCGCTGGCGGTGGCCCTGCTCGCCTGCGACGCCTCCGCCGAGACGCACGACAGGGACGCGTTCCCGATCGCCGACCTGTACGGGGACGGCTCGGACCCGTCCCGCGACCACCTGCTGTCCCCGGGGGAGATCCTTCTCTCCGTCGTCCTGCCGCCGCCCGCGCCGGGGGAGCGGGCCGCCTACCACCGGGCGATCGGCAGGTCGGAGGCCGAGTGGCCGCTGGTGGAGGCGGTGGCACGGCTCGTCGTCGACGACGGGAGGATCACCTTCGCCAGGGTGGCCGCGGGGGGCGTCGCCCGCGTCCCCGTCCGCCTGCCCGAGGTCGAGGAGGCGCTGCTGGCGGGCGAGCCCCTGGAGCGGGCGGCCGGGCTGGCCACCGCCCGGTGCGCCCCGGCGGCCCGCAACCCTTACAAGCTCGCGCTGCTCGCCGGGACCGTCCTGGAGGTCCTGGAACGCGCGACCGGGACCGGCGAGTCCCGGTAACCGTCCCGGCCGGGCCCTCGCCGCCCCCGGCCTCTCCGTCGCGCCACCTCGGTACGACGGGAGAGGCGGGGGAGCGGGGGCCGGGGGACGCCGTGCGGCCCCGGCCGGTCCGGTGCCCGGGAGGGGGCCACCGCTTCAGAGGGGCCGAACCCCCTCAGGCGGATCAGGCGCCGCGAGGTCCGTTCAGGCGAGACGGGCCCGCCGCCGTGACCAGGCCCGTCTCGTAGGCGACGATGACGAGCTGGGCCCGGTCGCGCGCGCCGAGCTTGCCGAGCAGGCGGCCCACGTGCGTCTTCACGGTCGCCGGGCTCAGGGTCAGATGATCGGCGATCTCCGTGTTGGACAGTCCCCTGGCGATGAGCGCGAGCACGTCGAGCTCCCGCCCGGTGATCCCGTCGAGCTCGCGGGCCACCGGGCGTGCCGGTTCGGGACGCCGGGAGAACTCGGCGATGAGCCGGCGCGTCACCGTAGGCGCGAGCAGCGCCTCACCGGAGGCGACCACCCGGATCGCGGCCAGCAGGTCGCCCGGCGGGGTGTCCTTGAGCAGGAAACCGCTGGCCCCGGCCCGCAGCGCCGCGTAGACGTACTCGTCCAGGTCGAACGTGGTGAGCATGAGCACCCGCACCCCCGGGACGCCCGCCGGGCCGCAGATGCGGCGGGTCGCCTCGATGCCGTCCATCTCCGGCATCCGCACGTCCATGAGCACCACGTCCGGCGACCCGCCGCGCGCCAGCTCCACCGCCTCGGCACCCGTCCCGGCCTCGCCGACCGTCACCAGGTCGGGCGCGGTGTCCACCAGCACCCGGAAGCTCCCGCGCAGCAGCGCCTGGTCGTCGGCGACGAGCACCCGGATCACGGGCTCTCCCCATCCGGCCGGTGTGTCTCCCCGTCCGACGCGGCCGTCTCTCCGCGCGGCACGCGCGCCGGGCGGGTGCCCCGGGGCGGCGGGCAGGTCCCCTCGTCCGGCACACGCGCCCTCTCGTACGGTGTGCGGGCGGAGTTGTCCGGGACGTGAGCCGAGTCGTCCGGTGTGCGGGCCGGGTCGTACGGTATGCGGGCCGAGATCCCGAACCCGCCCTCCGGGCGGCGCCCGGCCGTGAGGCTCCCGCCGTACATGGCCACCCTCTCGCGCATCCCGATCAGCCCGTGCCCCGGGCCGCCGGGCAGCAGCCGTTCGCCGGGCCCGTCGTCGGAGACCTCGACCAGGACCTCACCGCCGGACGCCTCGACCGAGACCCGGCACCGGGCGGGGGCGGCGTGCCTGACGACGTTGGTCAGCGCCTCCTGGACGATCCGGTACACCGACAGCTCCACCCCCTCGGGCAGGCCGGTCGCCCGGACGTCCAGCTCGACGCGTACCCCGGCCATCGACGCCCGCTCCGCGAGGACGCCGAGGTCGGAGAGGCCCGGGGAGGGGGCGAGATCGGGGGAGGGGCCGAGGTCGGAGCGGAGCACTCCCAGCATCCGGCGCATCTCCGCCAGGGCGCCCCTGCTCGTGGTCTCGATGACGCGCAACGCGTCCGTGGCCTCCTCGGGCCGCGCGGCGGCGACGTGGTTGGCGATGCCCGCCTTGACCGCGATCAGGGTCATGCTGTGCGCCACCACGTCGTGCATCTCGCGGGCGATCCGCAGCCGCTCCTCGGCCACCGCCCGGCCCGCGAGCTGCTCGGCCGCCCGCGCCGTGTACGCCCGCCGCTCGCGCACGGCGCGGCCCGTCACCCAGGCGCCGCCCAGGAACGCCACCCCCACCAGCAGCGGCCCGACGGCGCCGGGCGCCGGGGCGGGGGTGCCCACCGCCGACAGCAGCAGGACGGCCACCGCGCCGCAGGCGCCGATCGCGATCGTCGGCTCCCGCCGGGGCCGGGGCCGGGTGAGCGCCACCAGGTAGAGCGCGAAGGCCGCCGCCGCGAACCTGTCGTGCACCGTGCCGAGGAGGACGAGGGACACCAGCGACATCGCGAAGACGGCGCAGAAGACGGTGAGCGGCCACAACCGCCGCACCGCGAGCGGCAGGGTGATCCCGGCCAGGATCAGGAGCCCCGCCCACCCGGGCACCGCGGGGTCCGGGCGCCCCGCTCCGAACAGCAGCAGCGTGAGCGCGTACCCCGCCGCCCCCAGGGCGTCGAGCCGGACGAGCCCGGCGCGGCTCCAGTGCCGCGGGAAGAGCGGGTCGTCCACGGTGAGGTCCGCAGTGAGGTCCACCGTGAGACCGTATCCGCCGGGGCCGCGTTCCCGCCTCCCCCCACGGGACGTCATCCCTGGGGCCGACCCTCCCGCGTGCCGGGCGCCGCCGTCGGCCCCCGGGACGACGGCGAAGTGCCCGCCGTGGCCCGACGCGCCGGGGTCCCGTCCCGCGGGAGCCTCGACGGCATGATCGAAGTCAGGGAGTTGACCAAACGCCACGGCGCGACCGTCGCGGTGGACGGACTGTCGTTCCAGGTGAAGCCGGGCCTGGTCACTGGTTTCCTCGGCCCCAACGGCGCAGGGAAATCGACCACGATGCGCGTGCTGCTCGGGCTGGACGCCCCCACCTCCGGTCAGGCGCTCGTCAACGGACGTCGCTACGCCACGATGCGGCACCCCCTGCGCGAGGTCGGTGCGCTGCTCGACGCGAACGCCGTGCACGACGGGCGCAGCGCCTACGATCACCTGCGCTGTCTGGCGCGGAGCAACGGGATCGGGGTCTCGCGGGTGGCCGGCGTACTGGAGCGGGTGGGCCTGGCGGGGGTGGCCCGCAGGCGGGCGGGGGACCTCTCGCTCGGCATGCGGCAGCGGCTGGGCATCGCGGCGGCGCTGCTCGGCGACCCGGGTGTGCTGATGTTCGACGAGCCGGTCAACGGGCTCGACCCCGAGGGCGTGCGGTGGATCCGCCACCTGATGCGCTCGCTGGCCGGGGAGGGGCGCACCGTGCTGCTCTCCAGCCACCTGATGAGCGAGATGGAGCTCACCGCCGACCGTCTCGTGATCATCGGGCGCGGCCGGCTGGTCGCCGAGACCACGGTCGGGGACCTGGCCGCCCGCCACGATCTGGGGGTGCTGGTGCGCTCCCCGCGCGCCGCCGAGCTCACCGGCGTGCTGGAGGCCGCCGGCGCGACGGTCGGCACGGAGCCGGGCGGGGGGCTGGTCGTCAGGGGACTGGGCATCGCGGAGATCGGGGACCTGGCCGCGGGCGGTGGCCTCGCCGTGCACGAGGTCACCCCGCGCAGCGCCTCGCTGGAGGAGGCGTACATGGAACTGACCGCCGACAGCGCCGAGTACCGGGCGGGCGGGCGATGACCGGTCTCCCGCGGCACAAGGCGACCCTCCCGCGGCACGAGGCGACGGCGGGTCGCGAGGTGACGGCGGGTCGCGAGGTGACGGCGAGCCGGCTGGTGGCCGACGTGCTGGCCGCCGAGTGGCTGAAGCTGCGCACGGTCCGCTCCACCTGGTACGTCCTGGCCACCGTCGCGGCCTTCGTCGTGCTCATGGCCGTGTTCACCCTCTATGTGGGCGGCCTCTGGGACGGGCTGCCCCCCGGGCGCCGGGCCACCCTGCGCGCCGCGCGGCCCGAGCAACTCCTGCTGCTGCCGGTGCAGATCTGCATGGCCGTGCTGGGGGTTCTCGCCTTCACCTCCGAGTACGCCACCGGCATGGCCCGCACCGCCTTCACGGCGGTGCCGCAGAGAGGGGTGGTGCTGGCGGCCAGGGCGGCGGTCGTGGCCGCCGTCGCGTTCGCGGTGGGGCAGGGGAGCGGGCTGGTGGCGTTCGTCGCCTGCCGGTCGATCATCGGTGACCGCCCGATCCCGGGCTTCACGGAGCCGCTGTCGGAGGAGTTCCCCGGGATGTTCGCCGGAGGGCTGTCGGTGGTGGTGCTCGCCATGGTCGGGCTCGGCGCGGGCGCCGTGCTGCGCTCCACCGCCGGGGCGATCACCGGCGTCGTCGCGTACCTGTACATCCTCCCGAGGTTCGTGACCGCGCTGCCCGAACCGTGGAACGCCAGGGTCGGCTCGGTGCTGCTGGAGGACCTGACCCGGCAGGCCGCGGGCGAGCCGCCCCTGGCGGTCGGGCTCGGCGACGCGCCCGCCGGGATCGGGCTGTCGCCGGTGGCGGCGCTGGCGGTGATGGCCCTGTACGTCGTCGTCGCCCTCGGCGCGGCCGCCGTCGCGCTCGCCCGCAGGGACGTCCGGTGACCGGTGTACGGGGGCGGGTGGCGCTCACCCGCCTTGCCGGTCTACCAGGCCGTCCTGGCGGGGGACGACTTGTGATCTACCTTGTAAAGGCGGGGGCGCGGGTGAAATCTCCGCAGCGGGTGAAACCCTCGTACACGAAAGGCCGAAGCCCTCACCGGACGGAGGTCCGGCGAGGAGGTCTCACCTGAGCCTGAGGGTGGCCGTCAGGTGTTCGGCCAGGCCCTTGGAGGCGGCCTCGACCATCTCCAGCACCTCGGTGAACCCCTCGCGCTCGCCGTAGTACGGGTCGGGCACCTCGGCGCCCTCGGGGGCGGCGGGGTCGAAGGAGCGGAACAGGCGCACGTCCGCGCCGCCGGGGGCGAGGCGCCGCAGGGCGCCGAGGTTGTGGGCGTCCATGGCGAGCACCAGGTCGACTTGGTCGTACCAGTCGCTCAGGAACTGCCTTGCCCGGTGCCGCGATCCGTCGTAGCCGTGCTCGGAGAGCACCCCGGCGGCCCGCGCGTCCATCGGGCCGCCCTGGTGCCAGCCGCCGGTGCCCGCGCTGTCGACCGTGACGAGGTCACCGAGACCGTGGTCGTCGAGCGTCTTCCTCAGCACGACCTCGGCCATGGGGGAGCGGCAGATGTTTCCCATGCACACCACGCAGATGCGATAACTCATGCCTACCAGGATGCCGCCTGCCGGGGGTGGGACGGCCGGGTGAGGGGAGGGGCCGGGGAGGAGGCGTCGCCGAAGCGGATCCCGGCCTCGGTCCGGGGGAGCGGGCGCACCCCGGGACGCAGCAGGACGCGCCGTACGACCTCGGGGACGATCGCGGCGCCCAGGTGCCGTCCCAGGCAGAGGTGCGGGCCGTACCCGAAGTGCAGGCCGGTGTGGGAGGGCCGGTCGGCGCGGAAGGCGTCGGGTTCCGGCACGGCGTCCGCGTCGAACATCGCCGAGGCGACGCAGGCGAAGACCAGCGTGCCCGCCGGGACGAGCGTCGCGCGCGGGGTGCCCGCCGCCAGCACGTGGTCGCTCTCGCACAGACGGAAGATCATCCGGTTGGGCGGGGCGAACCGCAGGGCCTCCCAGACGTGGGCGTCGAAACGCGCCGGATCCGTCTCCGACGCCGCCGCGACGGCCACCCTCCCCGCCTCGTCCCGCGACAGGAGCTCCTGGACCGCTCCGGCCACGGCCTGCGCGGTGTTCTCCACCGACCCGACGAGCAGACCGGCCAGGTTGGCCAGCACGCGCCGGTCGCCGAAGGCGACCTCCTCCGGCGGCCGGCCGCGCAGCAGGCGGGTCAGCACGTCGTCGGGGACGGCCCCGCCGCAGTCGAGGCGGGCCCGCCGGTCGTCGATCACGTCGTGGAGGCGGTCGCGCAGCCGGGCGCCCGCGTTCAGCGAGGCGGCGTGGACGGCGGGGTCGCCGTGCAGGTTCTTGAAGATGTCGCTCTGGGCCGCCCGCGACCACGCGGACAGCTCGTCGAGCCCGATGCCCGCCAGCCCGAAGTACTCGCGGCAGACGCGCAGCTGGACGTGGCGGGCGAGCTCCGCGACCGCCTCGACCCGCCCTCGGGGCCGGGCGCGGTCCAGCGCCTCGTCGGCGAAGGCGGCGGCCATGCGGCGGACCCGGGGCACGTCCTGGACGGGCAGCACGCTCTGCATGAGACCCCGCTCCGCCCAGTGCAGCGGCGTGTCGTCCTGCGACAGCATGAAACCGCCGCCCAGGAACGGATCCATGCGCGGGGCGTAGAGCCGGACGGTGAAGACGCGCTCGCGCGACAGCACCTCGACGACGTCGGCGAACCGGGTCACCAGGGTGAGCAGCGGCGTGTGCATGATCGGCCGCCGGTCCCGCAGCTCGGCGAAGAACTCCCGCCACTCGGTGCGGATCCAGGAGACGACCAGGGCGGGCCGCCGGTCCTCCGCCGCCGACTCGTACCGGTCGAGAAACGACATCGATCCCCTTAGGTCGCCACCGGAAATGCCGGGTCAAGTGGTAACACGGAGAGTCATGACGAGTCAACGTTTAGTAATCGGACGGAGTTGGGGGAGCTCCGGACCCGCCTCGTCCCGCTTTCGCGGGGGCGATGGAAGCGATCACGCGTACGTGATGTTCGATGACCTCATAGGCATCGTTCGTAACGTGGAGGTCCCGGTGGGAAGACTCAGTGAAGACGCCAAGGAACTGTTCAAGCGGCCCATCCACGCCTGGGTGACCACCGTGAGGCCGGACGGTTCCCTGCACAGCACCGTCGTGTGGGTCGACGTCGACGGCGACGACGTGGTCTTCAACACGGCCGTCGGCCGGGCCAAGGAGCGCCACCTGCGCGAGGACCCGCGCGTGTCGGTGAGCGTCCTCGACCCCGAGGACGCCCATCGCCTGGTCAGCGTCTCGGGTACGGCCCGGCTGGAGCTGGAGGGCGCGGACGAGTTCATCGACCGCCTGGCGAAGAAATACCTCGGGGTGGAGTCCTATCCCTTCCGGACGCCGGACGAGCGGCGCATCACCGTGAGGGTCACGCCCGACGACGTCATCTTCAGCGCGGGGGGCTGAGGGATGGAGGCGAGTGGAGAGGGCAGGCCCGCGCCCATCCGTCACGTCGGCGACCCGGTGCTGCACCGGCCCTGCGAGCCGGTCACCCGTTTCGACGAGAGCCTGGCCACGCTGGTGCACGACATGTTCGCCAGCATGTACGCCGCCGACGGCGTGGGGCTCGCGGCCAACCAGATCGGGGTCCCCCTGCGCGTGTTCGTCTACGACTGCCCGGACGACACCGAGGAGTATCAGAAGGGCCTCGTGGTCAACCCGGTCCTGGTGCTGCCCGAGGCCGCCGAGCGCACCCTGGCGGACTACGAGGAGGGCTGCCTGTCGGTGCCGGGACAGCGGGCGTCGCTCGCCCGGCCCGACCGGGCGGTCGTGCACGGTTTCGACGTCACCGGGGCGCCCCTGACGGTCGAGGGCACCGGGGTGCTGGCCCGGTGCCTGCAGCACGAGACGGACCACCTCGACGGCCTCCTCTACATCGACCGGCTCCCGGCGGAGCGGCGCGAGGAGGTCCTGCGGGCCTACGAGGAGGAGCGCGACCGGCCCGCCGTGGAGGACTGACGGGCGTCGGCCGGGGGAGGCCGGTATCGGCCGGTGCTGGTTGGGGTGACGACGGCGGGTCCGGCGGCGCCGCTTCGGCCGGGGCGGCGCCGACCGGCCCCGGCCCGGCCGCTCCCGGCCCGATGGTCCTCGCGCGGCCGTACCGGCTCGACCGGCGACCGGTTCCGGTGGCGGACGCGGCCCGGGGCTACCATGTCGCCCGGTAGAACCGGTATTCGGGGAAGGAACGGCTGTTGAAGGATCTCGGGGAGGAACTCCGCGCGTTCTGGCGGGAGCGTCACCTGTGCACGATGACCACCGTGCGCGCCGACGGCACGCCGCACGTCATCCCGGTGGGGGTGACGCTGGACGCCGACGCGGGAATCGCCAGGGTGATCACCTCGGGTGGCTCGCACAAGGTCCGCCACGTGCTCGCGGCGGGGGACGAGGGCGCGGCGGTCGCGGTCTGCCAGGTGGACGGGAGGCGCTGGTCGACCCTGGAGGGGCGCGCGGTGATCCGTACCGACCCCGAGTCGGTCGCCGACGCCGAGCGCCGCTACGCCGAGCGCTACCGCGCGCCCCGGGAGAACCCCGCCCGCGTCGTGGTCGAGATCCGTATCACCCGGGTGCTGGGCAGTGTCTGACCGCGTCCCCTCCGGCCCCGTCCTTTCCGGCCTCGACCCCGTCGTCACCGTTGTCGGGATCGGGGACGACGGCTGGGCCGGTCTCTCCGAGGCGGCGCGGCGCGAACTGCGCGCGGCCGAGGTCCTGATGGGCGGCGCCCGGCACCTGGGCCTCGTCCCGGAATCCGTCGCCGAACCCGGGAGCGGGTACGGCGGCGAGTCCGGTGTCGAGCCCCGTGCCGGGCGTGACGGCGAGCCCAGGGGCGAATCCCGTGTCGAGACCGGGAGCGAATTCGGGATCGAGCGCGGTGTCGAGCCCGGTGCCGGGCTCAGGACCGGGCACGATGTCTGGGCCGGTGCCGGTGCCGAGCCCGGGATCGAGCACCGTGCCGAGCCCGGGACCAAGCGCGGTGTGGAGGGCGGTGTCGAGCGTGTCGTCTGGCCCTCGCCGCTGCTCCCGGCCCTGCCCGCGCTGATCGCCTCCCACCGGGGGCGCAGGGTGTGCGTGCTGGCCAGTGGCGACCCCATGTTCCACGGCATCGGCACGACCCTGGTGCGGCTGCTCGGCGCGGACCGGGTCCGGGTCCTGCCGCACCCGTCGTCGGTCTCCCTGGCCTGCGCCAGGCTCGGCTGGGCGGCCGACCGCGTCGAGGTGGTCAGCCTCGTGACGCGTCCCGCCGAGGTGCTGCACCCGCTCGTCCACGACGGCCGCCGCCTCCTGGTCCTCAGCGCCGACGGCCGCACCCCGGCCCGGGTCGCCGGGCTGCTCGCCGCCCGGGGCTACGGCGCGAGCCCGGTGACGGTCCTGGAACGGCTGGGCGGCGCCGGGGAACGCGTGGTCTCCGGCACGGCCGCCACCTGGTCCCCGCCCGTGACCCACGATCTCAACGTCGTCGCCGTGGAGTGCCGCGCCGACGCCGGGACCGTTCCGCTGCCCCGCCTTCCCGGCCTGCCCGACGAGGCGTTCGAGCACGACGGCCAGCTCACCAAGAGCGAGGTGCGCGCGGTCACCCTGTCCCGGCTGGCGCCCGTACCCGGGGAGCTGCTGTGGGACGTCGGCGCGGGCGCGGGCAGCATCGGCGTCGAGTGGATGCGCGCGCACCCGGACAACCGGGCGATCGCGGTGGAGTCCCACCCGGGCAGGGCGGCCGGGGTCGCCCGCAACGCCGCGGCGCTGGGCGTCCCCAGCCTGGACGTGGTGACCGGTGCCGCGCCCGCCGCGCTCGCCGGGCTGGAGCGGCCCGACGCGGTCTTCGTCGGCGGCGGGGTGACCGTTCCCGGGATGGTGGAGGCGTGCTGGGAGGCGCTGCGGCCGGGCGGCAGGCTGGTGGCCAACGCGGTGACCGTCGAGTCCGAGGCGGTCCTGGCCCTCTGGTACGGCAGGCTCGGCGGCGGCATGGTCAGGCTCGCGGTCAGCAGGGCCGCCCCGGTCGGCGGGTTCACCGGCTGGCGGCCCATGATGCCCGTCACGATCTGGACCGCGGTCAAGCCGCCCGTTCAGGAGGAGGAGCGATGACCGTACGTTTTATCGGGGCCGGGCCGGGGGCCGCGGATCTCATCACCGTACGGGGACAGCGGGCGATCGCGTCCGCGCCGGTGTGCCTGTACGCCGGGTCGCTGGTCCCGGCGGAGCTGCTGGAGTCGTGCCCGCCGGGCGCGCGGCTGGTCGACACCGCGAGGATGGCCCTGGAGGAGATCGTCGCGGAGATGGTCACCGCCCACGAGGCCGGGCACGACGTGGCCAGGCTGCACTCCGGCGACCCGTCGGTGTTCAGCGCGATGGCCGAGCAGATGCGGAGGCTGGACGCCGAGGGGGTGCCGTACGAGGTGATCCCGGGCGTGCCCGCCTTCGCCGCCGCCGCGGCGTCGCTGCGGCGCGAGCTCACCGTGCCAGGGGTGGGGCAGACGGTCGTGCTGACCCGTACCTCGGTGCGCGCCACCCCCATGCCCGAGGGCGAGGACCTCGGCACGCTCGGCCGAAGCCGGGCCACGATGGTCCTGCACCTGGCGGTGCAGCGCGTCGAGGCCGTCGCGGCCGAGCTCGTACCCAACTACGGCGCCGACTGCCCGGTGGCCGTGGTGGCCAGGGCGAGCCGCGACGACGAGGTGATCCTGCGCGGCACGCTGGCCGACATCGCCGGGCAGGTCCGCGAGGCGGGGATCCTCCGTACCGCGGTGATCGTCGTGGGCCGGGTGCTGACCGCCTCGGAGTTCCCCGACAGCCACCTGTACTCGGCCGCCCGCTGCCGTGACTGATCCCGCGTCCCGAGGTGACGGCTGTGCTTGATGTGCTGATACTGGGCGGCACCGACGAGGCCAGGCGGCTGGCCGCCGCGCTCGCCGGGCGCGCGGGGACGCGCGTGGTGTCCTCGCTGGCGGGCCGGGTGCGCGACCCGAAGCTGCCGGTGGGGGAGGTGCGCGAGGGCGGTTTCGGCGGTCCGGACGGGCTCGCGGCGTGGCTGGCGGAGCACGGCGTCCACGTCGTCGTGGACGCCACGCACCCGTTCGCGGCCAGGATGACGGCCTCGGCGGTCGAGGCGGCGCGCCGGACCGGCCTGCCGCTGCTGATCCTGCGGCGGCCCGGCTGGCGGGAGGCTCCCGGCGACGACTGGCGCTGGGTGCCCTCCCTGGAGGCTGCCGCCGAGCTGCTGCCCTCGCTGGGGGAGCGGGTGTTCCTCACCACGGGACGCCGCAGCCTGCCGGTCTTCGCCGGTCTCGACGGCCACTGGTTCCTGGCCCGCTCGGTGGACTCGCCGGGGCCGCTCGTCCCGCGACGCCTGGAGGTGCTGCTCAGCCGGGGGCCGTTCACGGTGGACGGGGAGCTGGCCCTGATGCGCGAGCACCGGGTGGAGGTGCTGGTCACCAAGGACAGCGGCGGTGAGATGACCACCGCGAAGCTGCTCGCCGCCCGCGAGCTCGGGCTGCCGGTCGTGATCGTGCGCCGCCCGCCGCCGCCCGAGGGGGTGACCTCGGTGGAGACCGTCGAGGCCGCGCTCGCCTGGCTGGAGACCGCGACCGGCCCCGGCCCCGCGTGACGGGACCGGCCTCGGGCTCCGGGGTGATGGGACCGGTTCTCAGGCTTCGAGCAAGGGGACCGGCTCCAGGTGGTGGGACTGGCCCCGGGTGGTGGGTCCGGCCCCGGGACACGTCAGCGAGTACGGGCCGATGTCGTGGAGATCTCCCAGAAGTCGGCGTAGCGGCCACCTCGGCGCAGCAGGTCGTCGTGTCCGCCCTCCTCCACGATCCGGCCGCCGTCCAGGAAGACGACGCGGTCGGCGCGCTGGACGGTTCGCATCCGATGTGCCACCGTCACCACCGTCCGGCCCGCCATCAGGCGCTCGATGCCCTCGTGGACGGCCGTCTCGTTCAGCGGGTCCAGGGCGGAGGTCACCTCGTCCAGCAGCACGACGGGCGCGTCTTTCAGCAGCGCCCGCGCGATCGAGACCCGCTGGCGCTCACCGCCCGACAGCCGCGCGCCGCCCTCGCCGACGTTCGTCGCCCACCCGCCGGGCAGGCGCTCGATCACCTCGTCCAGCCGGGCCGCGGCCGCCGCCGCCCGTACCTCGGCCTCGCCCGCGTCGGGGCGGCCGAGACGCACGTTGTCCTCGATCGTGCCGTCGAAGAGGTAGACGTCCTGGAAGACGATGGCGATCCGCGCCATCAGCACCTCGGTACGGATCGCGCGCACGTCCACACCTCCCACGCGCACCGCGCCCTCGTCCACGTCGTGGAAGCGCGCGAGCAGCTGCAGCAGCGTGCTCTTGCCCGCGCCAGAGGGCCCGACGACGGCGAGCCGCTGTCCGGCGGGCACGGACAGCGACAGGTCGTCGATCACCGTGCGGCCGCCCTGCCGGAAGGTGACGGACGCGAACTCCAGGTCGTGGCGTACCGGCTCGATCGGTTCGCGCGCCTGCGGCAGCGGCTCGGTGCGCAACACCGCGTCGAGTCTCGCCAGCTCGAAACGCGCGCCGCGCAGCCTGCCGCCGAGGTCCGACAGCGACAGCAGCGGCTCGGCGCAGCGGGCGGCGAGCACCAGGATCGCCAGGACCTCCGCCGCGCCGACGATCCCGCCGAGCGCGAGGTAGGCGCCCAGGGTCAGCAGGGCGGTGAACATCGCCTGCACCGTGAGCGTCAGGCCCAGCACGCCGGGCAGCGCCGACAGCGTGGAACGGCGGGACGCGCGCTGGAGCCCGGACAGCGCGTCGTCGAGCGACCGGAAGTGCTCGGCGGTCCGGCCTCCGGCGCGCAGCACGGGCTGGGCCTGGAGGTACTCGACGACCCTCCCGGTGGCCTCGTCGCCGCGTTCGGCGCGCTCCACGTCCCCGGCGGCCGTCGAGCGTCCCGTCCAGACCTGGATCGCCGCCACGACCGGTACGGCGGCCAGCGCGGCCAGCCCCATGCGCCAGTCGGAGGCGAGTATCACGACCACGATCGTCAGCGGGGTCACGCAGGCGGAGATGAGCGGTGCCAGCAGGTGCGCCGCCACCCCCATCGCCCGCAGAACGCCCTCGCCCGCCAGGACCGACACCTCCCCGACGCGGCGGGCGGTGAACCAGCCGAGGGGCAGCCGGGCCAGATGGTCGCCGAAGCGGTGGTACACGCCGCGCAACAACGCGGTCCCGACCCGGAAACCGGACAGGTCGCTGCGGTAGCGCAGCACCGCGTAGGCCGCGACCGCGGCCCCGAACGCGATCAGCCAGGGCCGGGCGTCCGCGGGCTCGCCGCCGAACAGCGCCCGCAGCACCGGGACCATGAGCGCGTAGGACAGGCCCTCGGCTGTCGCGGTCACCGTCATCAGGGCCACGGTACGGCGCATCGGCCGGGCGTACCCGGGTCCCAGCAGCCGCAGCAGCATCCGGATCATCGGGGCTCGCCTCCTCGCGGTGCGCCGGTGGGGGTTCCGGTCTCATCGGCGATCGCCGTCGGGTGGGTCGACGGATGGCCCGATGAGTGAGCCGGTGAGTGGGTCGACGGGTGGGCTCGCCAGAACGCGGCGAATCTTCCGTTCCGTGCCAGGAGCTCGGCGGGGCGACCGCGCTCGACGATCACGCCGTCCTCCAGGACCACCACGGTGTCGGCGTCGGCGACCGTCTCCACGCGGTGGGCGATGACCAGGGTCGTCCGGTCGCCCGCCGACGTCGCCAGGGCGCCGCGTACCGCCTGTTCGGTCTGCGGGTCGGCGAAGGCGGTCGCCTCGTCGAGTACCAGGACGGGCGCGGCGGCGAGCAGCGCGCGGGCGATCGAGATCCGCTGCGCCTCTCCCCCCGACAGCTTGACGTCCTCGCCGATCACCGACTCGTATCCGCGTGGAAGTTCGAGGATCCGTTCGTGGATGTTCGCCAGCCGGGCGGCGCGGACCACGTCGTCGAGGTCGGCGCGCGGCACGGCCAGCGCGATGTTGTCCGCGACCGACGCGCGCAGCAGGCGGACGTCCTGGAAGACGAAGGAGACCATCCGGTGGAGCTCCCGGCCGCCGAGCTCGCGGAGGTCGACGCCGCCCAGGAGGACCGCGCCGTGGGTCGGGTCGAAGAAGCGCGGCAACAGCTGGACCAGCGTGGACTTCCCGCTTCCCGACGGTCCCACGATCGCGGTGACCGTCCCCGGTTCGAGCACCAGGTCGATCCCGCGCAGCACCTCGTGACCGGCCTCGTACCCGAACCGGACGTCGCGCAACTCCACCCGGTGTCCTCGCGGCGCGACCGGGTGCGCGGGCTCCGGCAGTGACGGCACCGCGAGCACGTCCCGGATCCGGCCCATCGCGCGCCGGGCGGCCTGCAGGTCGTCGAAGCCGTGGCCGAGAGCCGCCACCGGAGCGGTCAGCCCCAGTCCCAGCAGCAGGAAGGGGAGCAGGTCCGCCGGGGTCATGGAACCGGCCGTGACCAGCGTCGTACCGCCGGTCAGCACGACCAGCAGCACGAACGGCGGCGACAGCGCCAGCGCCATCCCCGCGGCGATCCCGGAGATGCCGAGCACCCAGCGGGAGAAGGTCCCGGCGAACTCGTCCGTGGCCGTGAGGAACTCGCGGTGGGCGCGCTCGCCCCCGCCGAACGCCTTGACGACCGCGATCCCCTGTACGAACTCGACGGCCGCGTTCGAGATCCGTCCCATCGCCCCGTCGAGCGCCTCCTGCTCGCGCAGGCGGCTCGGGGTCATCATCAGCGGGACCAGCGCCACGGCCAGCGCCACCGGGACGATCGTGATCAGCGTGAGCCGCCAGTCGACGGTGAACAGGTAGACCAGCGACACCAGCGGCACCACGAACGCCGAGACGAGCTCGCCGGGGGCGTGGGCGATGAGCGGGTGCACGGCGCTCACGTCCTGTCCCACGACCTTCGCCAGCTCGCCCGTCCGGCGCCGGGAGAGCCAGCCGATCGGCACCTCTCCCAGCCGGGCAGCCAGCCGCCGGCGGAACGACAGCTGCACCCGGTCGTCGAGAACGTGCCCGATCCCGGACGACGCGGCCGTGAACAGCAGCCGGACGAACAGACCGGCCGCCCCCGCGATCACGACGTCCCGGACGTGACCGTGATCGATCGGGCCGGGCGACAGCAGGGTACGGCCCAGTTCGACGACCGCCAGCAGCGGCGCCAGCCCCGCGACGGCGCCGATGACCTGCAGGACGGCGACGGCGGCGAGACCCCGTCCATAGGGCCGCAGCAACCCCGCCGGGCCCTGGCCGGCCACAGCCGCACTCACTCCCGCCGGGCTCTGGTGCGCCACGGCCGGGCTCATTCGGCCAGGGCGCGGCGCAGGGCCGCGGCGAGCTCGGCGATCTGCCGCTGCGACACCTCGGCGGACAGGATCGCCTGCGACCCGTGGAAGGTGCCGGGCCACTGGTGCAGCTCGACCGACACGCCCGCCTCCAGCAGGCGCAGCGCGTAGCTGATGTCCTCGTCGCGGTTCGGGCAGAGCTCGGCGGTGGCGATGTAGGCGGGGGGCAGGCCGGACAGGTCGGTGGCCCGCGCCGGGGCGGCGTACGGCGAGGCGGGCGTGGAGCCCAGGTAGTGCCGCCACGCGACGGTGACCTTGTCGCGGTTCATCCAGGGCGTGTCGGTGAAGTGCCGCGCCGACCACGTCTCCTGCCGGTCGTCGAGGCTGGGCTGGTTGAGCAGCTGGAAGCGGATGCGCGGCCCCCCTTGGTCGCGCGCCCGCAACGCCGTCGCGGCCGCGATCCCCGCGCCGGCGCTGTGACCCCCGACCGCGATCCGCTCCGGGTCGACGCCCAGCTCGGCCGCGTGCCCGGCCGCCCAGTTCAGTACGGCGTAGGCGTCGTCCAGGGCGGCCGGGAACCGGTGCTCGGGGGCGAGGCGGTAGCCCACCGAGATCACCACGGCGCCGGAGGCCTCCGCGAGCCGGATGGCCCACGGGTGCTCGGTGTCCACGTCGCCCATGACGAATCCGCCGCCGTGCGACCAGACGACGGCGCCCCGCGCCCGGTGCGGGCGGTAGATCCGCACCGTCACCTCCGGGTCGCCGGGCACCGTACGGTCCTCGATCTCCATGTCCGCGATGTCGGGCACCGGGATCGCGGTGGCCAGCTCGGCGAAGCTCTTGCGCTCGATGACCGGGTCGATCAGGTCCGCCCGGGGGAACAACGGGACGAATGCTTCCAGCTCTGGGTCCATAACCGTGATCCTCGCAACTTGTGTCCCGGGGATCATCCGCCACTCGTCGGGCATTCCACCCCTGTCTCGCGACGATCGCCGCATATCCTTCGGGCATGGAGGCATTGGCCGCACGGCTGTCGCGGCTGGACGCGGAGGCCGGGGGCGCGCTCCGCGTCGTGATGTTCTACGACACGCTGATGCGCAGGCGGGTTGATCTTCCGGCGCTCGCGCGGGCCTCGGCGGGCCTGGCCGAGTGCGTGGCCGGGATCCGGCTGCACGGCACGGGGCGGGTGATCCGCATGTCGCCCGGCGGCGGGGAGGCGTCCGCCCCGGCGCTCCCCGCGTCCACCGCGGCGCCGATCACCCTCGACGGCGAGGAGGCCGGCACGGTGTGGCTGGAACGCCCCGGCCCGCCAGGACCGCTCGACGAACTGCTGCTGGACCGGCTCGCCATCGCCGCCACCGCGGTCGTCGAGAGGTACGGCCCGGCCCGCACCACCATGGCCGACCCCGCGCTCGTCGAACTGGTGATCAGCTCCGACAGCGACGAGGCGGCCAGGGCGCGGGCCCTGCGGCTCCTGGGCTTCGCCGCCGACCTGCCGATCCGCGTCATCGCCGTACGGTCGCGGCGCCCGCTCGACCAGATCGGCGGCCTGGTCTGCCCGGCCCGCCCGGTGAAGGCGGCGCCGGTCGCCGGCGTGGGCGTCATCCTGGCCACCACCATGGACCCGGCCCGGTTTCCGGCGGGCGTGCGCGCGGGCATCGGCGCCGCGGAGAGCCCCGACCGATCCTGGCGGGAGGCCCGCACCGCGCTCCGCTTCACCACCCCGCGCCGGCCGGTCGTCCACCACGACGACCTGGGCGTGCTGGCGCTGCTCGCACAGGTGCCGGAGGACGTCGCGCGGGACAACGCCGACGTGGCCGCGATCGCCCGGATGGCCGTCAATCCGGAGGACCTGGACACCCTGGACGCCTACTGCGCCACCGGCTCCCTGCGCCGGGCCGCCGACCTCCTCCACCTGCACCACAGCAGCGTCTCCCGCCGCCTCGAACAGATCGGCAGGACCCTGGGCGTCGAGCTCACCGAACCCGCCGGTCTGGTACGGGCCGGACTCGCCCTCACCACCTGGCGGCTCCTTGACGACCGGGGCCCGGACGACTGAGCCTCACGGGCGACGGGCGACGGGCGACGGGCGACGGGCGACGGGCCACAGGCCACGAGCGGCGAGTGGCGACCGGCACGTGGAACGCGTGCCGGGCCGCCCCGTACTCGCGCATCGGACCCCGAACCGGCCCCGGCCGGGCGCGTCACGCGGCACAGCGGCGCAGGGTCGGCCCCCGGCGGGTGTGCCACCCGCAGCGCTGCTGGATCGGCACCGGCGGCTGTGCCCCTATCCAGCGTGTCACGCGGGACAGCGGCGAAGGATCGGCCTCCCGCCCAGCGCGTTACGCGGGGCAGCCGGTGCCGGATCGGCCCTCCGGCGGCTGTGCCCCCGGCCGGTGCGTTACGCGGGATAGCGGCGGGGGGTGAACACCACCCGGCTGCCGTCACCGCGTTCGGCCACCCGTGTGGTGGACGAGCCCACCAGCAGCAGGCAGCGCATGTCGACCGTGCCGGGGTCCAGGTCGCCGAGGGTGGTGACCGTCATGCTCTCCCGGGCCCCGCCGACGTCGCGGCCGACGACCACGGGGGTCTCCGGCGCCCGGTGCTCCAGCAGCAGGTCCCGCGCGGCGGCCACCTGCCAGGTACGGCTCTTCGACGCCGGGTTGTAGATCGCCAGGACGAGGTCGGCCTTGGCCGCGGCGCTGATCCGCTCGGCGACCACCTCCCAGGGCTTGAGCAGGTCCGACAGCGACAGCACGCAGTAGTCGTGGCCGAGGGGAGCACCGGCCCTGCTCGCCACCGCGTGCGCCGCGGTCAGGCCGGGCAGCACCCGTACCGGCACGTCCGCGAACCTCGGCTCGCACGCCACCTCCAGCACCGCGCTGGCCATCGCGAACACCCCGGGGTCGCCCGAGGACACCACGGCCACCCTCGACCCGGCCGCGGCCAGCTCCAGCGCGTGCGCGGCCCGTTCGGCCTCCACCCGGTTGTCGGTGGGGTGGCGGCGCTGGCGCGGGTTGGGCGGGACGCGGTCCAGGTAGGGGCCGTACCCGACGAGCTCGTCGACACCGGCCAGCGCCTCCTGCGCCTCCGGGGTCAGCCACGGCCGCCCGGCGGGGCCGAGCCCCACCACGACCACCTCGCCGCGCGTCCTCACGTCGCCCGCGCCCGCGCTCTCGGTCCCGGCGACGGGCGCGGGAGCCGCCGCGTTGACGGGGCTCGGGATCAGCGCCAGCGAGAAGTAAGGGACGCTGCCGGGGTCGACCTCGGCGAGCGGGGCCAGCCGCTGCTGCCCGGTGGTGGCGCGCTCGACGTACCAGGCCTCGTCGAGCCGCCCGGCCTCGGCCAGCGCGTCACGGACCTTGGTGAACGTACGGCCGAGCTTCAGCACCGCCGCCGAGTCGGTGGACGCCAGGCGCTCGGCGAGCACCTCGGCCGGGAGCGTTCCCGGCAGCACGGTCAGGACCTCGTCCCGTTCGACCAGCGGGCGCCCCAGGACCGCCGAGGCGCCGCTCACCGACGTCACGCCCGGCACGACCTCGGTGACGTAGCGGTGCGACAGGCGCTTGTGCATGTGCATGTACGAGCCGTAGAAGAGCGGGTCGCCCTCGCACAGCACCACCACGTCGCGCCCGGCGTCCAGATGGGCCGCCAGCCGCACCGCGCAGGCGGCGTAGAAGTCGTCGATCGCTCCCTGGTAGCCGCCGGGGTGGTCGGTGGTCTCGGTGGTGAGCGGGTAGATGAGCGCCTCCTCGACCTGGCCCTCCCGCAGGTAGGGGGCGGCCACCGAGCGGGCGATGCTCCGGCCGTGGCGGGCGCTGTGGAAGGCGATCACGTCCGCCTCGCCGATCAGGCGGGCGGCCTTGACGGTCACCAGTTCGGGGTCGCCGGGTCCGAGTCCCACGCCCCACAGCCGTCCGGTCACGTCGTCACTCACTCTTCCTCGCTCGCCATCGCGTTGACCGCGGCGGCGGTCATCGCGCTTCCGCCCCGCCGTCCGTTCACGACCAGGTACTCCAGGTTCGCCGGGTGCTCGGCGAGGGCCTGTTTGGACTCGGCGGCACCGATGAAACCGACCGGGACGCCGAGTACGGCGGCCGGGCGGCCCGCGCCCTCCTCGACCATCTCCAGCAGCCGGAACAGCGCGGTCGGCGCGTTGCCGATCGCGACCACCGAGCCCTGGAGCCGGTCGCGCCACAGCTCCAGCGCGGCGGCGCTGCGGGTGGTGCCCAGTTCCGCGGCGAGTTCCGGCACCCGGGGGTCACCGAGGGTGCAGACCACCTCGTTGCCCGCGGGCAGGCGCCGCCGGGTCACCCCGGAGGCGACCATCATGGCGTCGCAGAGCACCGGGGCACCCGCGCGGAGCGCCTCGCGCGCCGAGGCCACGACACCGGGCGACCAGCGCAGATCGCTCACCAGGTCGACCATCCCGCAGGCGTGGATCATGCGGACCGCGACCCGGGCGACGTCGGCGGGCAGGCCCGACAGGTCGGCCTCCGCGCGGATGGTGGCGAAGGAGCGGCGGTAGATCTCCGCGCCGTCTCGGACGTAGTCGATCACAGTTCCCCTCTGGCGGCCGCCAGCGCGGCCGCGGTCTCCTCGATGCCGGAGCAGGTCAGGCCGGTGCCGTCCAGTTCCAGGCGGTAGCCGTCACCGGTGGCGACCACATCCACGACCCGCCCCCTCGGACGGCCGCAGCGCCTGCCGCACCCCGCCCAGTGCACGGGGAGCGTATCGGTGCCCGGCCCCCTCCCGGACGGCGGGGCCACGGACGGCCCACTCTCGGACGGCCCACTCTCAGACGGCCCACTCTCGGACGACTCGCTCCCGGACGGCTCGTCTCCGAGCGGGGCGGCTGTGGAGGGCGGGGCCATGGCGATGCCGATGCTGGTGGCCGCGTCGGCCTGGACGTCGGCCAGGGATTTGGCGCAGCCGGGACGGCCGGTGCAGGCCGTCACACCGATCCACGGCGAGGCGGGGTCGACGACCAGCCCGGCGGACCGCAGGCGGGCGGCCGTGCCCGCGACCTCGGCACGGTCCAGGCCGGGCAGGACCACGCCGCGCCACGGCGTGAGCCGGATCTCCCCGCCCGAGGCGGCGTCCGCGAGCAGCAGTGCCTGCTCGGAGGTGAGCCGCCCCAGCGGGATCGCCACCCCGAGCGCGACCCGCGCGCCCTCGCCTCCGATGCCGATGCCGTTCTCGTCCCCGCTCCCGCCGCCGAGCCCGTCTTTGTGCCCGTCTTTGAGCCTGTCTTCGGGTCTGCCTCCAAGCCCGTCTCCAAGCCCGTCTCCAAGCCTGTCTCTGATGCCGTCCTCGATGTCGTCCCCGGCGTCGCCCTCGGTGCTGTTTCCGGGACCCGTCTCACCCCCTGTCCCGTCCCCGGCCCTGCCCGTGCTCTCGATGACGCCGACCGGTCCGAGGGCCACGACCCGTGGCCTCACCGGGTCGAAGGGCGTCGTACCGGGGAGCCCGAGGGCGGTTCGCACCCGGGCGGCGATCAGGGAGGGGCCGTCGGGGAGTTCGGCGATCCGCCAGGCGGTGACGTCCCGGACGGCCAGCTCGTCGAGGAACGCCTCGGCGGCGGTGAGGAGGGCGGTCACGGCGCCGTCCAGCGGGACGCGCAGGCCGGTGTCGGTCCCGGCGAGGATCAGCGCGGCCTCGTCCGGCCCCGTGGGCAGGATCCCGGCGTCCGCGCCCAGTCCGGCCACGTCCCCCCGGCCGTCGTCGAGGGCGAACATGAACCGCCCCGGCAGGGCGGCGAGGGCGGGGCGGGCGCACAGCCGCCGGTCCAGCTCGCCGATCAGCGGTGTGACGTCGACGATCCCGCCGCCGTCCGGATGACCTGAACGGCGTGGGTGGCCCGGATACCCCGGGACGTTCGTGCCGTCCGGAGCATCCGCGCCACTCGGCCCGCTCGATCCGCTCAGCCTGTTCGGTCCGTTCGGTCTGCTTGGTCCGTTCGCCCTGTTCGGGTCAGCCGGTTCGGCCGGTGCGCTCAGCCCGGTAGACCCGGTAGACCCGGTATATCCGGCAGACCAGGTTGGCTCAGTCAGTCCGGTCGGCCCGTCCAGACCGGTCAGTCCGGTCAGCGGGGAGGCGAGGATGTTGCGGATCCGCTCGTGCGTCGCCGAGGGCAGCAGACCCGCCCTCGCCATCCGCGCGGCGAACCCGTTCTCCGCGCCATTTTCCGCGTTGTTCCCCGTACCGCCCCCCGCGTCGCCGTCCGGATCCGCCGGGCCGAGGCCGCGTACCTGGACGTTCGCGCGGGAGGTCAGCTCGATGACGCCGCTGCCGTACGTCGACGCGGCGTCGGCGAGTTCGCGCAGCTGGGAAGGGGTGAGACGGCCACCGGGCACGCGGACGCGGGCCAGGCCGCCGTCCGCGGCGGCATGGACCTGGAGCGCCCCGGGGCACGCGTCGAGTCGCGATCGTCCGGAAAAGTCGGCAATGGACACTCGAAGGATGTTAACGCCAGTTTCTTGCAACGAACCGGACTGCCGTAGTGTCATCGGTGGCGACGGCAAAGGGAGGAAGCCGGTGTGATTCCGGCGCGGTCCCGCCACTGTAACCGGGGAGCGAACCCCACCCGGGCCACTGTCCGACGACGGGCGGGAAGGCCGGGGTGAGCACCGATCCGGGAGCCAGGAGACTCCAGCCGTCGCGGCCGACGACGACCCGGGGCGAGGACCCCGAGGGAGGAAGCTCCGTGCGCTCTTCGCCGTTCCCCCGCGACACCGTGACATCGCCGTTCCCCCGCCACGTCGTGGCATCCCTGGGCCGTACCGCCCTGCCTCTCCTGGAGTGTGGCGCGTGATCCTCCTGCTCTCGACCTCCGACACCGACCTGCTGAGCGCCCGCGCGAGCGGCGCCGGCTACCGGCTCGGCAACCCCGCCAGGCTCTCCGCAGCCGACCTCCCGCCGCTGCTGGAGGGCGCCGACCTGGTCGTGGTACGCCTGCTGGGCGGGCGCCGCGCCTGGGAGGAGGGGCTGGACGCCCTGCTCGCCGGTCCCCGGCCCGTCGTCGTGCTCGGTGGCGAGCAGGCGCCCGACGCCGAGCTGATGGAGCTGTCCACCGTGCCCGGCGGGGTCTGCGCCGAGGCGCACGCGTACCTCGCCCACGGCGGCCCGGCCAACCTGACCGAGCTGCACCACTTCCTGTCCGACACGCTGCTGCTCACCGGCCACGGGTTCGCCGCGCCCGAGCCCACCCCCACGTGGGGCACGCTGGAGCGCGAGGCGCGCGACCAGGACGGGCACGACGGGCCCGTCGTCGGGGTGCTCTACTACCGGGCCCACCACGTGGCCGGCAACACGGCCTTCGTCGAGGCGCTCTGCTCGGCGATCGAGGACGCGGGCGCGCGGGCGCTGCCGGTGTACTGCGCCTCCCTGCGCACCGCCGAGCCCGGCCTGGTGGAGGTCCTGCGTACGGTGGACGCCCTGGTGGTGACCGTGCTCGCCGCGGGCGGCACCCGTCCGGCGACCGCGTCGGCGGGCGGGGACGACGAGGCCTGGGACGTCGGCGCGCTCGCCGAGCTGGACGTGCCGATCCTGCAGGGCCTGTGCCTGACGAGCAGCCGGGCCTCCTGGGCGGAGAACGACGACGGCCTGTCCCCGCTGGACGCCGCCACCCAGGTCGCGATCCCCGAGTTCGACGGGCGGATCATCACGGTGCCGTTCTCCTTCAAGGAGATCGACGAGGACGGGCTGACCGTCTACGTGGCCGACCCCGAGCGGGCCTCGCGGGTGGCGGGTATCGCGGTGCGGCACGCCGCGCTGCGGCACATCCCGCCCGCCGAGCGGCGGCTGGTGCTGATGCTGTCGGCGTACCCCACCAAGCATGCCCGCATCGGCAACGCCGTCGGCCTGGACACCCCGGCCAGCCTGGTGCGGCTGCTGGCCGCGCTGCGCGAGCGCGGGTACGACATCGGCGCCGAGGACGAGCT
Source organism: Streptosporangium sp. NPDC002524 (assembly GCF_040295985.1). Taxonomy (NCBI): domain Bacteria; kingdom Bacillati; phylum Actinomycetota; class Actinomycetes; order Streptosporangiales; family Streptosporangiaceae; genus Streptosporangium; species Streptosporangium sp. NPDC002524. The sequence continues at coordinate 41,146 of NZ_JBEOWK010000035.1, read as the reverse complement.
GCCCGGGGTGACCGGGCAGGACGGCGACGCGCTCATCCACGCGCTGATCGCCGCGGGCGGGCAGGACCAGGACTGGCTCACCGAGGAGCAGCTCGCCGGGAACCCGGTGCGCATCGCGGCGGGCCGGTACGCCGAGTGGTACGCCACCCTCCCCTCGGACCTGCGCGCCCGGATGGAGGAGCACTGGGGCCCGGCGCCCGGCGAGCTGTTCGTGGACAGGTCGCGCGACCCGGAGGGCGAGATCGTGCTGGCCGCGCTGCGCTCGGGCAACGTGGTGGTCATGGTGCAGCCGCCGCGCGGTTTCGGCGAGAACCCCATCGCGATCTACCACGACCCCGACCTGCCGCCCAGCCACCACTACCTGGCCGCCTACCGCTGGCTGGCCGACGGCTTCGGCGCGCACGCGATGGTCCACGTGGGCAAGCACGGCAACCTGGAGTGGCTGCCCGGCAAGTCGGCGGGCTTGTCGGCCTCCTGCGGCCCGGACGCCGCGCTCGGCGACCTGCCGCTGATCTACCCGTTCCTCGTCAACGACCCCGGTGAGGGGACCCAGGCCAAGCGTCGCGCGCACGCCACCCTGGTCGACCACCTCGTGCCCCCGATGGCCCGCGCCGACAGCTACGGGGACATGGCCAGGCTGGAGCAGCTCCTCGACGAGCACGCCTCCATCGCGGCGATGGACCCGGCCAAGCTGCCCGCGATCCGCGCCCAGATCTGGACGCTCATCCAGGCCGCCAGGCTCGACCACGACCTCGGCATCGCCGACCGCCCGCACGACGCCGAGTTCGACGACTTCCTGCTGCACATCGACGGCTGGCTGTGCGAGGTCAAGGACGTCCAGATCCGCGACGGCCTGCACGTGCTGGGGGCCGCCCCCGAGGGGCAGCCGCGCGTTGACCTGGTGCTGGCCATGCTGCGCGCCCGGCAGATGTGGGCGGGCAGCGAGGCGCTCGTCGGGCTGCGCGAGGCCCTCGGCCTGGCCGAGGACGGCAGCGCGGGACGGGTCGGCGTCGACGAGGCCGAGACCCTGGCCCGCGCCCTGGTCGAGGCCATGGAGCGGCGTGGCTGGGACCCGTCGGCGGCGGGCGAGGTGACCGCCGAGATCCTGGGCCACGCGGCTTCCCCAGCCGCTCCGGTCGCTCCGGCCGCCCTGGCCGCTCCGGCCGACTCGAACGGCTCGAACGACACGACCGGCTCGACCGGCGTGACGGCTGAGGGCGGCGGGGCCGACAACGTGGCAGGCGCGACCGGCGTGATGGCTGAGGGCGGCGCCCCCGGCACGATCGTTTCGGCCGATCCGGAAGGCGCCCCCGGCACGGGCGACGCGAGGGGATCGACCGGCGCACCCGGCGCGGATCTCGGGACGGTGGAGCGGATCCTGCGGTTCGCCGCCGTCGAGGTCGTGCCCCGGCTGGCGCGTACCACCGACGAGATCGACGCGATCCTGCACGCCCTCGACGGCGGTTACGTCCCGGCGGGGCCGAGCGGGTCGCCGCTGCGCGGGCTGATCAACGTGCTCCCCACCGGCCGCAACTTCTACTCGGTCGACCCCAAGGCCGTGCCGAGCAGGCTGGCGTGGGAGACGGGCCAGGCGATGGCCGACTCCCTGCTGGAACGCTACCGCGCCGACACCGGTGACTGGCCGCGCTCGGTCGGCCTGTCGGTCTGGGGGACCAGCGCCATGCGTACCGCGGGGGACGACGTCGCCGAGGTGCTGGCGCTGCTCGGCGTGCGGCCGGTCTGGGACGAGGCCTCGCGCCGCGTCACCGGCCTGGAGCCCATCCCCGCCGCCGAGCTGGGCCGCCCGCGCGTGGACGTCACCGTCAGGATCAGCGGCTTCTTCCGCGACGCCTTCCCGCACGTCGTGGCGATGCTGGACGACGCCGTACGGCTCGCGGCCGGGCTGGAGGAGCCCGAGGAGCTCAACTACGTGCGGGCGCACGTGCTCGCCGACCAGGCGGCCCACGGCGACGAGCGCAGGGCCACCATGCGGATCTTCGGCTCCCGGCCGGGCGCGTACGGGGCCGGGCTGCTGCCGCTCATCGACAGCCGCAACTGGCGCGACGACGCCGACCTGGCCGAGGTGTACGCGGTCTGGGGCGGCTTCGCCTACGGCCGGGGCGTCGACGGCGTCCCCGCCAGGCAGGACATGGAGACGGCCTACCGCAGGATCGCCGTGGCGGCCAAGAACGTCGACACCCGCGAGCACGACATCGCCGACTCCGACGACTACTTCCAGTACCACGGCGGCATGATCGCCACCGTCCGGGCGCTCACCGGCAAGGCCCCGGCCGCCTACATCGGCGACAGCACCAGGCCGGACGCGGTCCGCACCAGGACGCTCTCCGAGGAGACGTCCAGAATCTTCCGCGCCAGGGTGGTCAACCCCCGCTGGCTGGCCGCGATGCGCAGGCACGGCTACAAGGGCGCCTTCGAGCTGGCCGCCACCGTCGACTACCTGTTCGGCTACGACGCCACCACCGGCGTCGTCGCCGACTGGATGTACGACAAGCTGGCCGCGACCTACGTACTGGACCCGGAGAACCAGGCGTTCATGGCCAGGTCCAACCCGTGGGCGCTGCACGGGATCGCCGAGCGGCTGCTGGAGGCGGCCAACCGGGGCATGTGGGAGCACCCCGACCCCGCCGTCCTGCGCGACCTCCAGGAGGTCTACCTCAAGTCCGAGGGAGACCTGGAGGACGGCGCCTGACCCACGGGTTCACCGTCCACCGGGTGGCGGGGGATCGGCCGTGGCCGCGCCCGCGAGGAGGAAGTCCCGCAGGGTCACCGGGTCGCGGCCGATCAGGCGGCGCAGCTCGTCGCGGTCGGCCGGCCGGGTGGGGCCGCGTCCGGCGATGTGGGCCGCGACGGCGGTGATGTGACGCGCCATGTCGGGGTTGACCACGCCGTCGGTGTCGGTGGCGGCGAGCTCGGCCAGCTCCCGGCGCCAGGTCTCGGGATCGATCGGCTCGAACCTGACCGGGCGGCCGAGCGCCTCGCCGAGCAGGGCGGCGACGGTCGCGTGGTCGGCCGCCTCGGCGCCCGGCGGGTAGCAGACGGGGCCGTCGAAGCGCTCGGGGTGCAGGATCGCCGCGACCGCCAGCTCGCCCGCGTCCTCGGCGTTGATCCACGCCACCGGGGTGTTCCCGAAACAGTTGCGGATCACGCCCCGCTCGCGGGCGGACCCGCCGTGCAGGACGCCGATGTTCTCGTGGAAGGCCGCGGCGATCCTGAGCACCAGCACGTCGAGCCCGGCCCAGCCCATGACCTCCTCGGCCAGCCACTGGTCGCGCCCGCGGTCGCTGGGGTGCGCCGGGTGCGCGGGGCCCATGGACATGACCACCGTCCGCACCGGGGAACCGTGCTCGCGGACCGCCGCGGCGTAGTTCGCCGCCGCCGCCACGACCCCGGCGTCGATCGGGTAGGTGAAGTAGGCCGTCTCGACACCGCGCAGCGCCCGGACGACGCTCCGCCGGTCGTGCAGGTCTCCGACGACGACCTCGACGCCCCGCGCGGCCAGCTCGTCCGTGCGCCCGCCGAGGCGCCGCACCAGCGCCCGCACGTTCCTCCCCTCCTCCAGAAGGCGGCGCACGACGTACGGGCCCGTTGCCCCGTGCCGTCCGGTGGCGCCCGTGACCAGGACGGGGGCCTGTGGCGTGCCCGGGGCCGGGCCGTCCGGGGTGGTCAGGGACGCCCGCGTGCCCTCGCGCGGATCATGGCTCATGTCTGGCTCCTCTCAGTCGTCCGGTGTCGCCCGCGATGTTCGGGGCCGTCGGCGGCCGGGTGAGCACGAGGGTCACGGCGCGGCGGAGCCGGAATCCCAGGGACTCGTACAGCCGCAGGGCGTTCGTGTTGGACGCGACCACGTGCAGGAACGGCGTCTCGCCGCGCTCGCGGACGCCGGCCGCGACGGCGAGCACCAGCCGGGTCCCCAGCCGGCGTCCGCGCCAGTCCGGGTCGGTGCAGACTCCGCTGATCTCCGTCCACCCCGGAAGGCGCAGCCGCTCACCGGCCATCGCCACCAGACGCCCGCCGCGGCGAACACCCAGGTAGGTCCCCAGCTCGATCGTGCGGGGCAGGAACGGTCCCGGCCTGGTGCGTTCGGCCAGGGCGAGCATCTCCGGCACGTCCGCCCGGGTGAGCCGGACGGCCTCCTCGTCCGGCACGGCGGCGACCCCGTCGTCGACGAGCTGCAGCACGGTGGTCCGCGTGACGACCTCCCAGCCGTCCGGCGGCTCGACCGTGAGACCGGTCAGCGTGACCCCGCCACCGTGGCCGGCGAGTGCCGCGGCGTCCGCCCAGTCGGCCTCGCCGGGGGAACCCGGCAGGGCCATGAACGGCGACACGTCCGGCGGGTAGCGCGACGCGTTGCCACGCCGCCGCGCGAGGTGGGCGTGCGGCCCGGTCAGCGCCGAGTGGACGGCGTTGTCCAGCGGATGTGACCCTCTCATCGGGAACCGGCCGGGCCGGGTGCGTCTCCCACCCTGGTCGACGACATGCGAGATCCCCTTCTCGCGGAGCCGTCCGAACGGCGGGCCCGCCGCGGTGGTCCCGTTTCGCCGCCGGTCACGCCTCGGCTCCGTCACTGACGAGGGTTCCTCTCGCGAGCCACGTCGGGCCCTCGGCGTAGGCGCCGGCCTCGGCGAAGAACGCCTTGAAGTAGGGGCCGCCGGCGTGCGCGTCGAACGCGTCGCGGTCGGTGTAGACCTCGTTCAGGTAGAAGAGGTCCGGGTCCTCCTCATCCGCGATCACCTCGAACCGCCGGGAGCCGGGCTCGTTCGCGAGGGAGTCGCGCGCGGTCCTCCTCGCCGCCCGGACGAAGTCGTCGCGGTGCTCCGGCCGGACGGTGAAGGAGACGAGGAACTGGTACACGGGGCGGCCTCCTGGGCTCGACATGCGAGTTCACTGACTGAACCACTGCTGGTGGAGACCGTAGCACGCGCCAGTTCACTGAGTGAACTTCGGACGGGTAGGATCGCGGCATGACACTCCCGAGCACCTACGCGGACCGCAACTGCTCGCTGGCGCGAACCCTGGAGGTCGTCGGAGAGCGGTGGACGCTTCTCATCGTCCGTAACGCGTTCTACGGGGTGCGCCGGTTCGGAGACTTCGCCACCCAGCTGAAGATCCCCCGCGCCGTCCTGGCCGGCCGGTTGAAGTTCCTGGTGCAGGAGGGCGTGCTCACACGAGACGATGGCGCGGCCGGGGGCGTGGAGTACCGGCTGACCGCCAAGGGGGTGGAGCTGTGGCCGGTCGTGCGCGCCCTGATGAACTGGGGGGACGCGTTCTACTCGCCGTCCGGGGTGAGGCGCGCCGTCCGTCACGATGAGGACGGCGGGCTTCTCGACCACGAGGGACGCTGCGAAACCTGCGGTTCGGTCGTCCCGGTCCCGGAGATCCGGGTCGAACCCGGACCCGGATTCGACCCGGCCGACTCCGGCCTCGATCCCGTGTCCAGTGCGATCAACACACCGCGACGACTCCTTGAGCCGATCACGGCGCCTTGAGCCGATCACGGCGCCGCGCGCGCTCCCGGCCGTGCTCCCGGCGGACGGAGACGAGCCCGGCGCGACGCGCCCGGCCGAACCCGGGCGGCCCCGATCCCGGCGTTGACGTCGTGCCGTGGCCCTTTCCCGGTTCCTGGGGGTCCGCTGACGGCGCGGTGCGGGCCAACGTGGCCCGGTGCGGCCCGGTCTCGTCGGGAAGGGGCCTCTCAGCCCAGGGCGTGGTCGAGGTTGAAGGCGGCGCTGATCAGCGCGAGGTGGGTGAAGGCCTGCGGGAAGTTGCCGAGCTGCTCGCCGGTCTGCCCGATCTCCTCGGCGTACAGGCCGAGGTGGTTGGCGTAGGTGAGCATCTTCTCGAACGCCAGCCGGGCCTCGTCCAGGCGCCCGGCGCGGGTGAGCCCCTCGACGTACCAGAACGAGCAGATCGAGAAGGTGCCGTCCTCGCCGCGCAGCCCGTCCGGGCTGACCGCGGGGTCGTAGCGGTAGACCAGCGAGTCGGACACCAGGTTCGCGCCGAGCGCGTCGAGGGTCGACAGCCACTTCGGGTCGGTGGGGGAGATGAACTTCGCCATCGGCATCATCAGCACCGAGGCGTCGAGGACGTCGTCGTCGAAGTGCTGGACGAACGCCCGCAGCTCCGCCGACCAGCCGCGCCGCATGATCTGCCGGTAGATCGCGTCGCGGGCCCGCTGCCAGCGCGGCGTGTCGGCGGGCAGCCCGCGGTGGGCGGCCATCCGCATGGCCCGTTCGATCGCCACCCAGCACATCAGCCGCGAGTAGACGAAGTCCTTGCGCCCGCCGCGCGTCTCCCACACGCCCTCGTCGGGCTGGTCCCAGTTGTCGCAGACCCAGTCCACCAGGATGTGGACGTCGTCCCAGAGGGCGCTGGAGATCGGCTGGTGCCACTTGTCGTAGAGGTAGACGGAGTCGAGGAGGGCGCCGTAGATGTCCAGCTGGAGCTGGTCCACGGCGGCGTTCCCGACGCGCACCGGGGCCGATCCCTGGTACCCCTCCAGGTGGGACAGCTCGGTCTCGGGCAGCTCGGTGCGGCCGTCGATGCCGTACATGATCTGCAGCGGGCCCGAGGCGCAGCCGCCGTCGCGGCTGACGTGCCGCGACAGGAAGCCCATGAACGCCTCGGCCTCCTCGCCGAAGCCCAGCCGCAGCAGGGCGTACACGCAGAACGCCGAGTCGCGGATCCAGACGTACCGGTAGTCCCAGTTGCGCTCCCCGCCGATCTGCTCGGGCAGGCTCGTCGTCACGGCGGCCACGATCCCGCCGGTCGGCGCGTACGTGAGGAGCTTCAGCGTCAGCGCGGACCGGTGGACCATCTCCCGCCACCGGCCTCGGTAGTTCGACGAGGACAGCCAGCGGCGCCAGTACGCCACGGTCGCGGCGAACTCCTCCTCGGCCTCCTCGATCGGGCACGAGCGCAGCGCCACGTCGTCGCCGAACCTGTCGAGGGCGAACACCGCGCACTCGCCCTCGTTGAGCTTGAACTCCGAGCGCACGTCCCGGCCGTCCGCCTCCAGGGTGGTGCTGGACGACAGGGTGAGCGACAGCGACGGCGACTCGAAGACCGCCCGGCCCCCGTGCACGCTCAGGACGTGGGACTGCCTGCCGTAGTCGAACCGCGGGGCCACCCGCGCCCGGAACGGCAGCGACCCGCGCACGCACCTCACCCGCCGGATCAGCCGGTGCCGGACGCCGTCAGCCGTGCCGCCGGTGCCGCCGGTGTCGCCGGTGTCGCCGGCGATCGGCATGAAGTCCTGGATCTCGCCCACCCCGTCGGCGGCGGAGAAGCGGGTGATCAGCACGTTGGTGTCGGGGAAGTAGAACTGCTTGGTCCGGGCCGGGGCGACCGTGCCCAGCTCGAACGACCCGCCCCGCTCGGCGTCCAGGATCGAGCCGAACACGCTGGGCGCGTCGAAGCGCGGGCAGCAGTACCAGACGATGGTGCCGCCGGTGTCCACCAGCGCCGCGGTGTGCAGGTCGCCGATCAGCCCGTGGTCGGCGATGGGCCGGTATCCGGGGGCGCCCGCCGGGTCCTGACGAGCGGATTCCGCTTCTGTCATATCGGCCTTCTCACATCGCGATCCGGGCACCTTACGCCCTCAAACTACGCGTTCCGGGCGTCTGTCCGGTTCCCTCCCGCGTCAAGGAGTCGGCAGGTTTCCGGCCGCCGGGGGCAAAGGGACACCCAGCGATGGCCGCGTCACGGCGTGGGCCTCCTGTCGCCACGGCGAGCCGCCATCCCGGCGAGTCCCGCGGATCGCCCGCCTACGAGACGCGATCACGCACGGTAACCACGCCCCCGGTGCCATCCGCCCGGCGTGGAGGGAGGCCGGTGCGGGCGGCCTCCCTGTCACGGGCCGGTGACCGTGCACATCCTCCTAGCAGGACTGGGGGTCGATCCTGCACCAGTTGATCGACGGATACCCGCCGGGGAACGGCTCGTACGACCCGCCGTCGGGGCTCCCGCCACCGGGGGGCGGCGGCGGAGGCTGCGGCGGCTGCGGTTGTGGCTGCGGCGTACCACCGCCGCCGCCACCGCCACCGGTGGTGGTGGTGCCGCCGCCTCCATCCTGCTCCTCGCACACGAAAAACTCGCAGTTCGGCGGCATGGCCGCGGCGGGGCCCGCGCTGATCAGGCTCGCGGCGCCGACCGAGAAGAACGCGGCCATGACCAGTACGGCCTTGCGCTTCTTGTTCATGCGGTCATCTCCTTTCGTCGTCGGACACCCGAAAGGATCTCCGGCCACCCTTGGAAGCCGGTTGTGAGTCAATGAGAGGAGCCGTCGCTCAGGCGCTCTCCGAGCGGCCCAGCCGCCAGTAGCCCATGAAGGCCACCGAGGAGCGGTCGATTCCCGCCTCCTGCACCAGGTGGCGGCGGAGCAGCTTGACCATGCCCGCCTCGCCCGCCAGCCAGGCGTACAGGCCGCCGCCCGAGGACTCGGGGACCTCCCAGAGGATCTCCTCGTCGACGTCGACGTCCTCCAGCGGGTTCGCGGCGCCGGTGACAGCGCGCTCACCGGTGAGCGCGCTCAGGGTGTCGCGTACGGCCGGGATGAGCAGGTCGCCGTGGCGGGCACCCTCGCGGGGCAGCCAGGTGACCTTCACGCCGGGAGGGACGTCGAGCGAGAGCGCGTCGGCGGCCTCGGGGACCTCCAGCAGCGCGGTGGCGCGCACGGAGCCGGAGAGCGACTCGACGATCGTGGCGATGGCGGGCACGGCCGTCTCGTCCCCGGCGAGCAGCAGGTGCTCCGCCCCGGCGGGCGGGGCCCACTCCCGGCCGCCGACGGGACCGGGGTACGCGGCGTTGGGGCCGACCACCACGACCCGGTCGCCGGGGGTGACGCGGGTCGCCCACCGGGAGGCGGGGCCGGTCTCGCCGTGCAGGACGAAGTCGATGTCGAGCTCGCGCAGCTCGGCCCGTACGGCACGGGCGGTGTAGGTGCGGATCGGGTTGCGCAGCTCCTCGGGGAGCGCCCGCCACCGCTGGTACCAGTCGTCCCCGTCGCCCAGCGGGGTGATGCTGCCGTCCGGCAGCGGGAGGATCACCTTGATCCGCTGGTCGAAGCCCTTGTCGGCGAAGCCCGCCAGGTCCTCGCCGCCGAAGGTGACCCGGAGGAAGTTCGGGCTGAGCCGCGTCGTCCGCACGACCTCCGCCCGGTGGCCGCGATAGGCCGGGACCTCCGCCGCGCGCTCCAGGGTCTGCTCGCCGCCCGCTGTCATCGTGCCGCCTTCACTGGGGGAATGCCGTCCCCAGCAACTTAGCTTTGCCTAACCTTATTAAGCAACCTGGCGAGATCTCCGTTCTGTCCTGTTCTCGCCTGATTCTCTCAGGAGGGCCACGCGTCTTCCGTCGAAGACGGCCGATGTGGCCGACGCGGTCATGTGGCGTTCCACGGGGAGGCGCACGGCTTTCGCAGGCAGGTGGCTTTCCCGGGAGGGGCACGCGTCTTCCGCCCGGACGGTCACGTTTTCCGCCGGGACGGTCACGCGGCGTGGGCCTTCTCGCCCTCGTGCGTCTCACGCGTGCCGCGCCGCGCCCTCCCTTCCAGGTCCGGTCCGGGGACGGCCCGCGTGCCGGTGCGGGCGGGGATCCCGGTGCCGTCGGCGCGCTTCGGGAGACCCGTGCGGTACGGCTCGCACGCCCAGCTCGGCCTGCTCACGCGAAGCGTCTCGCGGCTCCGGGGCGTCTCGCGGCCCCGGGGCGCGGTCTCCGGCAGGTCCCGCCCGTCCCGCCCGTCCGGCTCGCCCTGGCCGCCCCGCCCGCCCGGATGGAGTACCACGGTGTGCGGGAGCGCCTTCCAGGCCGGGGGTGTCTCCTCGCGCAGGAGCGTCTCCTCGACCGGGCACGTCACGCCGCTCCACAGGTCCGCCCGCTCCCGCCGCCCGTTCCTCCTGCGGTGCCGTCCCGCCGACACACGGGGGCGCAACCGGGACAGGACGAACGTCGTGCCGAGGACGAAGGTCAGCAACCCGGCGATCGCGGCGGTCTCCATGGAGACGGGGGGCGTTCCCGGCAGGTCCGCCGGGGGAGCGGCGGAGCCCGGGGCGAGTGCCGGGCGGACCTCGATCATCCCGGCCGCCGCCGGGACCGCCGCGTCCTCCCCGGAGACGGCGCCCGTCAGCTTCTCCTTGACCTTGCGCGGCAGCCCGTACCCGACGACCTTGCTCTGGTCGCGCGTCTTGCGCTTCAGCCAGATCCGGTCGACGTTCCCCTCGATGGTGTGGATCGTTCCACCGCTTACGCTCTCGACGACGCCGACGTGGTCGATGCCCTTGATGTCCTTGCCGCCGGACCAGTCGAAGAAGACCAGGGCGCCCGGCTCCGGCGTCCGCGTCCACGCGTCGTTGGTCTCGAACCAGCGGGCCTGCGACGGGGTCCAGGCGAACTGCCCGACGTACTCCTGCACGCCCGCCTTCTCGGCCGCCCAGGCGATGAACATCGCGCACCAGGGGGCCGTCCTGTACTGCGGGTCCTGGGCCACGTTGACCGCGTACCACTCACCGAACTTGCTGTGCTGACCGGCCCCCTCCCGGTACCCGAGTTCGGGCTTGATGGTCCTGAGCAGATCGTCACCGATCGGATCCATGGCTGTGAGCCACCCCGTCCACTCTCCTCCACCCTTCCGAGAAGGGGGCGCCGTCCGACAAAGCTGGACTGTATTCGCAGAAAAACGGAAAAGTGAGGCTATTTGCTTAAAAAGCCGAGCCGTGAGGCTGTCGAATACCGGATTCGGCGAAAGGCGGGAAAGGCGGCTCCGCAGCACCTACCATCGACTGGCCGCTCGCCCGAGTCAACCGAGCCACCCGTGCTGAACAGCGGCTCCGGTCCCGCTGCGTGACGGCGCGGGCACCGGTGGCCGTACGCGCGCACCGGGCATATCCCTATTCACCCCGCGCTCACGGGTCACACCGGTACGCGTCCCTGCCCATCGGGTCGAATAACATGTGATGGCACGTGCGCGGCATGCGCCGGTGCCGACGCCGAGGCCTTCCCTCCCGGTCCGGCGAAAAGACGGGAACGCGAAGGCGGAATGGGTTTTCCATGTTCGACGACAAGACGCAGGAGACCCTCCGCCGCCTCCTGGACCTCGCCGAGCACCCCGCGACCCCGCAGGCCGAGCGCACCCTGGCCGTCGCGCGGGTCCGGGCCCTCATCATGGTGCCCGAGGACGACGCCCGGCGGGCGCCGGTCACCCCGGCGATGGAGACGGGAATCCTCAGGCGGGTGCGGCCGCTCGCCCATCGGGTCGACGAGGACCTGGTGAACGAGGTGCACGGCGACCTCTACGCCTTCAGCACCCGCTACCGGGTGATCGGCGAGCTCGCCGAGGAGATCGCCCTCCTGCTCGAACGCTGGAGCGCCGTCGTCCCGCAGAAGCGCCACCGCCACGAGGAGGCCGTCAGGGCCGCAGCCGCGAAGCTCGTCTACCTGCTGGAACGCCGAGACCTGTTCCGCAAGCCGAAGTGGGGAAACCGCCCGAGAACCCGATAGACCCCGGGGCCGGGCGGCCTGTCCGGCCGCCGGAACGCCGAGACCCGCTCCGCGGGCCCGGCGGGGCGACCGTCCGACCGGCCGGGCACCCGGCGAACCCGCGGGACCGGACGGGCCCGTCAGCGGCCGGTCCGGTCAGACTGATCGGGCAGGCCGGGTTGATCGGGCTAGCCGGGCTGATCGAGCTGGCCGGGCTGATCGCTCCCGCGGTCCGGGCGCTCGGCGAGCAGCGGCAGCAGCGGGTTCCAGGCGGTCCCGTCCCGGGCGTCGCGCCGCCGCCGGGCGATGGCGCTCAACGCCTCCAGCACCACGCGGTTGGCCAGAGCGGCGGTGATGTCGGCGTGGTCGTAGGGCGGGCTCACCTCCACGACGTCGACCCCGACGACCGGCAGCTCCAGGCAGACACGCCGTACGGAGTCCAGGAGCTGGCGCGCGGTGATGCCGCCGGGCTCCGGTGTCCCCGTGCCCGGCGCGTGGCCCGGGTCGCACACGTCGATGTCGACGGAGAGGAAGACGCCGTCGCACTCGTCGACGGCGATGGCGAAGGCCTCCGTCAGGCACTCCTCCAGGCCGCGGTGCGTGATCTCGGTCATCTCGTACGAGCGCATCGCCCGTTCCGCCATCCAGTCCAGCGTCTCCGGCGGCGGCCAGTAGCCGCGCAGGCCGATCTGCAGGAACCGGTCGCCGCGCAGCGCCCCCGACTCGATGAGCCTGCGCATCGGCTGCCCGTGCCCCCACAGCGAGCCGAACTCGATGTCGCCGGTGTCCGCGTGGGCATCGAAGTGGATCATCGAGATCCGGCCGTGCCCGAGGACGTTGGCCACTCCCTTGGCGTCGGGGAAGGCGATCGAGTGGTCACCGCCCAGGACCACCGGGACGGCCCCCGAGCGGGCGACCTTCTCGACGGCGGCCTCCAGGGCGGCCAGCGACGCCAGGATGTCGCCGGGCGGCATCTCGACGTCGCCCGCGTCCAGGACGCGCAGGTCGCGCAGCCCGTCGGTGCGCAGCGCCAGGCTGGGACGCCTCCCGTCGTGCGGCAGGTAGTCGGTCATCCGGATCGCCTGCGGCCCGAAGCGCGCGCCCGGCCGGTGCGAGGTGCCGCCGTCGAACGGCGCCCCCACGATCACGACGTCGGCGCCCGCGTAACTCGCGGGGTCGTCCAGCGAGCACCGCTCGACGCCGAGGAAGGTGATGTCGGGCCCGAACTGGGGCCCGTAGCGGTTCGTCACTGTTCCTCCGGCGGGAAGGGCACGGTCCGCGGGCGCGGCCCGTCACCGCCGGGCGCGGCTCGCGGGGTGGCCTCGGCCGCCCCCCGGGAGATCGTCGTCGGGAACTCCACCCGGTGGGATCCATTGCACCAGACGGCGGGACCGGACCGGTCGGGACGTAGGGGTTCGCGGCACACCGTCCGGAAAGGGGCGGTTTATACGGCGCGGGCCGGTGATGCTCCCCGGGACCGGTGAGATCGATGGTGGCCGTGGCCCGGGGAGACTTTCCGCCCCGCGCGAGGCACGACCTCGCGCGATCCGGCGATTCGTCCCGGGGCCACGGCGTGTGAACTGGCAGATCCCGATGCCCGGCGGGGGAAGGGTAGCCGGTCACCGTGGGATGAGTGGGACCCGCCAGAGCTCTCCGTCGACGCGCTGACCGGGGGTGCGTGACCGCCGCACTGCGGTACGCACAACCGTGACGGTAAGCAGCCCCGGGCGGGTGCCTCAATGGTGTTGCCGGATGTTGCGCGGAATTCGCGCCGCGCGGCGGACGCCGCCACGGGGCGTCCGCCGGTCGATCCGCGCGGCCGGTCGATCCGCGCGACCGCTCGATCCGTGCCACCGACCGGCCGGTATGCCGGTCGGCCGGCGCGTCGGCCGGCCGGTGTGCCGTGGAAGAAATCGTGGAAGAAGCCGCGGAAGGACCCTGGTGGAGGAACCCTCGCGGGAGGACCTTCGCGAGGAGGCCACGCGACCGGCCGTACGACCGGGGCCGCCCGGCCGGAGCCGTACGGCCGAGGTCACGTGACCGGGGCCGGGGCCGCGAGGCCACGCGGGGTCACGGAGCCGGACTCCGCCGGCGCCCCGGCGGGGCAGGACGGGACGCGTGGCCCGCCCGCGGTGTCACCTGCCGGTCGGCTCACCGGTGGGGTCGTCGGCCTCGCTCTCCGGCGTGGGATCGTCGTCGGCGCCGAGCTCCTTGCGCAACCGGTCGATGTCCATGCTGTGGCTGCTGTACTTCAGCTCGCGAGCAACCTTCGTCTGCTTAGCCTTGGCTCGGCCCCGTCCCATTGGCTGTACTCCCTCGCGCAGGCCGTGCTCGGCCTCTCGTCACTGTCGCATCGCCGGCTGGCGCGCTCTGACGCCGCAGGTCAGTCTGCGGTAGCCGTACCAAGTATCCCGCTTCGCGGTCGATCCGTCATCGATCGGGCTCGAACCGGCTGCGGGCCCTGTTGGAAAACGGCCTTCGCCATCATAGCCAACGTCATTACGATTTGAAGAATTATGCAATTTGCCACATCATGAGGAACGGTGTGCCGATAAACCAGACGCCGGGGAGCGACCTGATCCACGGGAGGTGGGGGACATGAGCGAGTTCGCGGCCGAGCTACGGGCGCGCATCGCCGATGTCGACGGCGAGCTGGAGCTCATGCGCCAGGCCTTCGACGACCACGCGGTCGAGGTCCTGTCCGGGCGGCTGGAGAACCTGCTGCGCATCGCCGACCGGCACGGCGTCGACGTGCGGTACGCCGGTGGCGAGCCCGCCGCCGGAGCTGCGTGATCATGCCGGTGCCGCTGCACCAGGCCAAGGCCGACTTCTTCCGCACGATCGGCCACCCGGTCCGCGTCCAGGTGCTGGAGCTGCTGCGGGACGGCCCGCTGCCGGTGCGGGATCTTCTCAGCGCCATCGACGTCGAGGCCTCCAACCTCTCCCAGCAGCTCGCCGTGCTGCGCCGCGCGGGAGTCGTGACCGCCACCCGCGACGGCGCCACCGTCGTCTACGCCCTCTCCACCCAGGACCTCGCCGAGCTGATGTCCGTGGCGCGGTCGATCCTGGCCGAGGTGCTCGCCGAGCAGGGTGAACTGCTCGCCGAGCTGCGCGCCGAGGCTCGCGGCTAGGGGTTTCCCGGCCCGGACTGTCATTCGACGACCGATTATGATCGGCTCAGATCACATGATTCGGAGCGGACGGGGTCGGTCGTGAAAAGTGGGGGAGAGAGTTCGGGCCAGGCGGAGTATCGTCGTCCCGTGTTCGCCGCGGAGCGCCGTCAGCGCATCCTTGAGCTGGTACGTGCCAACGGCGCGGTCTCCCTCCGGGATCTGGCCCAGTCGGTTCAGTCGTCGGAGGTGACGGTCCGGCGCGACCTGCGCGCCCTGGAGGCCGAGGGCCTGCTCAACCGGCACCACGGCGGTGCCACGCTCCCCGGTGAGCTGTCCCGCGAGCCGACGTACTCGCAGAAGATGCAGACGGCGGCCGCGGAGAAGCGGGCGATCGCCGACCTCGCGGTCTCCCTGGTCGAGGACGGCGACGCGATCGTGGTCGGCGCCGGCACCACCACCCAGGACTTCGCCCGGCGGCTGGCCAGGGTGACGGAGCTGGCCGTGGTGACCAACTCCCTGCTGGTCGCGCAGGCGCTCACCGACTCGCCCCGGGTCGAGGTGGTGATGACCGGCGGCACCCTGCGCGGCTCCATCCACGCCCTGGTCGGCAGCGCCGCCGAGCGCTCCCTGGCCGGCCTGCGGGTGCGCAGGGCCTTCATCTCGGGCAACGGGCTCACCGCGGAGCGGGGCCTGTCCACGCCCAACATGCAGGTCGCGAGCGTCGACCGGGCGCTGGCGGCGGCGGCCGAGGAGGTGGTCGTGCTGATCGACCACACCAAGGTCGGGGTCGACACGATGGTGCAGACCGTGCCGACCGAGGAGATCACCCACCTGATCACCGACGACGAGGCGCCCAGGGAGGTGCTGGACGACCTGACGGGGCGGGGGGTGCGGATCCACGTCGCCAGGATCTGACGACGCCGCCGGGATCCGGCGATCAGCGGATCCGGTCCGGCGATCGGGAAAGGCCGGGGTTCCGACAGCCCGGTGACCGAATCTGATCGGATACGATCAATCGTGACCCAGTGATGTCCATTTCTTTACGATTTTGTTTCCTGGCCGGATGAACATCGAGCGCATCGACGTTCCATCGTCCTGTCCGGGAGGGCACCATGACCCTGCTCACGAGTCGTCCGGGAAGAGTCGCCGCGCTGCTGGCCGCCGCCGCCCTCGTCGCGTCAGGTTGCGCGAAGGGCGAGGAGATCGCCGCCTCGCCGAGCGGTTCGAGCACCCAGGGCGGCCAGGTCGTCCAGACGCCGTCCGCCGACGCGGGCGCCGGGTGCACCATCGACGCCTTCGGTGCCCAGAGGTTCGACCTCACGTCCGCCGTCGTCGGCTTCTCCCAGTCGGAGAAGGAGGCCAACCCCTTCCGGATCGCCGAGACGAAGTCGATCAAGGACGAGGCCGCCAAGCTCGGCATCGCCAACCTCAAGGTCACCAACGCGCAGTCGCAGTTCTCCAAGCAGATCAGCGACGTCCAGCAGCTCATCGCCCAGGGCGCGCGCCTGCTGGTGATCGCCCCGCTCAACTCCGACGGCTGGGAGCCGGTCCTGCAGCAGGCCGCGGCCAAGAAGGTGCCGATCATCACGATCGACCGCAAGATCAACGCCGCCCCCTGCAAGGACTACCTGACCTTCATCGGCTCCGACTTCGTCGAGCAGGGCAAGCGCGCCGCCGACCAGATGGCCAAGGCACTGGGCAACAAGGGCAAGGTGGCCATCCTGCTCGGCGCGCCGGGCAACAACGTCACCACCGAGCGGACCAGCGGCTTCAAGGACCGGATCAAGGAGGTGGCGCCCGACATCGAGATCACCTTCGAGCAGACCGGCGAGTTCGCCCGCGAGAAGGGCCAGCAGGTCACCGAGCAGCTCATCCAGTCCAACCCCGACATCGACGGCATCTACGCCGAGAACGACGAGATGGCGCTGGGCGCGGTCACGGCGCTCAAGGGCGCGGGCAAGAAGGCGGGCGACGTCCAGATCGTCTCCATCGACGGCACCCGCGGCGCGGTCCAGGCCATCGCCGACGGCTGGCTCGTCGCCGTGGTCGAGTCCAACCCCCGCTTCGGCGCCCTCGCCTTCGAGACCGCCAGGAAGTTCCTCGACGGCGAGGCCATCCCCGAGAAGGTCATCATCTCCGACCGCGAGTACGACAGGTCCAACGCGGAGAGCTCCCTCTCCGAGGCCTACTGACCACCGAACCCGGTCACCGGGGCCCGGGGCGCCGCCGCCCCGGGCCTTCCGGGGAGATCGGGGAGATCCGAGGAGAGGAGCCCTGTGGCCACGACCGGCCGAGTCCTGGAAGCAGCCGGGGTGCTGAAGGTCTTTCCCGGCGTCCGCGCGCTGGACCACGTGTCGTTCACCCTCGGCAGGGGCGAGGTGCACGCCCTGGTGGGAGAGAACGGCGCGGGCAAGTCAACGTTGATCAAAGTGCTCACCGGGGTCTACCAGGCCGACGCGGGCCAGGTGAGGTACCGCGACGAGGTGGTGAGCTTCTCCAGCCCGCTCGACGCGCGGCGGGCCGGCATCTCCACGATCTACCAGGAGGTCAACCTGGTCCCCTCCATGAGCGTGGCGCGCAACCTGTTCCTCGGGCGCGAGCCCAGGAACCGGTTCCGGCTCATCGACTTCGGCGCCGTGCACGAGCGGGCCAGGGAGATCCTCAAGGGGTACGGCGTCCACGTCGACGTCCGCCGCCCCCTCGGCTCCCTGGGCATGGGCACCCAGCAGATGGTCGCACTGGCCCGCGCCGTCTCCGTCGACGCCCAGGTCGTCATCATGGACGAGCCCACCTCCTCGCTGGAGCCGCGCGAGGTCGGCAGGCTCTTCGAGGTGATCAGGGGGCTGCGCGACCAGGGCCGCTCGGTGATCTACGTCAGCCACCGGCTGGACGAGCTCTACCAGATCTGCGACCGGGTCACCGTGCTGCGCGACGGCAGGCTGGTCCACACCGGCAGGATGGCCGAGCTGGAGCGCCTGCGCCTGGTCTCGCTCATGCTCGGGCGCAAGCTGTCGGAGGTGCGGGCCGAGGGCGCCACCAAGTTCAGCGGCTCCCACCCCCAGGGCGGGCAGGACGGGCAGGGCGGGCAGGACGAGCAGGACCCGCCGGTGCTCACCGCGACCGGCCTCACCCGCAGGCACCTGCTCGACGACGTCTCCCTGGCGCTGCGGCCCGGCGAGGTCGTCGGCCTGGGCGGCCTGCTCGGCGCCGGGCGCAGCGAGACCGCCAAGGCGATCGCGGGCGCCCTGCGGGTGGACTCCGGGGAGGTCGTCGTGGCGGGCGTGCCGCTGCGCACCGGCTCGGTCTCCGCGGCGATCCGCGCCGGCATCAGCCTGCTGCCCGAGGACCGCAAGGCCGAGGGGATCGTGCCGACCCTGTCGGTGCGCGAGAACATCGCGCTGGCCGCGCTGCCCCGGCTCTCGCGGGCGGGCATCGTCTCCGACCGCCGGGTCGACAGGATCGTGGAGACCTTCATGAAACGGCTGCGGATCAAGGCCGCGGGGCCCGGCCAGCTGGTCGGCGAGCTGTCCGGCGGCAACCAGCAGAAGGTGCTGCTCGCCCGCTGGCTCGCGATGAGCCCCAGGGTGCTGCTGCTGGACGAGCCCACCCGGGGCGTCGACGTCGGCGCCAAGGCCGAGGTGCAGATGCTCATCGACGAGCTGGCCGTGGACGGCCTCGCCGTCCTGCTCATCTCCTCCGACCTGGAGGAGATCGTCGAGGGCTGCGACCGGGTCGTGGTGCTGCGCGACGGCGCCGTACAGGGCGAGCTGCACGGCACCGAGGTGAGCGAGGAGGCGATCATGTCCATGATCGCCCGGCCGGTGGAGGTCCCCCGATGAAGGCCGTCGTGTCCCTGGTCGCCCGATGGGCGGAGGTCCCTCGATGAAGGCCGTCGTGTTCGTCATCGCCCGACAGGTGGAGGCGCCCCGATGAAGGCCGTCGTGTCCGTGGTCGCCCGGCCGGTGGAGGTTCCGCGATGAGGGCCGAGACGGTCGCCGCCCGCCCGCGGCCCGGCAGGGCCGAGGTGCTGTCGTGGCTGCAGCGGTACGGCGTCTACGTCGCCGTCGTCGTCCTGGTGCTGTTCAACGCCGCCTTCACCCCCAACTTCCTCGCGGTCGGCAACTTCCGCACCCAGCTGCTGCAGGTCGCCCCCGTCGTCGTGGTCTCCCTGGGCATGGCCCTGGTCATCGGCGCCGAGGGCATCGACCTGTCGGTCGGCTCCGTCATGGCGCTGTCGGCGTCGGTGATCGCGCTCTACCTCGGCTACGGCGCCTGGCCCGCGATGCTCATGGCGATCCTCGCGGGAGCGGTCGTCGGCGGCGTCGGCGGCACGCTCGTCGCGGTGGTCGGGGTGCAGCCGATCGTGGCGACGCTCGCGCTGCTCGTCGGGATACGCGGGCTGGCCAACGTGCTGCTGCCGCAGCTCAAGGAGATCGGCAACCCCACGCTCACCGCGCTGGGCAGCGAGTCGGTGCTCGGCGTGCCGTACGTCGTGCTGGTGGCGGTGGCGCTCACCCTGCTGGTGCTGTTCGTCGTGCGCAAGAGCACCTTCGGGCGCCAGGTGGTCGCGATCGGCGGCAACCGGGTGGCGAGCGAGCTGGCCGGGCTGCCGGTGCGGCGCATCCTGCTGCTGGTCTACGTCATCTCCGGCGTGCTCGCCGCGATCGCCGGGATCCTCGCCAGCTCCCGACTGCAGGCCAGCGACCCCACCTCGCTCGGCCTGTTCATGGAGCTGTCGGCCATCACCGCCGTGGTGGTGGGGGGCACCCCGCTGAGCGGCGGCCGGGTCCGCGTGCTGGGGACCGTGATGGGCGCGCTGCTCATGCAGCTCCTCCAGGCCACGCTGATCAAGCACAACCTGCCGCAGTCCTGGACCCAGATGGCCCAGGCCGTGATCATCCTCGCCGCCGTCTACGCCGCCAGGGAGCGCCGATGACCCTCACCACGGTTCCGGCGGAGACCGAGTCCCCCCGCGAGCGCGCCGGGCGGATCTTCCGCGGGCACGGCGCGCTGATCGTGCTCGCCGTGCTCGCGCTCGTCGGCTCGCTCGCCTTCGACTCCTTCGCCACGGTGGCGAACGTCGGCAACATCGCCACCTCCTCCTCGTTCCTGGCGATCATCGCGATCGGCATGACCTTCGTCATCATCTCCGGCGGCATCGACCTGTCGGTGGGGTCGCTCTTCGTGCTCGGCGGGGTCCTGGCGGCGTACGGCTCCCAGTACGGGCTCCTTGTCGCGCTCGCCCTGCCGCTCGCGGTGTCCGGGCTGTTCGGCCTGGTCCACGGGCTGGTCATCGCGCGGACCGGGATGGCGCCGTTCATCGTCACCCTGGCCGGGCTGCTCGCCGCGCGGGGGCTGATGCTGGCCATCTCCGACGAGGGCGCCGCGACCTACCTGGTCGAGGACCCGTCCTTCGCGCTGCTCGGCCAGGGCTCCGTGCTGAACGTCGGCTACCCGGTGCTCGTCACCGCCGTCCTGCTGGGCGTGGGCATGGTCCTGCTACGGCGCACCGGCTTCGGGCAGAACGTCTACGCCATCGGCGGGAGCGAGGACGCCGCCAGCCTCATGGGCGTGCCGGTGGCCCGCACCAAGGTCGCCGTCTACCTGATGTCGGGGCTGCTGGCCGGGCTGGCCGGGGCGCTCAACGCGGCCCGGCTGTCGTCGGGGGTGACGATCCTCGGCATCGGGCTGGAACTCGATGTGATCGCCGCCGTCGTCATCGGCGGCACCCTGCTCACCGGGGGAGCCGGGGCCCTCGGCGGTACGATCGCCGGGGCGCTGCTGCTCGGCGTGATCCAGAACCTGATCAACCAGGTCGGCAACCTCAACGCCTCCTTCCAGCAGGTGGTCAGCGGGCTCTTCCTCGCCCTCGTGGTGATCGCCCACCGGTTCCTGGGAGGGGTGCGCAAGACCGAGTGAGGACCGGGGGGACCCCTGTGCGGATTTGTACCGGGACAGGACGTCCCCCGAGGCGCATCCTGCGGGAAGACGCCGCGGACCAGCGCGGACCAGTGCAGATCAGTGAGGTACGCCATGTGCCGGCACGAAACCCCGTGTCCCCCGGCCTACGCGCCCGGCAGGGAGGCCGCGAGGCCGATCGCCTCCCACCCCGAGCAGGGCTGGAGCCTGCTCTGCAACGGGGTGGTGCTCTTCGAGGACACCGGTGAGCTGCTGCCCGACGGCCGGGCGGTCCCGCCGCACCGCCCGGCCGTCACGGCTGTCGCGACCGTCAAGCCTGATCAGCCCGCGATGGCGGTCTCGGGGTCGTGCCCGTAGAGCCAGGCGCTCTGCCGCAGCGGGTCGCTTCCGGCCAGGGCCGCGTCGCGCTCCAGCTGGGCGGGCCCGTCGGGCAGGTGGTTCTGCACCTCGCGGCCCCGGCTCATCAGCTGCACCCGCGAGGCCCGGGGCCTGCGGATCTCCTCGTAGCGGGCCAGCGCCTTCGCCGCCGTCTCGCGGCTGGCGTCGCGCAGGCAGCTCGTGAGGACCACCGCGTCCTCGACCGCCTGGGCGGCGCCCTGGCCGAAGAAGGGCAGCATCGAGTGGGCGGCGTCGCCCATCAGGGCCACCCGTCCCGACGTCCAGCGCTCCAGGGGGGCGCGGTCGTACAGGGCCCAGCGCTTGGTCTCGGTGGCGGCGGCGATCAGCTGCCCCAGTCTGGGGTCCCAGGTCTCGAACTCGCGCTCCAGGTCCTCGATCCGCCCGTCGGCCGTCCACGACTCGACGCGCCACTCGCCCGCGGGCACGATCGCGACGACGTTGACCAGCTTCCTGTCCCTGATCGGGTAGTGGACGAAGTGGCGGCCGGGACCCAGCCAGAGCGTCTGCACCCGGCGCAGCGCCAGCTCCGGCGCCCGCTCGGCGTCGACCAGGCACCGGTAGGCGCACAGCCCGGAGAAGCGCGGCGGCTCCTCGTCGACGATCGCGGGCCGTACGGCCGAGTGGATGCCGTCCGCGCCGATCACCACGTCGGCGGTGACCGTCGTCTTCACGCCGCTGGCGCCGGTGAAGACCAGCTCGGTCTCGTCGTGGTCCTGCTGCAGCACCTCCAGCCGATGGCCGGTCCTGACCGCGTCCGCGGGCAGCGCCTCCAGCAGCATGTCGAGCAGGTCGGCCCGGTGCGCGACGTAGCAGTCGGTGCCGTACAGGCGCCGGCACTCCTCGCCCATCGGCTGGGAGGACAGCACCCGGCCGTCCTCCCAGCGCCGGAACTCCCAGGCGGTCTCCAGCGGCACGGCGAAGGACGCCAGCCGCTCGCCGAGCCCGGCCCGCACCAGGGGGCGGACCATGTTGGGGCCCACCACGATCCCCGCGCCGACCTCGCGCAGCTCGGCGGCCTGCTCGTACACGACGGCGTCGAGGCCGGCCTGCCGCATCAGCAGCGCGGTGGCCAGCCCGCCGAGGCCTCCTCCGACAATGGCGATCTTCACTCAGGGGTTCCTCTCGTCGGGCGGCGTCTCACCCCGCGGCACCGCGGTGCTCCTCGATGAGGTGTCTCATCAGCAGGTCCTCGCCGAAGTCGCCTGCGGGGTCGCGCCACACGCTGTGGGCGTGGTTGGCGTCGTCCTCGGTGTTGTCGAACTCGATCAACGTGACCGGGCCCTGGATCCGGTAGTAGTGGCCGAGCCCGTGGTCGTCGGCACCGGCCCACGCGAAGTGCAGGGCACCGTCACCGGCGGCGCGGACGCGGTCCATCTCGGCGGCCACCTGGCCGGGCCTGGCCCGGTCGAGGTAGCACTCCAGCAGCTCGTCGAACGCGCGCCGCTGCCCGGAGGTCAGGTCGGCGGCGGCGATCCCGCGCGGGTGCGACCTGATGTAGCGCAGGGCCTGCCGGTCGGCCTCGGTGATCATCGCGTCGCGGCGGCCGACCCCGTGCAGGTCGGGCAGCTCCACCTCGCCGATCCTCGGCACCGTACGGGTGACGAAGTCCGCCGGGGGCACCGGGTGGATGATCGCCCGCGCCCGCCGCCCGTCGTCCAGCGAGCGCAGCAGCGCGAACCCCAGGTCCTCCTCCTCGCCCAGCACCCGGTACGGGCCGAAGCGGGCCGGTTCCGAGCCGAGCAGGAACGGCGTCACCGCGAGGTGGTCCTGGTTGACGACCGTGAAGTTCAGCGACAGGTGGTGGCCGACCAGCCGCCACCCCCACACCGAGTCGGGGTTGGGCTGGCCGAAGAACGTCAGGAAGTACATCCCCGGGTTGCGGAACTCCCTGGCCACGTGCCCGAACCGTTCCAGGTTCAGCTCGCGCAGCACGTGCTCCAGCGAGATCACCTGCACCACCTGCGCGTACGCCCGCTCCGAGCAGCTCTGGGCGATCAGCCGGTGCGCCAGGACGCCCTGGTCGAAGCTCAGGTCCCGCAGCGGCACCCCGGCGCGTCCCGAGGCGGGCAGGAAGTTCCAGTTCGAGCGGTCCGGGTCGTCGAAGGGCAGCAGCGCGCGGGCCCGCTGCTCGCCGTCCAGGGCGTCGTACAGCGCCATCGCGGCGAAGGTGATCAGGGTGACGTTGAAGTCCCCGGGACGCTCCTCAAGGCCCGAGCGCGGTATCCGCCCGGCGGGGTCGCCGTGCCCATGAAGGGCGCCGTGCTCGTGAGGGGCGCCGTGCTCGTGAGGGGCGTCTTGTTCGTGAGGGGAGTCCCGCTCGTGGGAAGCGTGGCTGGAACGCGAGGTCTGCGGCATCGGTCAGCTCTCCGGCCACGCCACGATCGGGTTGCGTACCGCCCCCAGGCGGCCGACCTCCACCTCGACCACGTCCCCGGGGCCCAGGAAGCGCGCCGGGGTGCGCGCGTGTCCCACCCCGGCGGGAGTGCCGGTCGCCACCAGGTCGCCGGGGCGCAGCGTCATGGTCCGGCTCAGGTGCGCGAGCACCCGCCCGACCGGGAAGATCATGTCCTTGGTGTCGCCGTCCTGGACGACCTCGCCGTTGACCCGGGTCACCAGCCGGAGCCCGTCCGCCGGGTCGCCCACCTCGTCGGCGGTGACCACGGGGCCGATCGGCCCGCTGTGGTCGGAGTTCTTGCCGAGCGTCCACTGCGCGGTGAGCCGCTGCGCCCGGCGGGCGCTCAGGTCGTTGAAGGTCGCGTAGCCGAACACCCCCGCGAGCGCGGTCTCCTCGTCCACGCACCGCAGTTCCGTGCCGACCACCGCGACCAGCTCGACCTCCCAGTCCAGGCCCGGCTCGTCGGGCGGCACCGGGACCGGCGTCCCGCCGACCGCGAGCGACGCCGTCCACCGGCCGAAGATCGCCGGTGTCTCCGGGATGGGAAAACCGCCCTCGGCGGCGTGGTCCCGGTAGTTCAGCCCGACGCACACCACCCGCGCGGAACCGGTCACCGCCGGGGCCAGGTCCAGCTCGGCCGGTGTGTATCCGTACGACCCCGCCTCGCCGCCGGCGAGCTCGCGCGCCCGCGCGGTCCAGACGGGCAGGTCCCCGTAGAACTCGCCCACCTCGGTCAGCGGCGCCACCCGGTCATCACCGGTCAGTACGCCCACCCGGACCTGACGTTCATCCCGAAACCCGACAAACCTCATCGTTCACTCCCGACGTTCCCGGCAAGGGGAACCACAGCAGTCTCGAACGCACCTTAACGTCGCTCCAGACTCATCCGGAGATCTTTGTATATTTCGCCCCAAATCGATAGAGGGGGCTCGCCGTACCGGGGGGTCGCGGGGTTTGAACGCCTCAGCTGAGGAACTGTCGATGTATGGACGCACTCGCGCACGTCGACGCCTATTGGCGCGCGGCCAACTACCTGTCGGTCGGCCAGATATACCTGCTGGACAACCCGCTGCTGGCCGAGCCGCTGCGGGCCGAGCACATCAAGCCCCGGCTGCTGGGGCACTGGGGGACCACGCCGGGGCTGAACTTCTGCTTCGCCCACCTGAACCGGATCATCGCCGGACGCGACCAGGACATGATCTACATCGCCGGTCCGGGGCACGGCGGGCCCGCCGCGGTGGCGCACGCCTGGCTGGAAGGCTCCTATACCGAGAAATATCCGGACATCTCTCGTGACGGTGTAGGGATGCAAAAGTTGTTCCGGCAGTTCTCCTTCCCCGGCGGCATCCCCAGCCACGTGGCGCCCGAGACGCCCGGCTCGATCCACGAGGGCGGCGAGCTCGGCTACTCCCTGGCCCACGCGTACGGGGCCGCGTTCGACAACCCGGACCTGGTGGTGGCCTGTGTCATCGGCGACGGGGAGGCCGAGACCGGGCCGCTCGCGGCGAGCTGGCACAGCAACAAGTTCCACGCGCCCGGCCGCGACGGCGCCGTGCTGCCCATCCTGCACCTGAACGGCTACAAGATCGCCAACCCGACCGTGCTGGCCCGCATCCCCGAGGACGAGCTGGTCAAGCTCATGGAGGGATACGGATACCGCCCGCACCTCGTGTCCGGGGACGACCCCGGGGCCGTGCACCAGATCATGGCCGAGACCCTGGAGACGGTGTTCGACCAGATCGCCGAGGGCGGCCGGCCGCCGATGATCGTCCTGCGGACGCCGAAGGGGTGGACCGGGCCCAAGGAGGTCGACGGCCTGCCGGTGGAGGGCACCTGGCGCTCCCACCAGGTGCCGCTGTCAGGGGTGCGCGACAACCCCGAGCACCTGGCGATGCTGGAGGAGTGGATGCGCTCGTACCGGCCGGAGGAACTGTTCGACGACGAGGGGCGGCCGGTGGCCGAGGTCGTGGGGACGGTGCCCGAGGGGCCGCTGCGGATGAGCGCCAACCCGCACGCCAACGGCGGCGAGCTGCTGCGCCCGCTGGCGCTGCCCGACTTCCGCGAGCACGCGGTCGAGGTCAAATCGCCCGCCACCGCCACGACCGAGCCCACCCGGGTGCTGGGCGCGTTCCTGCGCGACGTCATCGCCGCCAACCCCGACAACTTCCGGCTGATGGGCCCCGACGAGACCGCCTCCAACCGGTTGTCGGCGGTCTTCGAGGCCACCGACCGGGCCTGGGACGCCGAGCTGCTGGAGACCGACGAGCACCTGGGGCAGGGCGGCCGGGTGATGGAGGTGCTCAGCGAGCACCTGTGCCAGGGCTGGCTGGAGGGCTATCTGCTGACCGGCCGCCACGGGCTGTTCAACTGCTACGAGGCGTTCATCCACATCATCGACGCGATGTTCAACCAGCACGCCAAGTGGCTGGAGTCCTCGCGCAAGATCCCCTGGCGCAGGCCGGTCGCCTCGCTGAACTACCTGCTCTCCTCGCACGTCTGGCGCCAGGACCACAACGGCTTCTCCCACCAGGACCCCGGCTTCCTGGACGTGGTGATGAACAAGAAGGCCGAGGTGGTACGGGTCTACCTGCCGCCGGACGCCAACACGCTGCTGTCGACGGCCGACCACTGCCTGCGCTCGCGCGACTACGTGAACGTGATCGTGGCCGGGAAGCAGCCGGTGCTGGACCTGCTGCCGATGGACGAGGCGATCGCGCACTGCACGCGGGGCCTGGGCGTGCTGGAGTGGGCCAGCACGGACGCCGGGACCGAACCGGACGTGGTGCTGGCCTGCGCGGGCGACGTGCCCACCCTGGAGACGCTGGCGGCGGCCGCCCTGCTGCGCGAGCACCTGCCCGAGCTGAGGGTCCGGGTCGTCAACGTGGTGGACCTGATGCGGCTGCAGCCGCCGACCGAGCACCCGCACGGCCTGGCGGACGCCGAGTTCGACGCGCTGTTCACCGCCGACCGGCCGGTCATCTTCAACTTCCACGGCTACCCGTGGCTGATCCACCGCCTGACCTACCGCCGCAGCGGCCACGCCAACATCCACGTGCGCGGCTACAAGGAGGAGGGCACCACGACCACGCCGTTCGACATGGCCATGCTCAACGACATCGACCGCTTCCACCTGGTGATGGATGTCGTCGACCGGGTCCCCGGGCTGGCCGAGCGGTCGGCGCACCTGCGCCAGCACATGGTCGACTCCCGGCTGCGGGCCCGCGCCCACACCCGCGAGTACGGCGAGGACCCGGCCGAGATCCGCGACTGGACCTGGCCGTCCTGACCCGACCCGGTCGTACTCGAAAGGGCCCGCCCGTACCCCTGTCCCGATCGCGGGGCAGGGGCCGCGATCGGGCCCGCCGCCGGGCCGCGCCGCTTCCCCGGGGAGGTCAGGGAAGAGATCGCGCACCCCCTCGTTTGACCTTCGCGGACGGGGTAAGGGAGACGTCGCCGCAGCTCAGAAGATCGGGGAGGGAAAAATGACCACGTTCGGATACTTCTTGTCGAGCGAGGAACACGGGCCGGCGGAGCTCGTACGGCAGGCCAAGCTCGCCGAGCGGGCGGGATTCGAGAGCCTGTGGATCTCCGACCACTTCCATCCCTGGCTGGACGCGCAGGGCCAGAGCCCGTTCGTCTGGTCGGTGATCGGCGCGGTGGCCGAGGCGACCTCGCTGCCCATCACCACCGCCGTCACCTGCCCGCTGGTCCGCACCCACCCGGCGATCGTCGCGCAGGCCGCCGCCACCAGCGCGGCGCTGTCCGGCGGCCGGTTCCGGCTCGGCGTCGGCACCGGCGAGGCCCTCAACGAGCACATCGTCGACTCGCGCTGGCCTCCGGCCTCCGAGCGGCTGGAGATGCTCGAGGAGGCGGTCGAGCTCATGCGGAAGCTGTGGAGCGGGAAGCTGGTGACCCACCGGGGAGAGCACTACCGCGTCGACACCGCCCGCCTCTACACCCTCCCCGACGAGCCGCCGCCCGTCTACATGTCCGCCTTCGGGGACAAGGCCGTGCAGCTGGCCGGGAAGATCGCCGACGGCTACATCTGCACCGCCCCGAACGCCGAGCTGGTGGAGAAGTTCCACAAGGCGGGCGGCGCGGGCAAGCCCTCCCAGGGCGGGCTGAAGGTCTGCCACGCCGCCGACGAGGCCACCGGCCGCAGGACCGCGCACCGGATCTGGCCGACCCAGGGCATCAAGGGCGAGGCCATGCAGCTGCTGCCGCTGCCCCGCCACTTCGAGGAGCTCGCCGAGATGGTGACCGAGGACGAGATCGGGGCCCCCTGCGGCCCCGACCCCGAGGTGCACCTCAAGGCGATCAAGGAGTACGTCGACGCGGGCTTCGACGAGGTCTACATCAGCCAGATCGGCCAGGAACAGGACGCCTTCTTCGACTTCTACGCCAAAGAGGTCCTGCCCCGGCTTCGCTGACACTCCCCGAGGAGAAGGATCATGAAAGCTCTCACCTGGCACGGAAGACGCGACGTACGGGTCGAGGAGGTCCCCGACCCGGTGCTCAAGGAGCCGAACGACGCGATCATCAGGGTCACCACCACCGCGATCTGCGGCTCGGACCTGCACCTGTACGAGGTCCTGGGGCCGTTCATGGGCGAGGGCGACATCCTGGGCCACGAGCCGATGGGCGTCGTGGAGGAGGTCGGCCCCGAGGTCACCGCCATCAAGCCGGGCGACAGGGTGGTCATCCCCTTCAACATCTCCTGCGGCCACTGCCACATGTGCGGCCTGAACCTCTTCGCCCAGTGCGAGACCACCCAGGTCCGCGAGCAGGGCATGGGCGCGGCCCTGTTCGGCTACACCAGGCTCTACGGCCAGGTCCCCGGCGGGCAGGCCGAGTACCTGCGGGTCCCGCAGGCGCAGTTCGGCCCGATCAAGGTGCCCGAGGGGCCGCCGGACGAGCGGTTCGTCTACCTGTCCGACGTGCTGCCCACCTCCTGGCAGGCGGTGGCGTACGCCGACATCCCCGACGGCGGGAGCGTCACCGTCTTCGGGCTCGGCCCGATCGGGCAGATGGCCTGCCGGATCGCCAGGCACCTCGGCTACCGGGTCATCGGCGTCGACGGGGTGCCCGAGCGGCTCGCGATGGCGCGCAGGCACGGCGCCGAGGTGCTCGACGCCTCGGTGACCGCCGACATCCCCGGGGCGGTCAGGGAGATGACCGGCGGGCGCGGCACCAACTCCGTGATCGACGCGGTCGGCATGGAGGCGCACGGCTCCCCGGTCGCCAAGTTCGCCCACGCCCTCACCGGCCTGCTGCCCGACGCGCTCGCCGCCCCGTTGATGTCCAGCGCGGGCGTCGACCGGCTGGCCGCGCTCAACCAGGCCGTCGACACGGTACGGCGCGGCGGGACGATCTCCGTCGTCGGCGTCTACGGCGGCATGGCCGACCCGATGCCGATGCTGAGGATGTTCGACAAGGGCGTCACCCTGCGGATGGGCCAGGCCCACGTCAAGCGCTGGATCGACGACCTGATGCCGCTGGTGACCGACGACTCCGACCCGCTCGGGGTCATGGACCTGGCCACCCACCGGCTCCCCCTCGACCGGGCGCCGCACGGCTACGAGATCTTCCAGAAGAAGAGGGACGGGGCCGTCAAGGTCCTGCTCAACCCCTGATCACACCGGATAGGCCGATAGAAGGAGAACCATGGACGCGATCGTTCTGCTCAAGGACGACCACAAGACCGTCGAGAAGCTGTTCAAGGAGTTCGAGGGCGCGGGCGAGCGGGCGTACAAGAAGAAGCGGGACCTCGTCGACCAGATCATCGAGGAGCTCACCGCCCACGCCCACATCGAGGAGCAGATCTTCTACCCGGCCGCCCGCGAGAGCGTTCCCGAGACCTCCGACCACGTCCTGGAGAGCGTCGAGGAGCACCACGTGGTGGTCTGGATGCTCTCCGAGCTGACCAAGCTCGACCCCGAGGACGAGCGGTTCGACGCCAAGGTCACGGTGCTGATCGAGAACGTCCGCCACCACGTCGAGGAGGAGGAGCAGGAGTGGTTCCCGCAGGTGCGGGAGGCGATGGGGCGCAAGAGGCTCCAGGAGCTCGGTGAGGAGATGGAGAAGGCCAAGGCCGATGCGCCGAGGGACCCGCTCGCCCTGAGCAGCGCCCGCGCCTGACCGGCCCGTCCCGGCATTCACGCACGGCCCCTCGCCGTCGCCGGGGAGCCTGTTCCTGGGGAACGGTTCCTGAAAAGCCGCCGAGGGAACACGTACGGGCCCCGGTCCCTTCGCAGGGACCGGGGCCCGCGTGCCGGGGGCCGCCCCGGGTGGTCTAGTGAAGCTGTTCGATCGGGGGCCGCCCCCCGGATGGTCTAGTGAAGCTGTTCGGTGACGAGGAAGGCGACCCCGCCACCCTCGTCGACGTCCGCGTCCAGCGACTTGTCGTCGAGCATGTCCACGACCTGCGGGTCGAGGAAGATTCGTGCCCCTTCCGACTCCACCACCCTGTCGGCGGACTCGGGGTGTTCCGCGATCGAGAGCACGAGCGATCCGGTGCCGTCGCTCTGGGACGAGATGCGAACCCCGGTGTCGGGGGAGTCCGTCACCTGCGAGCTGAGATCCCGGATTACCTGGGCTGCCGTGTCCGTCAATGTGAGCATTGCTACTCCTTGTCGGGATCGGGACTTGGATTCTTCGCCCTTGCCCGCTCTCATCCGGCCCAACCATCCCCGCGAACTTTCCCGCGCCCGATCGATCATGCGAACGCGCCGGGACCCTGGCGAAGCCCGGCGTGTCGTCACGACCCCACCGCCGGGCTCGGTTTCCCCCGTGAACCAGGACTGGTAAAGAGGCACCCCAGCTCTTCCCGCCGAACCGGAAACCCGGGTTTTCCCCTGAGCCGGAGGCCCGAATCCCTCCTCGAACCGAAGACCCTGCCTCTCCCCGAGCTAGAAGCCCAGGTCCTTCCTCGAACCGGAGACCCGGGCCCTCCGCCGGGCCGGGCCCCAAGCCTTCAGCCGGGTCAGGCTTCAAGCCCGGGGCTCAGGCCTTCCCGTCCAGCCGGTCGATGTGCTCGGCCGCCTTGCGCGCGGCGATCAGGACGGGGTCCCACACGGGGGCGAACGGGGGAGCGTACGACAGGTCGAGCCCCGACATCTCCTCCACCGTCATCTCGTGCCAGATGGCGACCGCCAGGGCGTCGATCCGCTTCGCCGCGCCCTCCTGGCCGACGATCTGGGCGCCCAGCAGGCGGCCCGTCCCCCGGTCGGCGATCGTCTTGATCTTCATCTTGCGGGCGCCGGGGTAGTAGCCGGCGCGCGTGGTGGACTCCACGATCCCGCCGACCGGCTCGAACCCGGCCTTCTCCGCCGCCGCGGTCGTGAGGCCGGTGCGCGCCACCTCGTACTCGCAGATCTTGGACACCGCGGTGCCCACCACGCCGGGGAAGGAGGCGTGCCCGCCGCCGATGTTGATGCCCGTGACGCGTCCCTGCTTGTTGGCGTGGGTGCCGAGCGCGATCGCGACCGGCCGCCGGGAGACCCGGTGGAAGGTCTCGACGCAGTCACCGGCGGCCCAGACGCCCTCCACCGGGGTCCGCATCCGCCGGTCGGTCACGATCCCCGAGGTCTCGCCGACCGGGATGCCCGCGGCCTCGGCCAGCGCGCTGTTCGGACGGGTGCCGAGCCCGAGGACGACCAGGTCGGCGGGGAGGGTCAGGTTCTCGGTGCGGACCGCCGACACCCGCCCATCGGTCTCCTCGAAGCCCTCCATGCGCTCGCCGAGGTGCACCTCCACGCCCAGATCGCGCAGGGCGTCGGCGACGAGGGCGCCCATGTCCGGGTCGAGCGTGCTCATCGGCTGTTCGGCGGCGTCGACGAGGGAGACCTCCAGCCCGCGCCGTACCAGCGCCTCGGCCATCTCCAGGCCGATGTAGCCACCGCCGACCACCACCGCCCTGCGCGGCTTGTCCTCCAGGGCGCGCAGCAGCGCGACGCCGTCGTCGAGGGTCTGCACGCCGTACACCCCCTCGGCGTCGGCCCCCGGCAGGTCCGGGCGGCCCGGCACGGCGCCGGTGGCGACCACGAGCTGGTCGAACGGCTCCCAGCTCGGGTTGCCGCCCCGGCCGTCGCGTACGGCCACCGCGCGCCGGTCCAGGTCGATCTCGACGACCTCGGCGCGCAGCCGCAGGTCGATGTCCAGCTCGTCGCGGAACACCTCCGGGCGCCGGCTGACCAGGGCCTCCACGTCGTCGACCTCCCCGCCGACGAGATAGGGGATCCCGCAGGCCGAGTAGGAGGCGTGCGCGCCCTTCTCGAAGGCGACGATCCGCAGGTCCTCCGGCCCGCGCCGTCGGCGGGCCTGGGAGGCCGCGCTCATCCCCGCGGCGTCGCCGCCGATCACCACCAGTCGTTCCGCCATCGTTCCCGTTCCCCCCTGTGGACCGCCGATGGTACGGCTTCCTCCACGGGACCCGCTCAAACGACCGGCACGCCACGCCGTACGCGCCCGCGGACTCCGGCGTACGGACACCCGCGCGGTCTTCCCTGTCACGTAGGACAAGACCCCCGTACAGCCCGGGACGGGATGCCCCTAGACCACCTCGAAGTCGGCCATCATCGCCATGTCCTCGTGTTCGAGGTTGTGGCAGTGCATCATGTAGCGCCCCCGGAAGCCCTCGAAGCGCACCAGGACCTCCACCACCTCGTACGGGCGGACGTCGACCGTGTCCTTCCAGCCGCCGTCCGTCGCCGCCGGGGCCCGGCCGTTGCGCGAGAGCACCTGGAAGTGGGCCAGGTGCACGTGCACGGGGTGGTGGAAGTCGCTGGTGAGGCGCCAGACCTCGGTGGTGCCGAGCCGGGGGCGGGCCAGCGGGCCGCCGGGCCGGAACGGCAGGCCGTTGATCGTCCAGGAGGCCTCGGGGCCCTGCCCGGTCCTGCGGAAGTCGAAGAGGCGCGAGGCGACGGCCGAGGACCTGACGGCCGGTTCGACCGCCGCCAGGCGCCCCGGCACCGCGCTGTCCTCCCTGGCCCGGCGCGTGACGCGGAAGCGCATCACGTCGCGTGCCCGGCCGGTGCCGAGGGTGTTCACCATGGTCACCTCGGTGCCGACCGGGTAGGCGGAGAAGTCGACGACCACGTCGAACCGCTCGGCGGGGGCCATCGTGATCGCCTCGTGCGCGACGGGGGCGGCCAGCAGCCCGGCGTCGCTGCCGACCTGCGTGAACCTGCCGCCGGGGGTCAGCTCCAGCCGGTAGCGGCGGGCGTTGGAGGCGTTGAGCAGCCGCAGCCGGTAGCGGGTGTTCGAGACCTCCAGCACCGGCCAGGGGGCGCCGTTGACCAGGATCACGTCACCCTCGACCCCCTCCATGTAGGCGGCCTCGACCCCGGCGCTCACCAGCAGGCTGGGATCGGCCGCCGGGTAGCGGAAGGAGCCGTCCTCCTCGAACGCGCGGTCGCAGATCATCAGCGGGACGTCCCGCTCGCCCCTGGGCAGTGGCAGCGCGTCGTCCTCGTCGTCCCCGATGATCATGAACCCGGCCAGCCCCCGCCAGACCTGCGGGCCGGTGAAGTCCATCCGGTGGTCGTGGTACCAAAGCGTGGCGGCCCGCTGGTCCAGCGGGTAGGCGTACTCCCTCGCCCCCTGGTGCAGCGTCCACTGCGACGGGTCCACCCGCATGCCGTGGTGGGAGTGGCCGCCGGGCGGGGGCCGGAAGCCCCGGCCCTCGGCCACCACCAGGTCGGTGGGATAGCCGTCGGAGCCGGCCGGGGTCACCCCGCCGTGCAGGTGCGTGGAGGTCGGCACGGGCAGCTCGTTGCGGACCCGGACCGTGACGGGGCTCGCGCGCCGCACCTGGAAGGTCGGCCCGGGGAAGGTGCCGTCGAACCCCCACACCTCGGTCGTCGTCCCCGGAACGATCTCCACCTTCGCGGGGCGCTGGACCACCTCGTAGTGTCCCGGCCGCGCGGGGCGCGCCACGGCGGGGATCGGCAGCGGGACGGTGAACGGCCTGGGCGGCGGCAGCGCGCTGGACAGGACCTGGCCCGCGGTCTCGGCCGACACCGCGCCGCATCCGGCCGCGGCGAGGCCCGTCACGCCGAGCGCGCCGCCCAGGAAACGCCTTCTGGAGATCACGCCGCGACCCTCCGCTGTCCCCGCCACGTCCAGGCGGTCATCGACACGGCCATGCCGAAGACGACCATCGCCAGCGGGATGTGCATCGCGACCTGGCGCTCCTGGCCGAGCACGATCTGGGCGTTCACCAGCACCAGCTGCAGCAGGCTCACCCCGAGCGGCCACAGCGGGCCGCGTCCCGGCCGCCACAGCGTGATCGCGGCGATGAGCTGCAGGCCCACCAGCGCCGTGGTGATCATGGCGCCGAGGTTGTGGTGGGCCAGCAGGTCCACCTGCCCGGTGACGAACATGCCGGCGATGACCGCCTGGCCGAGCACGGTCACCAGGTGCAGGGTGGCGGTGACCCGCAGGGACCAGACGATCCAGGCGGGCACGCGGGCCGGACCGGTCCGGGCGGGCACACCGGCCTGATCTGCTTGATCTGCCCGGTCCGCTTGATCTGCCGGGTCTGCCGGGTCTGCCGGGGCGGGCACGCGGGCCCGGCCGGTCGGAGCGGGTGGGGAACTCATGGACACCTCCGTCGGATTTCGGTGTCCAGGCTCCCGGCCCGGCGCGCGGGCGTCGTCACCCCGGAGAAGCGCCCGGCCGTACTTCCCCTGGTGTACGAGGGGCGGATCGCGCCCGGGCGTACGACCGGGGGAGTAGACGCCGGCCGGCGCGTGAGGGCTCTCGGACGTCGGCGGATCCGTTCGGAGGGCCGGGGGTGCCGCAGGCTTGACAAAAGGGCGGTATCAGGTGGTACAAAATCATAAGATGACGAACATATAGCCGCAATATTTCATCCACATGTCGCAAAGAACCGATCACCGTTGTTCCCCGCTGTCGTGGATGTGACGCCGGACGGACCCCTTCGGGGCCACGGAGCGGGTTGAGCTGCGCGGCAAGGTCGCGCGTACGGCGAGGTGAGGTCCGGCAATCACCTCCATCAGGGCACGAAGCCCACATCTCGGACCGCCATAACGCGTCATCCTCGCGATCCGGTATGACACCGATCCGCAAAGCGGATGTAAACACTTGCGAAAGCCGCCGTATGCTTGCGGGTATGACGCGGAGGCTTGCCGAGGTGGCCAAGAGGGTCGGGATGAGCGAGGCGACGGTCAGTCGCGTGCTCAACGGCAGGCGCGGCGTCTCCGAGTCGACCAGGGACGCGGTGCTGACGGCGCTCGACGCCCTCGGCTACGAGCGCCCGACCCGGCTGCACCGCGACCGCGCCCGCCTGATCGGCCTGGTCTTCCCCGACCTGCACAACCCGATCTTCCCCGCGTTCGCCGAGGTCGTCGGCGGGGCGCTCGCCCAGCAGGGGTTCACCTCCGTGCTGTGCACGCGCACCTCGGGCGGGCTGCAGGAGGCCGACTACGTCGACCTGATGCTGGCGCAGCACGTCTCGGGCGTGGTCTTCGCCGGAGGCGCGTACGCCGACGGGGACGCCTCGCACGAGCACTACGAGCGCATCCTGGAGCGGCGCCTGCCCGCCGTCCTGGTGAACGCCTCGGCCGGGCACCTCGGTTTCTCCCAGGTCTCCTGCGACGACGTCACCGCCGCCGAGATGGCGGCCGGCCACCTGCGCGCCCTCGGTCACGTGCGCGTCGGCATGCTCCTCGGGCCGCCCGACCACATGCCGTCGCGCCGCAAGCTGGAGACGTTCGCCGCCTACGCGCGGGCGCACGGCATGGACTTCCGCGAGCGTTTCGTCGAGCACGCCATGTTCTCGATGGAGGGCGGCCAGGCCGCCGCCGCCCGGCTGGTGCGGCGCGGCGTCACCGGCCTGATCTGCGGCAGCGACCTGCTCGCGCTCGGCGCGGTGCGCGCCGCCCGGCGCGAGGGGCTGGCGGTGCCGCGCGACGTCTCGGTGATCGGGTACGACGACTCGGCCATGATGAACCGGACCGACCCGCCGCTGACCACGGTGCGCCAGCCGATCGAGGCGATGGGCCGCGCGGCCGTGGACCTGCTGGTCGCCCAGATCGACACCGCGGCCCTGCCGGGGGGCGAGCTCTTGTTCGACCCCGAGCTCGTGGTCCGCGCCTCCACCGCCCCGGCGGCCCCCAGAGCCGTACCGGCCTGACCGTCCCGCGACCGTCCCGCGACCGTTTCGAAGTCGCTCCGGGGTCGCTTCAGGGTGCTTGAAAGTCGCTCCGGCGCGGCCTCGACACCGCCCTGCTGCGGCCTCGGCGCCGGGCCGATCGCCCCGGCCCGGCGTTCTCCCGGGTCCGGATCTCCTCCTGTTTCCCCAGTTCAGGGTGTCCTAAGGCGGTCCCGGCTACCGGCCGGGCCCGTTTCCGCGCCCGTCTCCGAACCCGCGCCCCGGAGCCGTCCCGCCCCCCGATCTCCTGTCTCCCCGGCGATCGTCCCTAAAAATTTCGACAGGAAGATGACGTCATCATGCATCTTCCTGCAAGTGGATGACTCCACTCCGTGTCATGTGCGTGTAGCCCCAGGTGGGAAGGGGTTCCCGCGTGCGGCGGAGGTGTTTCCGGGAGATGGCCGATCGATCACTGTCACTTTTTTGCATCTGAATTGACGGGCTCTTGCTACTTCCTGCACGCCTCTATATGTTTCTCGCAACCGACCCGCCAAGGAGTGCCTCGGATGAAATCCCCCAAGCTCTCGATGCTGCTCGCCGCAGCCATCGCGCTCACCGCCGCCGGGTGCGGCAACGACGACAGCGGATCACAGGCCGCGGAAACCAAGCCGAGTGCCGCCGGGGCCGACGCTCCGGTCACGATCTCCGTCGGCTGTCAGCCGCCGAAGAGCAACCCGCTGGAGCGGACCGCCTGGGACGAGGACGTGGCAGCGTTCAAGAAGCTGCACCCGCACATCACGATCGACAGCAAGGACGCCTTCCCCTGCATCAACCCGGACACCTTCCAGGCGAAGCTGGCCGGTGGCTCGATGGAGGACGTCTTCTACGTTTACTTCACCGACATCAAGAAGATCATCGCCGCGGGCCAGGCCGCCGACATCACCCCCTACGTCGGCGACATCAAGCTGCTGAACGACATCCGGCCCGACGTCCTCGCCACCTTCAAGGAGGGCGAGAAGCTCTACGGCCTGCCCAGGAACAACTACTCCATGGGCCTGGTCTACAACCGCAAGCTCTTCACCCAGGCCGGCCTCGACCCCGCCGCACCGCCCAAGACCTGGGCCGAGGTGCAGGAGGCCGCCAAGAAGATCAGCGCCCTCGGTCCCGGGCACGTCGGTTTCGGCGAGTACAGCGCCGGCAACACCGGCGGCTGGCACTTCGCCGCCTCCCTCTACGGGCGCGGCGGCGAGATGGTCACCCCCGACGGCAAGGCCGCGGCCTTCAACAGCCCCGAGGGCAAGGCCGTCCTGGAGAACCTCAAGACCATGCGCTGGACCAACAACAGCATGGGCACCAAGCAGCTCCTCCAGTGGGAGGACCTGATGCGGATGATGGGCGGCGGCAAGCTCGGCATGATGATCGGCGCCCCCGACGTCGTCCAGGCCGTCAACAACGACTTCAAGGGCAAGTTCGAGGACTACGGGGTCACCGCCCTGCCCGAGGCCAAGGCCTCGCTCAGCGGCGGCGACGGCTACATGATCAACCCCAAGGCCACGCCCGAGAAGATCAAGGCCGCCATGCTGTGGCTGAACTTCCACGAGCTGACCCCCGGCCAGGGCCAGTTCAACTACGCCCGCAGCAAGCAGCAGGGCCGTCCCGTCGGCCTGCCGATCCCCGACCTGTACGGCGACACCGCGCCGGGCAAGGAGATCGTCGAGCTGCGCAAGGCGAACGCCACCGTTCCCGTGGAGAACTTCACCCCCTTCGTGGAGGGTTCCGCGGCCATCCAGAACAAGCTTGAGCCGCCGAAGTCGCAGGAGCTCTACGCGATCCTCGACGTGGCCATGTCGGCGGTGCTGACCAGGCAGGACGCCGACATCGACAAGCTCCTCGCCGACGCCGAGGCCAAGGCGAACAAGGTGCTGGCGAAGTCGAGCTGACCTTCTGACACCCGGGGTGCCGGCCCGTCGGCCGGCACCCCGACACTCATGTTGATATCGGGAGTCAACCGATGACCACTATGACCGTGAAAGGTCCCCGGCGGCGAAAGCCAGGAGCGTTCCGGCGAGGGCTGCGGCGCAACCTGACCGCCTACGGGTTCCTGTGCGCGGCGCTGATCTGTTTCGCCTTCTTCTCCTGGTACCCCATGGTGAGGGAGGTCCTGCTCAGCTTCCAGCAGACGAACTTCGTCGACGACCCCACCTGGGTCGGCCTGGACAACTTCCGTACCGTCACGGAGGACTCGGCGTTCGTCGACGCGTGGCTCAACACCCTCGCCTTCACCGGCCTGGCGCTCGTGTTCGGCTACGTCGTCCCGTTCGTCGCGGCGATCGTCCTGAACGAGCTGCGGCACGCGCGGGCCTACCTGCGGTTCATCGTCTACCTCCCGGTGATGCTGCCGCCCGCCGTCGGGGTGCTGCTGTTCAAGTGGTTCTACGACCCGGGCGCCGGCCTGTTCAACCAGATCCTGGAGCTGGCGCACCTGCCGGCCCTGAGCTGGCTCGACTCCACCGACACCGCGCTGATCTCCCTCGTCATCGTCTCCACCTGGATGAACCTGGGAACCGGCACGCTGATCTACCTCGCCGCGCTGCAGAGCATCCCCAGCGAGCTGTACGAGGCCGCCGAGCTGGACGGCGCCGGGCTCTTCAAGCGGGTCTGGCACGTGACGATCCCGCAGACCAGGCTCATCCTGCTGGTCATGCTGCTGCTCCAGATCGTGGCGACCATGCAGGTCTTCATCGAGCCGTACCTGCTCACCGGCGGCGGCCCGGAGAACGCGACGCTCACCGTCGCCTACCTCATGTACCAGTACGCCTTCAACTTCGGCGACTTCGGCGCCGGAGGCGCGCTCGGGCTGATGCTCATGGTCGTGCTGATGGTGTTCTCCGCCTTCTACCTGCGCCTGTCGCGGGACAACCAGAGCTAAGGAGGCAGCTGAGCCGATGTCGAACCTCACCGTTCAACCAAGTCGCCCGGCTCCCGCCCGGCCGCCGGAGCGGGGCTCCGCGAAGAAGTCCGGACGGCCGCGCAAGGCCAAGGAGCCGACCAGGGAGTTCCGGAGCCTGGTCTCCCCGCACACCCTCACCACCCCGCACGGGCGGTGGATCTACCGCATCGTGCTGACCGCGGTGGTGCTCCTGTTCACCGCCGTGTTCGTGTTCCCGCTCTACTGGATGGTCACCGGCGCGCTCAAGACCTCCGAGGAGCTCGCCCAGATCCCGCCGAGCTTCTTCCCCTCGTCGTTCGACTTCGGGGTGTACGCCGAGGCGTGGGACCAGCTGGAGCTGGGGACCTTCCTCACCAACACCGTCATCTACGCCGGCGGCGCCTGGCTGTTCACGCTCGCCATCGACGTCTCGGCCGCCTACGCGCTGTCGAAGCTGCGGCCGGTGCTGGGCAACGTGGTCCTGGGCCTGATGCTGGCCACGCTGATGATCCCGCCGATGGTGATCCTGCTGCCCGCCTACCTGACGGTCAAGGACATGCCGATCTTCGGCTGGGACCTGCTGAACACCCCCTGGGTGATCTGGCTGCCCGCCGCGGCCAACGGGTTCTTCATCTTCCTGCTCAAGCGTTTCTTCGACTCGATCCCCAGGGAACTGCTGGAGGCCGCCCAGATCGACGGCGCCTCCCCGGCACGCATCCTGTGGTCGATCGTGCTGCCCGTCTCCCGGCCGATCCTCGGAGTGGTGTCCATCCTCTCCGTGGTCAACGTCTGGAAGGACTTCGTCTGGCCGCTGCTGGTGCTGCCGGACGGCGAGAAGATGACGATCAGCGTGGGCATCGCCTCGCTCTCGGCGCAGATGCCGCAGAACGTGCTGATCGCCGCGCTGGTGATCGCGAGCATCCCGACGATGATCGTCTTCTTCATCTTCCAGCGCAGCATCATGGCCGGCCTCACCGCCGGCAGCCTCAAGGGCTGACCTCGTCACCCACCGACAACTACTAAGGAGTTGTTCCAGCATGTCCGAAACGTGGTGGCGGGGAGCCGCGATCTACCAGGTCTACCTCCGGAGCTTCGCCGACGGCAACGGCGACGGCGTCGGCGACCTCGCGGGACTCCGCGCGCGCCTGCCGTACCTCTCCGACCTGGGCGTCGGCGCGATCTGGCTCAACCCCTGGTACCCGTCGCCGATGGCCGACGGTGGGTACGACGTGGCCGACTACCGTGACATCGAGCCATCGTTCGGCACGCTCGCCGAGGCGGAGGAGTTCATCGCCGAGGCGCATGCCCTGGGTATCAAGACGATCACCGACATCGTCCCCAACCACGGCTCCGACCGGCAGAAGTGGTTCCTGCAGGCGCTGGAGGCCGGACCGGGCTCCGCCGAGCGGGAGCGCTTCCACTTCCGCGCCGGGCGGGGGGAGAACGGCGAGCTGCCGCCCAACGACTGGAAGTCGATCTTCGGTGGCCCCGCGTGGACCCGGATCGCCGACGGCGAGTGGTACCTGCACCTGTTCGCCCCCGAGCAGCCCGACTTCAACTGGGACAACCCGGAGGTCGTCGAGGAGTTCCACGACGTGCTGCGGTTCTGGTTCGACCGGGGCGTGGACGGCATCCGGATCGACTCGGCCGCCCTGCTGGTCAAGGACATGGACAGCCTGGGAGGCGAGGAGGCCTACACCGACCTCGACGGCGTCCACGAGATCTACCGCGGCTGGCGCAGGGTGGCCGAGGAGTACGACGACCGCATCCTGATCGGCGAGGTGTGGCTGCCCGACCAGGAGCGGTTCGCCCAGTACCTGCGCCCCGACGAGATGCACACCGCGTTCAACTTCGACTTTCTGGCGTGCACCTGGGAGGCGGTCGCGCTGCGCTGCTCGATCGACCTCACCCTGGCCACGCACATCCCGCTGGGCGCGCCCCCCACCTGGGTATTGTCCAACCACGACGTGACCCGCCCGGTGACCAAGTACGGCAGGGCCGACACCTCCTTCAGCCACGCCGACCGCAAGCACGGCATGCCCTCCGACCCGGTGCTGGGCGAGCGCAGGGCGCGGGCGGCCGCGCTGCTGGCGATGGCGCTGCCCGGCGGCCTGTACGTCTACCAGGGCGAGGAGCTGGGGCTGCCGGAGGTCGAGGA
Source organism: Streptosporangium sp. NPDC002524 (assembly GCF_040295985.1). Lineage (NCBI taxonomy): Bacteria > Bacillati > Actinomycetota > Actinomycetes > Streptosporangiales > Streptosporangiaceae > Streptosporangium > Streptosporangium sp. NPDC002524. The sequence continues at coordinate 628 of NZ_JBEOWK010000035.1, read as the reverse complement.
CATCGCCGACGAGCTGCGCCAGGACCCGATCTGGATCCGCTCGGGCCGCACCGACCACGGCCGCGACGGCTGCCGGGTGCCGCTGCCGTGGTCGGGTGACGAGCCGCCGTTCGGGTTCGGGGCCGGGCCGACGTGGCTGCCGCAGCCGCTGGAGTGGAAGGCGCTGACCGCCGAGGCGCAGGCCGCCAACCCGACGTCCATGTTCACCCTCTACCGCACCGGGCTGCACCTGCGCCGCGAGCTGCTCGGCGACGGCACGCTGACCTGGCTGAGCGGCGCGCAGGACGAGGTGCTGGCCTTCCGCAGGGAGTCGGGCCTGGTCTGCGTGGTCAACCTCGGCCAGGAGCCGGTCTCCCTGCCCGAGCACGAGTCTGTCCTGCTGGCCAGCGGCCCGCTGGAGGGGAACCTGCTCCCCTCCGACACCGCCGTCTGGCTCCGTACGGCCTGACCCTCCCGGGAAATCCCCGACTCGGGGCCGCCGGTGTCCCGGCGGTCCTGGGCGCCCCTGACCGGCCGGACCCCGTCCGGCCGGATACGAGTTCAGGAGTTCACCGTGGCGCTCATCCAGCCCGATCCCACCTTCTACCCCTCGGCCCGCGAGGCCATGGCGGCCCCGAAGGAGGAGCTC
>NZ_JBEOWK010000034.1:0-95419 GCF_040295985.1 Streptosporangium sp. NPDC002524 | reverse complement strand
CCCGCCGTCCCCCTCCGCCCCCCCCCCCCCCGGGCCCCCCCCCGGCCCCCCCCCCCCCCCCCCCCCCCGCGCCCCCCCCCCCCCCCCCGCGACGGTGACCAGCGGTTTCATGCGGTTCCAGGCGATGTCGGACGTCAAAGGTGGTCAGGTGATGTCAGACGTCAGGGGTGTCGGGTGATGCAGACGTCAGGGGTGTCGGGTGATGTCAGGCGGCGGGCTGCCCCTGGCGCGAGCGCAGGCGGGCGACGCCGAGCCGCAGCGACAGCGGGTTGCCGCGCGAGGTGACCACGAGGTCCGCCACCGTCTGGGGGCCGAGCGCCCCGTCGACCAGCAGTTCCGCGAGGTGCCTGGCCGCGTCGTCGGCGAGCGGCCGCAGGAACGCCCGGCTCGCCCCCTGCCGGGCCACCAGCTCGTCGAGCGGGTTCGCGCTGGTGACGATGACGCGGCAGTCGGGCCCGCCCGGCAGCAGCGGCAGCACCTGGTCGCCGTCCTGGGCGCCGTCCAGCACGACCAGCAGCCGCGCGCGTGCCGTACGGCTCCGGTAGAGGGCGAGCTTCTCGGCGGGGTCGGCCGGCATGTCCCGCTCGCCGAGCGCGCGCAGGAACCGGTCCATCACCGGCCCGGGGCCGGTGGCGCTCATGTCGGCGTAGAGCTGCCCGTCGGGGAAGCGGTCCGCCCGGCGGTGCGCCCAGTGCACCGCCAGCGTGGTCTTGCCGACGCCCGGCGCCCCGCACAGCACCATGGCGCCGGGCGCCCGCGAGGAGCCCAGGATCGTGTCGAGCGTGGCGAGCTCCTCGTCGCGGCCCACGAAGGGCAGCACCCGCGGCGGGAGCTGCGAGGGCGCGGAGAGGGCGAGGGCGGCCTGCGGCGCGGGCGGGCGCATGAGGGCCGACTCGTCCCGCAGGATCTGCTCGTGCAGCCGCCGCAGGGCGGGACCGGGTTCGAGGCCGATCTGTTCCAGCAGGTAGCGGCGGGTCTCCTGGTAGGTCCACAGCGCGTCGGCCCGGCGGCCCGCCCGGTACTGCGCCAGCATGAGCTGCGCCCGTACCCGCTCCCTGAAGGGCGCCTCGGCCACGAAGGCGAGCAGCTCGGGGATCACCTGGTGGTGGCGGCCGAGCTCGATCTCCAGCTCCAGGCAGGTCTCCAGGGCCTCCAGCCGCGACTCGGTCATCCGCTCCGCGTCGTGGCGCAGCCCCCGGATGTCCTCGAAGGGATGGCCGCGCCAGAGCGCGAGCGCGTCGCGCAGCAGCAGGACGGCGTCCTCCCGCTCCCCGGCGGCGGCCTGGCCGCGCGAGCGCGCCACCAACTCCCGGAACCGGAGCCAGTCGATGCTGGCGGGGGTGGCGCGCAGCAGGTAGCCGGGGCTGGAGGTCTCGATCAGGCCCGCGCCGAGCGTGCGGCGCAGCCGTGACACGCAGATGGCCACCTGCCGCCAGGCGCTCGGGGGCGCCGAGCCCGCCCACACCGCCTCGATCAGCCGTTCCACGCTCATCACCCGGTTGGCGTTGAGCAGCAGGCTGGCCAGGATGACCAGTTCCCTGTTGGCGCTCATGGACAGCTCGGCCCCGTCCTTGACCACGATGAGCGGGCCCAGCACGTGGAACTCGAAGGCGGGCGCCCACCCGGGCGCGATCCGCCCCATCAGACGGCCAGACGGCGTTCGAGCACGTCGGCGGCGCGGGCCGTACCGCCCGCCGACTCGATCTCCCGGCGCATCTCGTCCGCGGCCCGCCGCATGCCCTCGTCGGAGGCGACGGCGAGCACCGCCTCCACCAGGCGGTCGGGGGTGAGCTCCTCCGGGTCGATCACCAGGCCGAGCCCGAGCTCCTCGATGCGGCGGGCGCTGAGCCGGTCGATGGCGGTGGCGGGGAGCACGACCGAGGGGCGGCCCAGGTAGAGCGCCTCCATCGCGGTGCCCATGCCGGCGTGGGTGACCGCGACCGACGCGTGGCGCAGCACGCTCAGGTGCGACACCCACCGGCGGACCTCGACGGTGGGCGGCAGCGGGCCGAGGTCGGCCGGGTCCATGCCGTCGCCCAGCGTGATCACCGCCCGCCAGGGCAGCTCGGCGAAGGCCCGCACGCAGGTGCGGAACAGCTCGGGGCGGCTGCTGAGCACGGTGCCGAAGGACAGCAGCGCGATCGGCAGCCCGTCCCCCGGCGGCTCCCATCCGCTGAGGAAGCGGCGCTCGCCCAGGCAGGGGCCGACGAAGGCGAACCGGTCGTCGAAGGTGTCCCCGGCGAACTGGAAGGCCCGCGGCAGGGCGACCAGGTTGGAGTCCTGCACCTCCCACCACAGTTCGGCGGGGTCGGTGTCCACGCCGTGGGCGACGGCCAGCTCGCGGGTCCTGGCGAGCATGTCGTCCACCCAGCCCGGCAGCTCGGGGGCACCCTCCCCGTCCTCCTCGGAGTAGATGGCGGAGAGGAAGGAGAAGTGGGCGTTGGAGGCGAAGACAGGAATGAGCTGCGTCGCGGGCAGCCCCCATTTCCTGGCCAGGACGCGCCCGGCGTGCAGGACGGAGAGGTCGTAGACGATCACGTCCGGCCGGTGCTCGGGGCCGACGGCGGCGAGCATCGCCGCGCTCTCGTCGAGGAAGAGCGAGATCAGGCCGAGCGGGTCGTCCTCCAGCTTCCGCAGCTCCACGTCCTGGTAGATCGAGTCGTACGGGAGCACGGTGGCGCCCGCCTCCGTCACCACCCCGGCCATCGCGGGCGAGGTGAGATAGGTGACCTGGTTCCCCCGGCGGACCAGTTCGGCGACCACGGCGAGACTGGGAATGACGTGACCGTGGTCGGGTTGGCACATGAAAAGAAAACGCCCCGTCATGTGGAGCCTCCCCGTAAGTTTCGCGCATTACGTGCGCTGCCCAATCTATGGACGGCGGCGGGAAACGGTCACCCCTACCTCGCCCCTCATATTCGCGTCCTTTTTAGGGGTCCCCGCTCCGGGCCGGGGCTGTTTATCCTGAGGGCTGTCCGGAGCCCGAGGAGGACGAATGACCACGCGCGTGTGGGATTACCTACCGGAATACGAATCCGAACGAGCCGACATCCTGGACGCCGTCGAGACCGTGTTCAGCTCCGGCCGGCTCATCCTGGGTGAGAGCGTGCGCTCCTTCGAGGAGGAGTTCGCCGCCTACCACGGCGTGCGCCACTGCGTCGGCGTCGACAACGGGACCAACGCCGTCGCGCTGGGCCTGCGGGCGCTGGGCGTCGGTCCGGGCGACGAGGTGATCACGGTGTCCAACACGGCCGCGCCGACGGTGGTGGCCGTCGACGCCGCGGGCGCCACCCCGGTCTTCGTCGACGTGCGCGCGGACACGTACCTGATGGACGTGGAGCTGGTGGAGGCGGCGATCACGCCGCGCACCCGCTGCCTGCTGCCGGTCCACCTGTACGGGCAGTGCGTGGACATGGAGCCGCTGGAACGGCTGGCCGCCGAGCGCGGGCTGGTGATCCTGGAGGACTGCGCGCAGGCCCACGGCGCCCGCCACCACGGCAGGACGGCCGGCTCGATGGGCCACGCCGCCGCGTTCTCCTTCTACCCGACCAAGGTGCTGGGGGCGTACGGCGACGGGGGCGCGACGGTCACCTCCGACGGGGACGTGGAGCGCGCGCTGCGACGGCTGCGCTACTACGGGATGGAGAAGACGTACTACGTCGTCCAGACCCCCGGCCACAACGCGCGGCTGGACGAGGTGCAGGCGGAGATCCTGCGCCGCAAGCTGGGCCGGCTCGACCGCTACGTGGCCGACCGCCGGGCGGTGGCCGCCCGCTACGCCGAGGGCCTGGCGGACACCGATCTGGTGCTGCCCGAGACCGCCGAGGGCAACGAGCACGTCTACTACCTGTACGTGGTGCGCCACCCGCGCCGGGACGAGATCATCCAGGCGCTGCGCGCCTTCGACATCGAGCTCAACGTCAGCTATCCGTGGCCGATTCACACCATGTCGGGTTTCGCCCACCTGGGCTACCCGCCGGGCAGCCTGCCGGTAACCGAGGCCCTGGCCGGGGAGATCTTCTCCCTGCCGATGTACCCCTCGCTTCCGGTGGAGTCGCAGGAGCGGATCATCACCGCGCTGCGAAAGGTCCTCTGACGCACTCCCCGGCCCTCGGGCCGGGGAATCGGCGCTCATGGCCGGGTAATCGGCGCTTGGGACCGGGGAATCGGCGCTCAAGCCCGGGGAGGCCGGGGAATCGGTCCGCACGGCCGAGAGCTCGGCGCGCAAGGCCGGGGGCTCGACCCGCGAAGCCGGAGACCCGGCCCGTACGGCCGGGGACTCAACGTGCGAAGCCGGGAGTTCAACGCCCGGGAGTTCAACGCGCGGAGCCGGGGGTTCGGCTCGTGCCGTGTCGCGGGCACTCCCGGGCGGTCTTCCAGCGGCTGTGCCGCGTCGCCGGACACTCCCGCACACCCCTTCACACTCCAGGACATCCCCACACATCCAGGACACCCCGGGCCTTCGGTCAGCCCCGGCCCGAGGGACGGAGCGCCGGCCCGTGTTCCCGGTAGCGCGGGAGCAGCCCGCGCGCCGCCGCCTCGGCGAGGGTGGGCGCGGCGGCGTCGCGCTCCGACAGCGCCGGCGGCTCCCCGCCCGGCAGCGGCAGCCCGAGCTCCTCGTCGAGGACCGACAGGGTGAGGTCGTCGTCCTTGTCGTACTCGGCGGACAGCAGGTAGCACATCACGGTGTCGTCCTCTAAGGCGGCGAAGGCATGACCGGCGCCCGGCGGGATGTAGACGGCGCGGCCGTTGCCCGCGGTGAGCTCCACGGCCTCCCAGCGGCCGAACGTCGGTGAGCCCACCCGCAGGTCGACGACCATGTCGAGGGCCCGGCCGCCCGCGCAGAAGACGTACTTGGCGGTGCCGGGCCGGGCGAGCGTGTAGTGCACGCCGCGCACCACCCCGCGGCGGGAGACGTTCCGGCTGGCCTGCGCGACGGGGAAGAGCGGGCTGCCCACCGCGGCGGCGAACACGCTCTCCTGGTAGGGCGAGGCGAAGCTGCCGCGCAGGTCCGGGTGGACCTCGGGGTCGAACACGAAGGCGCTGGCCACCGCCAGCTCACGGTGCCGCACCAGGTCAGTCCCGGACCAGGTGGACGTCGGGCACGTACAGGATCCAGGTGCCCCCCGCGTCGCGGAACCCGGTCTCCTTGGCCATGATCTCCTCGGCGTGGTTCCACGCGAGCAGCAGCGCGTAGTCCGGGTACGGGGCCGCGAACGCCTCGGGGCCGAGGACCGGGATGTGCGAGCCGGGCGCGAGCCTGCCCTGCTTGGCCGGGGTGCTGTCGCAGATGTGCGAGACGAGCTCGGGGCCGATGCCGCAGTAGTTGAGCACCGTGGCGCTCTTGGCCGTCGCGCCGTAGCCGTACACCGTGGCCCCCCGCGCGCGCAGGTCGGTGAGCAGGTCCACGAGACCGTCGCGGATGCCCGCCACGCGGCTCGCGAAGCCCCGCAGCGTCTCCGGGTCGGCGAGGGCGGCGGCCTCCTCGGCGGCGAGGAGCTCCGCCACGGCCGGGCTCGGCGTCCTGGCGCCGCGCCTGGCCAGCGTGTAGCGGACCTCGCCGCCGTGCACGGACAGCCGTTCCACGTCCACCAGCTCGAACCCGTGGCGGCGGGCCAGCTCCCGTACGGAGGTGGCGGAGAAGAGGTAGAAGTGCTCGTCGTAGATCTGGTCGAAGGAGGCGCGCTCCACGATGTCGCCCAGGTAGGGGTCCTCGAAGACGAAGACGCCGCCGGGCCGCAGCAGGGTCGCGACCCCCTTCATGACCGAGTCCAGGTAGGGGATGTGGCACAGGGTGTTGGCGGCGTAGATGACGTCGGCGGGCCCGTCGAAGACCAGGACGCTCGCCGCGGTGGCCGCCTCGAAGAAGTCCTTGCGCACCCGCACGCCCCGGGCCGCGGCCAGGTCGGCCACGCCGCCCGACGGCTCCACGCCGAGGTGCCGCACGCCGGCGGCGGCGATCGTCGCGAGCATGGTGCCGTCGTTGCAGCCCAGCTCGACGACGAACGGGTCGGGCCCGGTCAGCTCGGTGCCGAGCAGGCGGGTGGCGAACGAGCGGAAGTGCTCGCGCATCACCGCGGAGCCCGACGACAGGTACGGGTAGCCCTCGTGGAACATGCGCTCCCTGGGCACCTCCTCCAGGAGCTGCACCATCGCGCAGCTCTCGCACACCCCCACGGCCAGCTCGAAGAAGAACTCCTCGCCGGTGTCGCCGGGGAGGACGAACGCGTCGGAGATCGGCTGGCGGCCGAAGTCGGCGAAACGGTGGAGACGGCCCGAACAGATCCGGCACGCCATTGTGGTCCTCCTCAGGTCGTGTCCCTGCGGTATCTCACCCAGACGTCACCCGTCTGGATGTAGCCGGTGAGCCGCACGGTGACGCCGTCGGGCGCGAGCGGGACCGGCGGGCGGTTGAACACCGCGCCCATCCACCGCCGGACGACCTCCTCGTCGCGGACCACCCAGCCGCGCGGCACCACCACGACGATGTCGCCGAACCAGGAGGTGATCTCGATGTCGAGCAGGACCTCGCGGTGCGGGCAGTCGGCCTGGGTGAAGTCGATCTTCACTTTGCCCCACCGCCCGGCCTTGGCGCTCAGGTACGGGGGCACGCTCCAGCGGCCCACCTGGGTGACCCGGCCGCTGACCGTGTGCAGCTGCAGCGTGTCGCCTCCCGCCGGGACGGGCAGCGGCGCGGTGCGCGGGGACGGCAGGGGCTCGGACAGCAGCCCGGGTCCCGGCAGGTCGGCCACGACGTCGTCCAGCTCGCCCAGTGTGCGGGCCGCGTAGGTGCGGTCGACGCGCTCGTTCAGCTCCTCCAGGCTGATGCGCCCTTCGCTGACGGCGACGCGCAGCACCTCGGCGACCCTGTCGCGGTCGTGGTCACTGGCCCGCACTTCCCGGTGATCGGTCATGGCGTCCACCCTAGAAGGGTAGGAACGCGGCGGCCCGGGGCGGAACCCCTATCCTCCGGCCGCCCCCTGGACAGGGGTCGGGCGCGGGAGCAGGGGTTGAGCGGTCCCGGCGGCCCGTGGCAGCGTCGCCGGTGACGGACCGCGCGGTAAGGAGCCTTAAGGAGCCTGCCATCACCGACACACAGGAGTGGCTGCGCGAGATGGCCCGGCGCACGTCCATGAGCGTGACCCGGGTTCCCCTGGAGGAACTGGCCGACTGGCACGAGGACCCCGAGACCGGCGACATCGGCCACCGCAGCGGCCGGTTCTTCACCGTCGAGGGACTCGACGTGCGCCGTCCCGGGGGGCCGGTGCCAGCCTGGACCCAGCCGATCATCAACCAGCCCGAGGCGGGCATCCTCGGCATCCTGCTCAAACGGGTCGGCGGCGTGCCGTACCTGCTGATGCAGGCCAAGAACGAGCCGGGCAACGTCGACGGGCCGCAGCTCTCGCCCACCGTGCAGGCGACCAGGAGCAACTACACGAGGGTGCACCGGGGGCTGCCGGTGCCGTACCTGGACTTCTTCCGGGAGCGGCGCGGGCGGGTGCTGGCCGACGTGCGCCAGTCGGAGCAGGGAGCCTGGTTCTACCGCAAGAGCAACCGCAACATGGTCGTGGAGGTCGGCGAGGAGGTGGCGGCGGCCGACGGGTTCCGGTGGCTGCCGCTGCGCCTGGTACGGGACCTGCTGTCGGTGCCCGACCTGGTCAACATGGACGCCCGGACGGTGCTCGCGTGCCTGCCGCTCCAGGGCGGGGCGGGAGACGACGGGTTCGGCGACGAGCTGGGCGACGGGTTCGGCGCCATGCTGGCGCGCTCGCGCGACCCGCGCGCGGACGCCGCGCACGGCCTGCACGAGATCCTGAGCTGGCTCAGCGGCTTCCGCTCCACGGTGGACGTCCAGGCCCGGCCGCTGCCGCTCAACCGGCTGCGCGGCTGGCACCGCTCCGCGGGCCGCATCTCGCACGAGACCGGCAGGTTCTTCGACGTCGTCGGCGTGCGCGTGGAGGCGCACGGCCGCGAGGTGCGCCGGTGGACGCAACCGATGATCGAGCCGGTGGGCACGGGGCTCGTCGCCTTCCTCGTCAGGCCGGTCCGCGGGGTGCTGCACGCGCTGGTGCACGCCCGGGTCGAGCCCGGCTACACCGACGTGGTGGAGCTCGCCCCGACCGTGCAGTGCACGCCGGGCAACTACGACCACCTGCCGGCGCGGGCCAGGCCGGAGCTGCTGTCGCAGGTGCTGGACGCCCCGCCGGAGCGGGTGCGCTTCGACACCGTCCTGTCGGAGGAGGGCGGCCGCTTCTACCACGCGCGCAACCGCTATCTCATCGTCGAGACGGACGAGGACCCGCTGCCCGGCCACCCGGACTTCCGCTGGCTCGCCCCGCACCAGCTCGACGGGCTGCTGCGGCACAGCTACTACCTGAACGTGCAGGCGCGCACCCTGAACGCCTGCCTGCACAGCCTGGCGGGCGAGCGGGGCGCGCGCCGGCTCCCCGTCAGCGGAGGTGTTCGATGACCTTCCCGAAGTCCTCCATGGCGGCGTCCAGCACGGTGACGTAGGTGAACCCGTACCGTTCCCGGTCCCGGCGGACCTGCTCGGCGATCTGCGCGGGGGTGCCGGCGAAGAGCGTCGGCACCTCCAGGAGCTGCTCCGTGGTGAGGTCCGGGGCGTAGCGGCTCAGGCTCCGCACCCCCGCGCGGCGGTCGCGCGTCAGCACGGTGCCCTTGGCCAGCACGTTGAGCTCCGGCTGCGCGGGCCGCTCGCGCGCCGCCGCGCGCACGTGCTCGACGCGCCCGAGCAGCGTGCCCGCGTCGACGAGCGCGGTCCTGCCGTACTCCGGGCGGAACGGGGCGCCGGTGAAGCTGACGATCTCGGCGCTGCGGGCGGCGAGGCCCAGCACCCGGTCGCCGTGCCCGCCGATCATGAGGGGCGGCCGCTTGTGCTCCAGGAGGCGGTCGAGCTCGGCGACGAGCCTCTCCAGCGTGCGGGTACGGGTTCCCGCGCCGAAGGGCAGCCCGGCCGCCTCGAACTCGGCCCGCACGTAACCGGTGCCGAGCCCGAGCTCCAGGCGCCCGCCCATGAACCGGTCGAGGGTGACGACGTCCCTGGCGAGCAGGGCCGGCCGGTGGAAGGAGGCGTTGAGCACGTACGTGCCGATCGTCGCCCGTTCGGTGACCTCGGCGGCCAGCAGCGCGCTGGGGAACGGCGCGAGCAGGTTCAGGTGGTCCGCCACGGCGATCACGTCGTAGCCGAGCGCCTCGGCGCGCCGGCACCTCGCCGCCCACTCGTTCCTGGAGCACTCCTCGGCCATGAGCACGACCCCGAATCTGGTCATCTCGGGTTTCCTTCCGGCTGGCGGGCGGCTCACCGTACGAGCCGCCCAGGGGCGGGGCGGGGCGGGGCGAGGCGGGGGCGAGGGGCGGTTGGGGGCGGCAGCGCCCTTGCATGCCCGGCGGGCGCGGTCGCGGACGGCGGTGGACGGTGGTGGGCTCCGCGCGCCGCCCGGGGCCACCCGGCGCGCCGGCGCGGCCCATCCGGGCAACGCGCCCCTCCCGGGAGAAAGCGGCCTATTCGGGTATTCGGGAGAAAGCGCCCCATCCGGGGAGCACGCCCTTCCCGGGAAGGGCACGGCATAGGGCTGACCGAAAAAGGTTTCGAAATCCCCGGCCGTCACGGACCGGATCCCCTCCACCCCTCGCACCCCGTATAACCGGCACATTAGCCACCGCCCGCGCCCGCCGAAAGGAAGTGCAATCATCTTTATGGGCGGAAACTGAATTTCAGGGGTGTGAATAGGGGTTCCGGCGTGGCCGCCTGCCCGCGCCGCCCCTTATCATGCATTAGGAGTCAAACGGGGTTAACTGCCTAATGAGGTTGTTTGTAAAGTGCGGGGTTGCCCTGGGATTCGGTGTTGCTTTTGAATGGGGGGCACCGGAAATCGGCGGAACGAAAGAGGATTCGTGCGGTACACGAGGCTCGGCCCGGCGGGGCCGGTTATCTCCGGCATCGGGCTCGGCTCGCTCGCCCTCACCGGCGTCTACGGACGCACCGGGGCCGCCGACGCGGACCGGCTGATCCGGTCGGCGCTCGACGCCGGGGTGACCCTGCTCGACACGGCCGGCTTCTACGCCGAGGGCAGGGTGGAGAGCCTGATCGGCCGGGCCATCGCCGGGCGGCGCGAGGAGGTGGTGGTGGCCACGCGCGGCGGGGTGCGCCGCCACGGCCCGCGGGGGACGGAGGAGTTCGACGGGCGGCCCGACTCGCTGGACCGTGACTGCGAGGCCTCGCTCCGGCGCCTGCGCACCGGCCGCATCGACCTGTTCTACCTCGACTGCCAGGACGAGCACGCGCCCGTCGAGCCGAGCGTGGCGCGGCTGTCGGAGCTGGTGGCGACCGGGAAGATCGGCCATCTGGGGCTGACCGGCGGCACGCCCCAGCAGGTGCGCCGGGCGCACGCCGTGCACCCGATCACGGCGCTCGCCGTGGAGTACTCGCTGTGGGGCCGCAGGCCCGCGCCCGGCCTGCTCGACACCGCGCGCGAGCTGGGCATCGCCGTGGTCGCCGCCCGCCCGCTGGGCCGGGGGTTCCTCACCGGCCGGGTGGGGCCGCGCCTCGGTTTCGAGCCCGGCGACTGGCGGCACGCCGACCCCCGTTTCGACCCGGCCGAGCGCCACTCCGGCACGCCCCGGCTCAAGGCGCTGGAGGCCATGGCCGCGCAGCTCGACGTGGGCGCCGGGCGGCTCGCGCTGAGCTGGCTCCTCGCCCAGGACGACCACGTCGTGCCCGTCCCGAGCACGCGCGACCCGATCCACCTGGAGATGAACCTCGCCGCCTCGTCGGTCGAGCTGCCGGCCGAGACCCGCGAGGCGCTGTCCGGGCTCTTCCCGCCCCCCTCGGCGGGTCAGTTCTCGCCACCCCTGCTCTGAGGCGGGATCAGCGAGGCGGCCAGTGCCTTGTTGACGGCGTCGATCCGGGAGGCGGCGTTGAGCTTGACGAAGATGTTCCGCATGTGGCGCTTGACCGTCGCCTCCGCCAGCCCGAGGCGGCGGGCGATCTGGTTGTTGCTCAGCGCCTGCGCCGCCAGCTGCAGCACCTCCAGCTCCTTCTCCGACAGCACTCCCGCCGAGGGCGCCTCCACCCGGGCCAGGCTGCTGCGGGAGACGGCGAGCACCAGGCGGGAGGGCTCCTCGTGGACGCTGCGCACCGCCGAGATCAGCTCGTGCCGGTGCACGCTCTTGAGCAGGTAGCCGCGGATGCCGGCGGACAGCAGCCGGGCGAGCAGGTGGGGGCCGTCGTACATGCTGAGGATGATGATCCCGCTGCACGGCGAGAGCTCGCGGATGCGGCCGACGGTCTCGGTCACCTCGTCGCCGGGGATCTCCACGTCGAGCAGCACCACGTCAGGGCGGGTCTCGGCCACCACGCGCACGGCGTTGGCGGAGTCTCCGGCCTCGCCCGCCACGCTGATGCCGCCGGCCGACTCCAGGATCTCCCGCAGACCCTCCCTGAACAGGGCGTGATCGTCGACCAGGACCACCGAGATCTCGGCGTTAGGCGTCACGCTGTCCACCGGCCCGCCTCTTGAGGGGGACGAAGAGCTCGACCATGCATCCGCTCCCGGCCTCGCTGGAGATGAGCACCCGGCCGCCGAGCAGCTCGGCCCGCTCGCGCATGGACGTGAGCCCCACGCCGCCGCGCTCGCGCTTCACCGAGGGGTCGAAGCCACACCCGTTGTCCTGGACGAGCGCCGACAGCTCGTGCGGCGCGATGTTCACCCGGATGAGGACGACCTTCGGCCGGCCGTGGCCGAGCGCGTTGCGCACGGCCTCCCGGACGATGAGGAACGTCTCGTCGAGCACGCGCGGCTGGGCCCACGACTCGTCGCCGCTCACGTCCAGCCTGATGGAGACCACGTCGTCCTCGACGGACTCGATGAACCCGATCAGGGACTTCTCCAGGCTCTTGACGGGGATCTGCGGGTGCAGCTCCGACGTGATCTGCCGGAGGTTCTCCATCGTCTCCTGGATGGCCTGCTGGACGAGGCTGATCTTGGCCCCGGCCCGCGCGGCGTCGACGGGCCGGTAGGCCTCCGACAGCGCGAGCTGCTGGTGGGCGACGCTGACGCCGTGCCCGATGCGGTCGTGCAGCTCGCGGGCGATGCGGCGGCGCTCGTCCTCCTGCGCCTCCTGGACCTGGTTGAGCAGGAAGCCGTGGTAGCCGTCGGCGGACTCCCTGACACGCTGGGAAAGACTCTCCTCCATGCCGCTGATGGCCAGCGTGATGGCCTCGGCCGGGGATTCGTACTCGGCCGCGATCCGGCGCGTCAGATGGCGCACCGCCGAACGAAAGAAAAGTGAGCCCGCCTCAAGTGAGGCCTTGGGATGCACTCCCCCGGCCGCACGGGCGTTTCCTATCTCACGTGCCTGGAATTGGTAGAGCTCACCTATCTGTACCCTTCCGGCACGTAGCGTGGCGGCGACGTCGTCCAACACGTGGCGGGCGGTGTGCAGGGCCTGCTCACGAACATCCTGATCTGCGAAGACAGCGTTTCCGGCGGACCTCAGTGCCGATTCGAATTCGGTGAGGATTTCCTCACGGCACGATTCGACTAATTCCGCAGGGTAGCTCGTGGCCCTGTGTACCGCCTCCAATATCCCACCATCCCCGTTGTCCGGGAGATCGTCGTCTACTTGAGTCCCCCGTGGCCCCGCGTTCCGCCTCCAATCCCCCTCCTCCGCCGTCGAGCGTTTAGCATTCACCAAACTATCGCGCGACCTGGAGACACATGCAACATTTCGGTCAGATGAGGGATAAAACCGCGGTCAGATGAAGCAGATGTTGCGTCCCCATGAATACTCCGTACGGACGGCGGGTGTGACGGCGGTCCTGGCACCCGGGCCGCGGGGCCGCCAGCAGGCCCGCGACCGCCACCGCGACGACCCCGGCGGCCAGGGCCAGCACGACGCCCACGAGGCGCACGTGCAGCAACGAGACCGCCGCCCCGAACGCCGCCAGGAGCAGCACCGCGGCGCCCACCATGAGTTGCCGTGACATCCGCTCGCCGAGCAGCACGCCGAGGGTGCGGCGACCGGCCGCGGTGTCCCCCGCGATATCGGACAGGTCCTTGGCGGGCATGCCGACGAACACCATCCAGCAGATGGCGACGCCCGCGAACAGCACGAGCGCGACCGGCGCGGCCACGCCCCCGCCCGACGTCGCGACGGTGAAGCCCGCCAGGTAGGACAGCAGGCCGGACAGGCACAGCACCGCGACCGTACCGCCCGAGCTGTCCTTCAGCGGCAGCGGCGGCCCCGAGTACAGGTAGCCCAGCACCAGGTTGGCGGCGACGATCCAGAGCATCGGCGCAGGCAGGCCCGCCGTCGCGGCGAGCGCCAGGCAGCCCGCGCCGGCGGCCACGACGGCGGCCGTCCGCGCGTCCAGGTCGCCCCTGGCGATGGGACGGCCGGAACCGTTGATCCGGTCCTCCGTGATGTCGGTGACACCGTTGAAGAGATAGATCGCGAAGATCGACAGCATCCAGGCTGCCGCCCCCTGGGCGATCCGCGGGAGGGGCGCGGTGACCGTGGCCGCCGGCAGCGCGAGCGCGACGCCGGTCAGGTAGCGCATGGTCGAGACGGTCAGCACCAGAGGGCGGGCCTCGGTGACGCAGAGGGCGAGGACGCGGGGCGAGAAGGCTGACATGTCTCGCATTGTGATCGGGGGCGGCACCACCGATAAGGGGCTGTCCGAAGGTTGTAGCGGGGGCTACTCCTTTCGATACCCGGCGGGCTTCCATGGGGTATTCGCCCCGAACTCCTGATGCCGGTATTGCCCGGCCGCCGGACCCCCCTATAACGTCCGGCCATATTACCGGTACATGAACGCGGGGTGGGCGGTCCTTACTCGGGGAACGGCGCCGGCACGGGGCAGGCGATCCTCACCCTAGGAACGGCGCCGTGGATTTCCAACCCCTGTTCCGAGCACTTCAGGAAAACGAGGGTCACCCACGAAAGGAAACTCCACCATGCAGGGTGCCGGACGTTACACCGGATTCACGCCCCTCGATCTGCCCGACCGCAACTGGCCGGGCAGGCGCATCCTCTCGGCCCCCCGGTGGCTCTCCACCGACCTGCGCGACGGCAACCAGTCACTGGCCAGCCCGATGTCCCCCGAACGCAAGCTCAGGATGTTCGACCTGCTGGTGAACATGGGCTTCAAGGAGATCGAGGTCGGCTTCCCCGTCGCCAGCCAGGACGACCACGACTTCGTCCGGCTGCTCATCGAGCGGGACCTCATCCCCGACGACGTGCGCATCACCGTGCTCACCCAGGCCCGCGAGGAGCTCGTCAGGGGCACCGTGGACTGCCTCAGGGGCGCGCCCCGCGCGACGGTCCACATCTACAACGCGACGTCGCCGCTCTTCCGGGAGCTGGTGTTCGGCGTCGACCGCGCCGGCTGCCGCGACATGGCGGTGCGGGCCACGCGGGTGATGATGGACCACGCGGAGCGCGTGCTCGGCGACTGCGACCTCGGCTACCAGTACTCCCCCGAGCTGTTCAACGAGACCGAGCCGGACTTCGCCCTGGAGGTGTGCGAGGCGGTCATGGACGCCTGGCAGCCGGAGGCGGGCCGGGGGATCATCCTCAACTTCCCGACCACCGTCGAGCGGTCGCTGCCCAACGTCTTCGCCGACCAGATCGAGTGGCTCGACCGCAACCTGTCCCGCCGCGAGCACGTGTGCCTGTCCGTCCATCCGCACAACGACCGCGGGACCGGGGTCGCCGCGGCCGAGCTGGCCCTGCTGGCCGGAGCCGAGCGGATCGAGGGCTGCCTGTTCGGCAACGGCGAGCGGGCCGGCAACGTCTGCCTGGTGACGCTCTGCATGAACCTGTTCGTGCACGGCGTCGACCCGGGCGTCGACCTGTCCGACATCACCGCCGTCCGGCGCGCCGCGGAGGAGTGCACCCAGATGCCCGTGCACCCGCGGCACCCGTACGCGGGCGACCTGGTGTACACCGCCTTCTCGGGATCGCACCAGGACGCGATCAAGAAGGGGTTCGACGAGCGCGAGCGGCTCGCGGCCCGTACCGGGGTGCCGGCCGGCGAGCTCCCCTGGCGCACGCCGTACCTGCCAGTGGACCCCAAGGACGTGGGACGCAGCTACGAGGCGGTCGTACGGGTCAACAGCCAGTCGGGCAAGGGCGGGGTCGCGTACGTGATGAGCGCCTGGCACGGGCTCGACCTGCCCCGGGGCCTGCAGGCCGACCTGGCGGCCCGGGTGCAGGCGCAGGCCGACGCGGAGGGCGGCGAGCTGTCCCCCAGCCGGATCGGCGAGCTGTTCCGAAGGGAGTACACCTACCACGGCGCGCCGGACGAGTCCCACACGCCCGGGGACGAGCCGATCGCCGTCACGCTCTGGATCGACGGCGCCCGCGCCCTCGACGTGCCGTGCGACCTCCGCACGGCGCTCGGCCCCTGGGGGATCGACGTGCGCGCCGTGCACAGGACCGGCCCCCCGCTGGACGACCGGACGATGGAGCCGGACCGCGCCGCCCTCCCCCACCGCTCCCCGCGCGACATCGTGGTCTACGCGGAGTGCGCCGCGACCGGCGCGGCCGGGCCGGCGGGGGTCTCGTGGGGAGTGGGCGTCGGCACCGACGCGGCCGCGGCGGCGTTCTCCGCCGTACGCGCGGCGGACGCCCGGCTCGCGGGGCACACGCGGCCGCGGCCGGTCCGCCCCCTGCCCGAGCCGCGCCGCCTCGCGACGGCCGGCTGACGCCCGGGAGGAGACCGAGATGACCCGCGTCACCGCGAGGAGGCCGCGGCCGGTCCGCCGGCCCCGCCCCCACCTCGACCTGCGTTCCCCGGCGGGCCGACCGCTCCCCTACTGAACGAACCCGGCCTGTGCTCTCCCTCAGGTCGAACGCTCCTCATCGAACGAAGGAGGGCCGTCATGGCCGAGGACGTCCAGCGGCACGAGATGGCCACGCTGCGAGAACTACTGGACGAGGCGGTGGCCGGCAGGGGCCGCGTCGCGATGGTGACCGGCGCGATCGCCACCGGCAAGAGCGCGCTCCTGCACGGCCTCGCCGAGGGGGCCCTCGACCGGGGCGTCCTCTCGCTCACCGCGACCGGGTCGCGCGCCGAGGGGGCGCTCCCCCTCGGCGTGCTCTCTCAGCTCGTGCTCGGCGCGTCGCTGTCCGAGCGGAACCACTCCGCCGCCCTCGGCCTCCTCCGCGAGGGCATCCGCCGGTACCTGCCGGCCGGCCGGTCCGGCCAGAACGGCCAGAGCAGCCGGACCGGTCAGAACGGCCGGACCGTTCTGACCGGCCAGAACGGTCCGGCCGGACCGGCGGATCCGGTGGGTCCGATGGGTCCGGCCGGTCCGGCTCTGCCGGCCGATCCGGCGTCCGGCGAGCAGATGGACGTGCTGCTCGTGGACGCGCTCTGCGCCGTGCTGCTGGAGCTGTCGGAGCGCTGCCCGCTGCTCATCGTCGTGGACGACCTGCACCACGCCGACCGCGCCTCGCGGCTGTGCCTGTCGCACCTGGCACGGCGGATCGCGTACGCCAGGATCATGCTGGTCTTCAGCATGCCGGACCCGCACGCCCTCGGGAGCCTGCACGCGGAGATGCTGCGGCAGCCGCACTGCCGCACGGTCCGCCTCGGGCACCTGTCCCTCGGGGAGGTGACGCGGCTGGCGGCCGGGGACGCCGGCGTCGCGACGGCGGCGCGCTGGCACGCGCTGACCGGCGGCAACCGGCTGCTGGTGGACGCGCTCCTGGAGGACCACCGGGCCGGGGACGGCCGGGGCGAGCGGTACGCCGAGGCCGTGCTCGCCTGCCTGCACCGCGCCGAGGGCGGCAGCCCCCGGGTGGCGCGGGCGCTGGCCGTGCTCGGCGAGGCCGGGCCGGTCTCCCGGCTGCTCGGCGAGAACGACGCGGTCACCGCCAAGACGGTCCAGGAGCTGACCCGCGCCGGGCTGCTGGAAGGCGGCCGGTTCCGCGACGAGGCGGCGAGGTCGGCCGTGCTGGCCGGGCTGGACGACCACGAGCGCGTCGACCTGCATCGCCGGGCCGCCGAGCTGACCTACCACGACGGCGCGCCGGCCCCGGTGGTGGCCGGGCACCTGCTGCGGGCCGGTCACGCGGGCGAACCGTGGGCGCTGCCGATCCTGGAGGAGGCGGCGGCGCGGGCGTTGCGCCAGGACGGCGTGGAGTCCGCGATCGCGTACCTCATGCTCGCCCTGCGGTCCTGCCCGGACGAGCGCAGGCGCGCCAGGATCGCCACCACGCTGGTGCGGGCCAAGTGGCGGATCGACCCCGGCACGCCCGCCGGGCAGCTGGCCGAGCTGACCGAGGCGCTGCGCCGGGGCCACCTGACCGGCGGCGACGCCGTGGTGCTGGCCAAGGCGCTGCTGTGGCACGGCCACGCCGAGGCCGCCAGGGACGTCCTCGGTCACCTGAGGAGGCTGGACGAGCTGGACCGGGACGCGGTGGCGGAGCTGGCCGTGGCGCACGCCTGGTTCCGCAGCAGCTTCCCCTCGTTCCTGCCGCACCTGCCCGCGCTGACCGACGAGCAAACGGGCGGCGCCGCCCACTCCCTCAGCGCGGACCGCCGGACGGAGTCGGCGGACGCGCTGGTACGCGCGCTGACGCAGGGCCCGCTCCCGGAGACGGCGGCGACGGCCGAGCGCATCCTCCGCGGCTCGCGGCTGGACGAGATGTCGATGGACACGGTGGAGAGCGCGCTGCTGGCCCTCACCTACACCGGCCGGGCCGACCTGGCCGCGCCCTGGTGCGACTCCTTCATCGCCGAGGCCGCCTCGCGCCGGGCCCCGAGCCGTCAGGCCCGCCTGTCGGCCATCCGCGCCGAGATCGGCCTGCGCCGGGGCGACCCGGCCGCGGCGGCGGCCGACGCCCAGCGCGCCCTGGAGCTCATCCCGCCGGACAGCTGGGGGGTCGCGGTCGGCGGGCCGCTGGGCAGCCTGCTGCTGGCCGGCGCGGCGATGGGCCGGCACGAGGAGTTCCTGCCGCCCGTCAACCGGCCGGTGCCGGAGGCCATGCTGGAGACCCGGTTCGGGCTGCAGTACCTGTACGGCAAGGGCCGCTTCCACCTGGCGGCCGGCCAGCCCCGGCAGGCGCTGCGCGACCTGCGGCTGTGCGGCGAGCTGATGGGCGAGTGGAAGCTCGACAGCGCCGAGTTCATCGCCTGGCGGCTGGACGCGGCGCAGGCCCTGGTCGCCCTCGGCGAGATGGAGGAGGCCCGCCGGCTCGTGGAGGAGCAGCTCACGCGCTCCGGGGGGTCCAGGCGGGTCCAGGGCATGGCGCTGCGCGTGCTGGCCGCCACCGCCGAGAAGCGCCACCGCGTGATACTGCTGCGCCAGTCGGCCGACCTGCTGGAGGACGGCGGCGACAGGTACGAGCTCGCCAGGTCGCTGATCGACCTCACCGAGGCCTACCACGCGGCCGGCGAGTTCCGCCGGGCCGCGATGCTGAGCCGCCGGGCCCGCGCCCTGGCCCAGGGATGCCAGGCCGGCGTGCTGAGCCGGGCACTGCCGGACGGCGGGGAGGGCGGGGAGGGCGTGTGGGCCGGCACGCGGCCGGTGCTCAGCGACGCCGAGCGGCGGGTGGCGGCGCTGGCGGCCGACGGCTACTCCAACCGGGAGGTCGCCGCCAAGCTGTTCATCACGGTGAGCACGGTGGAGCAGCACCTGACCCGCGTCTACCGCAAGCTCAGCGTGACGCGGCGCGGCGACCTGCCGGAGGGCCTGACCAGGGAACGGATCTGAGCCGGTCAGAGGGGGATGTTGGTGTGGCCGCCACGTGCGCGCGGCGCGCGGGCGATCGCCTCGGCGAGCCGGAACCGGGTGGTCTCGGGGGCGATGACCTCGTCCACGACGCCGAGGGCCACGGCCCGCCCCACGCCCCCGGACGTCCGCCGGTGCTCCTCGGCGAGGGCGGCGCGCAGCGCCTCGCGCTCCTCCTCGGGGGCCGCGGCCAGGGCCTTGCGGTGCAGGACCCCGACGGCGGACTCCGCGCCCATGACCGCCACCTCCGCGCCCGGCCAGGCGAACGTCGTGGTGGCGCCGAGCGAGCGGGAGTTCATCGCGATGTAGGCGCCGCCGTACGCCTTGCGGGTGATCAGCGTGACCCGGGGGACGACCGATTCGGCGAAGGCGTGCAGCAGCTTGGCGCCGCGCCGCACCACCCCGCCCCACTCCTGGCCGACACCGGGCAGGTAGCCGGGGACGTCCACGAGCACGACGAGCGGGATGCCGTGCGCGTCGCACATGCGGACGAACCGGGAGGCCTTCTCCGCGGAGAGCGAGTCGAGGCAGCCGCCCTTGCGGATCGGGTTGTTGGCCAGCACGCCGACGGTGCCCCCGCCGAGCCGGCCGAACGCGACCAGCATGTTCGCGGCCCAGCGCGGCTGGAGCTCCTCCATCTGGCCGTCCCCGTCCAGGAGGGCGCGTACCAGGGGGCGCACGTCGTAGGCGCGCCGCGGGGAGTCGGGCAGCAGGGCGCCCAGGTCGCGGGGCTCGCGCAGCGCGGCGGGGTCGCAGACGCCCCGCCGGGCGAAGAACCCGGTCAGGCGGCGCGCCCTGGCGAAGGCGTCCTCCTCGTCGGCCGCCAGGACGTGCGCGACACCCGACTTCGGGCCGTGCGCCTCCGGCCCGCCCAGCCCGGCCATGTCGATCCGCTCGCCGGTGACGCTGCGCACGATCTCCGGGCCGGTCACGAACACGCGGGCGGCGTCGGACATGACGACCACGTCGGTGAGCGCGGGCCCGTACGCGGCCGCGCCCGCGGCCGGGCCGAGGATGACCGAGATCTGCGGCACGACGCCGGACGCCCTGGTCATGGCCGCGAACATGCGGCCCACGCCGTCCATGGACTCCACGCCGTCGGCGAGCCGGGCGCCTCCCGAGTGCCACAGGCCGATGACCGGGCAGTCCCGCCGCACGGCGGCCTCGATGGCCTCGATGATCCGGCCCGCGCCGGCCGCGCCGAGCGCGCCGCCCATCAGCCTCGCGTCGGTGCAGAAGGCGACGACCGGAGCCCCGTCGACCAGGCCGCGCACGGCCGACACGCCGCTGTCGTCGTCCTCGTGGAGCGGCACGGCGGAGCCGGGGTCGAGCAGGCGCGAGAACCGGACGACCGGCGCGCGGGGATCGGCGACCGGGGGCGCGGCACCTTCCACCGAAACCGCGGCGCCCTCCACCGACATCGCGGCGCTCTCCACCGACACCACGGAACCTTCCACCGGCGTCGCGGCGCTCTCCAGCGACATCACGGCACTTTCCACCAACGTCGCGGCGCTCTCCACCGGCGTCGCGGAACCTTCCAGCAACGTCGCGGCACTTTTCACCGACGCCACGGCGCTTTCCACCGGCGTCGCGGCGCTCTCCATCGAAACCGGGGCACTTTCCACCGAAACCGGGGATACGACGGTCATCGCTGACATCCCTTACATGGTCGTCACGGAGCCGGGCTCACCGCGAATCTGTCAACCCCCTGCCCACCCGCCAACCCCTGCCGCCCCCTGTTCCCGTACCCGGCGGATGGCCGGTTGTGGCCGTCGTTTCCGTCCGTTGACCGGTTACGCGGGGCCGGGGTTCGATACGGCGACCCCATATTTGGAGGACTGTCGTGTCTTATTGGTCCTTACCGATCGTCACCGCCCTGCTGGCGTCGGCGGTCTTCCCACAAGGTGCTCCGCGTGAAACCGCCGTGGAACGCGACCCTGTATCCCTGGTCAACGTCTTCCACGGCACCAAGGAGGCGGCACCCGACTTCGACCACGGCGGGGGCGGGGGCATGACCTTCCCCGGAGCGGTCCTGCCGTTCGGGATGATGCAGTGGAGCCCCGACACCGTGGCCGACGCCGGCGGCGGCTACCGGTGGGAGGACAACCGGCTGCGCGGCTTCTCCATGACGCACATCTCCGGGCCCGGCTGCACGGGCGCGCAGGACTTCCCGGTGATCCCCTTCTCGGGGGCGATCGGCCGCTCGCCCGCCACCCACGGCGAGGACTACGTGCAGACGTTCTCGCACGACAACGAGCGGGCCTCGCCGGGCTTCTACGGCGCCACGCTCGACAGCGGGGTCAAGGCGGAGCTCTCCGCCAGCATGCGGGCGGGCGTCGCCCGCTTCACCTTCCCCCAGGGCAGGCCCGGCACGGTACTGCTGAACACCAGCGGCTCGGTCAACGGCGTCGACGACGGCGAGACCAGGATCAGCGGGAACACCGTCGAGGGCTGGGTGCTGACCGGCGGGTTCTGCGGCCCGCCGACCCGGTACAAGATCTACTTCCACGCCACGTTCGACCAGCCGGTCACCGCGTCCGGCACCTGGAAGGACGGTGAGGTGCGACCCGGGGGGAGCAGGGTCGCCAACGCCGCTCCCGCGAAGGTGAAGGGCGACGTGGTCACCTCGGAGGACGTGACCGTCAACGGGCCCGGTTCGGGGGCGTACCTGCAGTTCGCCCCGGAACGGCCGGTTCAGATGCGGGTCGGGCTGTCGTACGTCGGCATCGACGGCGCCCGGCGCAACCTCCAGACGGAGATCGCCACCAAGGGCCTGGACGAGGTGGCCCGCGAGGCGACCGGCGTGTGGCAGGAACGGCTCGGCCGGGTGCGGGTCGCCGGTGGCACCGAGGACCAGCAGCGCACCTTCTACAGCAACCTGTACCACACGCTGCTGCAGCCGCACGTCTCCGACGACGTGAACGGCACCTACACCGGGAGCGACTACGAGCCGCACCAGGTGAGACCGGGGCGCCACCACTACGCGACCTTCTCCGGGTGGGACATCTACCGCAGCCAGGTGCAGCTCCTCGCGCTGCTGGCGCCGGACGTGGCCGCCGACATCGCGCAGTCGATGTACGACAACGCCCAGGCCCTCGGCAACGTGTGGGACCGGTGGTCGCACCAGACCGCGGTCACCGGCGTCATGGTCGGCGACCCGTACCACTCGATCCTCTCCAGCGTGTACGCGTTCGGCGCGCGCGACTTCGACGCGCGGGCGGCGCTGCGGGCGATGGCCGAGGCGGCCAGGCGGACCGGCCCCAAGGACATCGGCCATCCGCTGCTCCAGTACGACGAGCGTCCGGGCAACGCCGCGTTCATGCGGGACGGGCACGTGCCCAACGACCCGTCGGCGACGCTGGAGTACGGCGTGGCCGACTTCGGGATCGCCCAGCTCGCCTCCCGGCTCGGTGACCGGGCCACGACCACGGAGTTCATGCGGCGCTCGCAGGCCTGGCAGAACATCTACAACCCGGGCACCGGGTGGATCCAGCCGCGCCAGGGCGACGGCGCGTTCACCGCGCCCTTCGACCCGGCCCACCCGGACGTGTACATGGAGGGCAACGGGGCGCAGTACCACTGGCTGGTGCCGCACAACCCGGCCGGGCTGTTCACCGCGATGGGCGGCTCCCGCGAGGTCGTGCCCCGGCTCGACACCTACTTCACCAAGCTCAACGCCGGGCCCGCCGAGCCGTACGCCTACCTGGGCAACGAGGTGGCGATGCCGTCGCCGTGGCTGTACGCGTGGGCCGGCCAGCCGTACAAGACGCAGGCGCTGGTGCAACGGGTGCAGCGGGAGCTGTTCAAGCCGGGGCCGGACGGGCTCGTCGGCAACGACGACCTGGGGGCGATGGGGTCGTGGTACGTGTGGTCGGCCATGGGGCTCTTCCCCGCCGTCCCGGGCCGCGCCGAGCTGCTGGTGAACACGCCGCTGTTCGAGCGGGTCACGATCGACCGGCCGGGCGGGGACATCGTCGTCGACGCCCGGGGCGACGGGCCCTACATCCGGTCGCTCCGGGTGAACGGCGCGGCGACGAATCGGGCGTGGCTGCCGGAGTCGTTCGCGACCGGCGGCGGGCGGCTGGAGTTCGCCCGGAGCACCTCCCCCAACCGGGACTTCGGCGCCGCCCCGGCGGACGCGCCGCCGTCCTTCGGCGAGGGGACGAACCCGTACCTGGCCGGGTTCAGCCGCGGCAGCGGCCCGGTCGAGCCGGGCGGCACGCTCGCGACGGAGCTCACGGTCAGGTCGCTGGGCCGGGCCGCCACGATCGCCTGGGAGGCGAGGCCGCCGGCCGGCGTCACCGTGTCACCGGCGCGCGGCACGCTCAACCTGGCCGCCGGCGGGCAGGCCCGCCAGGCGGTCGTGATCTCCGTGTCCGGCAACGTGCCTCGCGGCATGCTGACCGTGCCGGTCGTGGTGGGCGACCGTACCGCCTCGGTACGGCTCAACGTGGCCACGCGCGGCACCCCCGAGTGGCACCACAACAACGCCGGCATCGGCGACATCGGCGCGCCCGGTGAGGCCAACATCGACGGTCCGGGCTTCAGCCTCTCGGCGCAGGCCCTGGCCGAGGAGGGCCTCACCCCGGGCGCCCGGGTGACGTGGCGGGACTTCACGTTCACCTGGCCGAACAGGAAGCGCGGCGAGTGGGACAACGTCCGCACGGGCGCGGGACCGCTGGAGGTGACCGCGCCGGCCGGCGCCACCCGTCTCTCCTTCCTCGGGACGGGCGTGAACGGCTGGCCCGAGGCGGACGTCACCATCACCTACACCGACGGCACGACCGGTTCGGGACGGCTCGGTCTCAGCGACTGGATCCTGGACTTCGGGTCGGACGAGCCGCAGTTCGGCAACGAGGTCGTGGCCAGCACTCCGCACCGGCTGTTCTGGGGCTCATGGGCGTTCCAGCCCGTGCCCGCCCACGTCTACGCGTCGCAACCCATCGCCCTGAACCCGGCCAAGAGGGTACGGAGCCTGACCTTCTCCACCCCGGAGGACGGCCAGCTACACCTGTTCACCTGGGCGTTCTCCTAGCGAACCCCACGCCCGGGTGCCCGGGACCGGCGGCCACGGAAACGTGGCCACCGGCCCCGGGCGTCCTTCTAGCGGGCCCACACCGGTTCGGCGCCCCGGATTCCCAGGATCAGCGAGTACAGGGACGTGGTCGCGGTGATGAAGACGCGGTTGCGTTTGGGGCCGCCGAAGACGAGGTTCGAGGCGCTCTCCGGCAGGAGCAGCCTGCCGAGGAGCGTCCCGTCCGGGTGGTAGGCGTGGATCGCCGGGCCGACGGCGGTCCAGACGCGGCCGGTGTCGTCCAGGCGCATGCCGTCGTAGCCGCCCTCGCCCTCGTGCTCGGCGAACACCTTGCCGCCCGTGAGCGCGCCGTCGTCGGTCACCTCGAAGACCCGCAGGTGGCCGCGCTCGGTGTCGGCGACGTAGAGCAGGCTCTCGTCCAGGGAGAAGGCCAGGCCGTTGGGACGGGCGAAGTCGTCCGCCACCACGCGCACCTCGCCGGTGTCCGGGTCGACGCGGTAGACGTGGCAGCCGTCGATCTCCTGCTCGGCCCGGTGGCCCTCGTAGTCGCTCAGGATGCCGTACGGCGGGTCGGTGAACCAGACGGACCCGTCGGACCGCACCACCACGTCGTTGGGGCTGTTGAGCCGCTTGCCGTCCCACCGGTCGGCGAGCACGGTGATCGAGCCGTCGTGCTCGGTCCGGGTCACGCGGCGCGCGCCGTGCTCGCAGGAGACGAGCCTGCCCTCGCGGTCGAGGGTGTTGCCGTTGACGTAGCCGGCGGGCTGCCGGAACGGCCCCACCTGGCCGGTCATCTCGTCCCACCGCAGCATGCGGTCGTTGGGGATGTCGCTCCAGGCCAGATAGCGGCCCGCGGGGACGTAGACGGGCCCTTCGGCCCAGCGCGTGCCCCGGTGGAGCCGCTCGATGTGACGGTCACCGGAGACCCCCGCGATGCGGGGGTCGAACGCTTCGAACTCCACGGGGATGAGATCCACCGGGTACCTCCTCCTAGGTGCCCACCTTCTTACCAAGATCTGCTCCACGGGACCAGACTTCCGTCCCCTCCATGCGCGGGAGACCGTACTCGGGAGAACGCTCTTGGGAGAACGCGCCCGGAAGGGCGGGCCCGGGAGGGCGGGCCCGGGAGGACGCCGCCCTTTCCCTCGGGTCCCTCCGGCGCGGCCGGGAAACCACGGGTCCCTCCGGCGTGGCTGGGAAACCCCGGCCGTCGCCGGAGAACCACAGCCGTCGCCGGATGCCCACGGCCGGAGAACCACGGACAGGGAACCACGGCCGGAGAGCTACAGCCGGGGATCGACCGGCTCGGACTCCAGTGCCAGGACGGCGAAAACCGCCTCGTGCACCCGCCACAGCGGCTCCCCCTCCGCCAGCCGGGAGAGCGCCTCCAGCCCCAGCGCGTGCTCGCGCAGGGCCAGCGAGCGCTTGCGGCCCAGGAACCGGCGGCGCAGCACGTCCAGGCTCTCGGTGTAGTCGGGCCCGTAGATGATCCGCAGGTACTCCCGCCCGCGCACCTTGACCCCGGGCTGCACCCGGCTCCGCCCGTCGGGCAGCTCCAGCGGCTTGACGACCATGCCCTCACCGCCCTCGGCGGTCAGCGCCGACCACCAGGCCGTGGCCGCCTCCGTCGACTCCGGCGAGGCCAGGTCGGCGAACACGTGCCGGGTGGGCGCGATCAGCGGGTCGTCGAGCCGGGACAGCAGGTCCAGGTGCCAGGAGTGCGGCTCCTGGATCGCGGTCGCCCGGCCCTCGCAGGCGAGGATCTGGAACGGCGCCAGACGAAGGCCGTCAAGTCCGGACACGGGCCAGCAGTAACGTGCATATGCCTGCCTGAACCGGGCAGCGTTGGTGGAGCGGCGTCGGGTGCGGTCCAACAGTTCGCCCACATCCAAACCGCGCCCGGCCGCCGCTTCCAGCACGCCGATCGCCTCGGGCAGCACCGTGCGCGCCGCGGCGCCCACCGACGCGTACTGGCCGCGGATCAGCCCCTCGGCCTTCGCCGACCAGGGCAGCAGCTCGCAGTCGAGGGCGATCCAGCCCGACCCCAGCTCCTCCATCAGCGGCGCGCACACCCGCCTGAGCCTGTCGACCAGCTCGGTGGTGTCGGCGAAGAACGGCCTTCCGGTACGGGTGTAGACCGCCCCGGCACTGCCGTCGGTGATCCCGAACCGCGCCGCCGCCACCTGCGGATCGGCGGCCAGCACGGCCACCGCCCGCGAGCCCATGTGCTTCTCCTCACACACCACCCGGGTCACCCCGGCCGCCGCGAACTCGGCGAACGCCTCGGCCGGGTGCTCCAGGTAGCCGTCGAGACGGGAGGTCTCCGGGGGCGCCATCGTCGGCGGGAGGTAGACCAGCCAGCGTGGGTCGACCGCGAACCGGCTCATGATCTCCAGCGCGGCGGCCGAGTTCTCCTCGCGGATCTTGATGTGGCCGCCGCCGTGGCGAACCTCGATGTGGCGGGTGCCCCGCACGTCGTCGACGGAGAGCAGGCCGGGATCTCGGTGGCCGGGGGCGGTCAGCGGCCTGACCGACTCGTACCAGACGCACTCGGCGGGCACCGAGACGATCTCGCGCTCCGGGTAGCGCAGCGCGGTGAGCCGCCCGCCGAAGACCGCCCCGGTGTCCAGGCAGATCGTGTTGTTGATCCACTCGGTCTCGGGGACCGGGGTGTGGCCGTAGACGACCATGGCCCGGCCCCGGTACTCGCGTGCCCAGGGGTAGCGCACCGGCAGGCCGTACTCGTCGGTCTCGCCGGTGGTGTCGCCGTACAGCGCGAAGGAGCGGACCCTGCCGGAGGCGCGGCCGTGGTAGTCCTCCTTGAGCCCGGCGTGGGCGACGACGAGCCTGCCCCCGTCGAGCTGGTAGTGGCTGATCAGCCCGTCCATGAAGGCCAGCGCGTCCCGCCTGAACTCCTCCGGCTCGGCGGCCAGCTGGTCCAGGGACTCCTGGAGGCCGTGGGCCACCCTGACCTTGCGGCCGTTGAGCGCGCGGGCCAGCTTCTGCTCGTGGTTGCCCGACACGCACAGCGCGGTCCCGGCCGCGACCATGCCCATGACCAGCCGGAGCACGCCCGGCGAGTCGGGTCCCCGGTCCACCAGGTCGCCGACGAACACCGCCGTCCTGCCCTCGGGGTGGACCGCCCCCGCGCCGCCGGGATCGATCTCCCAGCCGAGGTCGCGCAGCAGCGTCTCCAGCTCGGCGCGGCAGCCGTGCACGTCGCCCACGATGTCGAACGGGCCGGTCAGCTCGCGCCGGTCGGTCCACGCCTTCTCGGTGACGACCGTCGCGGCCTCGATCTCCTCGGCCCCGTGCAGCACGTGGACCCGGCGGAAGCCGTCGCGGGAGATCCTGCCCATGGAACGGCGCAGATCCTTGCGCTGCCTGATGACCACGCGCGCCCCGAAGTCCCGGTCGGGCCTGGACTCGTTGCGCGCGACCGCCAGCTCCTCGGGGACGTCCAGGACGATCGCGTCGACCAGCACGTTGTGCGACTTCGCGAGCGCGACCAGCTGCTTGCGCGCCTCCCACTGCACGTTCGTGGCGTCCACGACCGTGAGCAGCCCGCGCCGCAGGCGGGTGCCGACGATGTAGTGGAGCACGTCGAAGGCGTCGGGGGTGGCGGCCTGGTCGTTCTCGTCGTCGGCGACCAGGCCCCGGCAGAAGTCGGAGGAGATCACCTGGGTCGGCGCGAAGTGCCTGGCGGCGAAGGTCGACTTGCCGCTGCCGGACACCCCGACGAGCACGACCAGCGACATCTCCGGTACGGCGATCTCAGTCATCTCCACCTCCCACGTTTCCCGCCCCTCCCGCACCCGCGAGCACTCCCCCGCTCACCGGGCCGCCTTCCGTGCTTCCAGGGCCGCTCCCCGTGCTGCCGGGACCGTCCTCCGCGTTTCCGGAGCCGTCCGACGCGCCTGGACGGTCTTTGCCGTCCGAGAGACCTTTCGCGTCCACGACACCTTTGGCGTCCGCGAAGCCTTTGGCGTCCACGACACCTTTGGCGCCCGCGAGGCCTTTCGCGTCCGCGACACTTTTGGCTTCCGCGAGGCCTTTGGCGTCCGCGAGGCCGAACAGGGCCATCTGGGTGGGCGCGCCCACCTCGGGGTCGTCGTCGCCGACCGGCAGGAACTCGACGCGGTAGCCGTACTCGCCGCACACCTTCGCCGCCCACGCGCGGAACTCGGCGCGGGTCCACTCGAAGCGGTGGTCGGGGTGGCGCATGCCGCTCAGGAACTCGTAGCGGACGTTGTGCTCGGCGTTGGGGGTCGTGACGATCACGTGCCCCGGCCGGGCGGTTCCGAAGACCACCCGCTCCAGCGCGTCCAGGCGCGGCGGGTCGACGTGCTCGACGACCTCCATCAGCACCGCGGCGTCGTACCCGGCGAACCGGACGTCGGTGTAGGTCAGCGCGCCCTGGAACAGCTCCAGCCGCTCCCGCCGCCGCTCCGGCATCCGGTCGAGCTTCAGACGCCTGGCCGCGAGCGCCAGTGCCTGGGAGGACACGTCCACCCCCGCCACCCTGGTGAAACGGGGCCGGTCGAGCAGCGCTCCGACCAGACGGCCGGAACCGCACCCGAGGTCGATGACGGTGCTCACCCCCAGCCTCTCCAGCGCGGCGAGCACGGCCTCCAGGCGAAGGGCGTTCAACGGCCGCCTCGCGGCCCGCGCCTCCCCGTCCGAAGAAACCCCCTCCGAAGAGACCCCCTTTGAAGAGACCCCCTCGGGAGGGACCGCACCGGCCGGGAGGACCTCGTCCGGCGTGCCGGTCCCGTCGGCCTCACCCGGCGTGGCGGGGTCGGCCGAGGGGTCCTCCTCGACAGGGGGGTCGAGGTCCTCCTCCACGTCGTCGCCGATCTCGGCGAGGCGGGCGAAGGCGGTACGGGTGAGGGCCCAGCGGCGGCCGAGGTAGCGGCGGGTGATCAGGCCCCGGTCGGGGTGGGCGGCCAGCCACGACTCGCCCGCCCTGATCAGCTTGTCCACCTCGTCGGGGGCCACCCAGTAGTGCTTGGCGTCGTCGAGCACCGGAAGCAGCACGTAGAGCTGGTTGAGCGCGTCGGCCAGGCGGACCTCCCCGCGCAGCACCAGCCGCACGTAACGGGAGTCGCCCCACTCGGGGAACTCCTCGTCCAGGGCCAGGGCGGTCGCCTCGACCCGCCAGCCCAGCGGTTCGAACAGCCGGTGCGCGAGCTCGGGGCCGCCCTTGCAGGGCAGCACGGGCAGGGTGATCTCCAGCGGCATCGGCCTCGCGGCCAGCTCGGGACGGCTGTCACAGCGCCCGGTGCGCGCCGTACGGAACACGTCGGCCAGCGCCACGGCCAGCAGCGACGACGCGGCGTAGGGCCGGTCGTTGACGTACTGGCCCAGCGTGTAGTCGGGCGTGGACCGGTCGCGCGAGCGCACCAGGCGGACCGGGTCGACGTCGAGCATCAGCGCGGCCGTGCAGCGCTCCTCGCTCGCCTCCGGGTAGAGGACACGTGCCACGCCGTACGACTGCCCGAACTCCTGGACCCTGTCGGGGTGCTTGTGCAGCAGGAACCCGAGGTCCGTGGCGGGGCGTGCGGTGGTGGAGATCGTCAGCAACACCCGGTTCAGTGTGCCGCACCCGTGCGGGGACGGCCATCGGTTAACGTTCCGAACCCTCGTGAACCGGCCGTCACCTGACGGTTCCGGATCCATGCGACATGTCCCGGTCCGGGGAGACTCCCGCGCCGGGACCGCGAGCGTACCCACCGGGGCGGCCCGCGGTCGAGAAGCCGGAGACGAGGGCCGGGGCCGGGGGCCGGGGGCGAAGACCGGGGCGAGCCGCCCGTGACCGGCTCGCCCGTGAACGGCCCGGTGCCCGCCCGTGCGCGGTGACGTGCGGGCACGCGACCTACACGCGGGACAGGATCTCGTCCGAGACGAGTTCCAGCTGCTCGATGTCGTCCAGGTCCAGCACCTGCAGATAGACCCGCTCGGCGCCCAGCTCGGCGAACCGGCCGATCTTCTCGATCACCTCGGCGGGGGTGCCCGCCAGGCCCGTCGCACGCAGCGCGGCGAGGTCCTGCCCGATCACCCCGGCCCGCCGCGCGATCTCCGCGTCGTCGGAACCGACGCAGACGGTCTGCGCGACGGAGAGCACGACCGGCTCCCTGCCCTCCGCCTCGCAGGCCTTCCTGACCCGGTCGAAGGCCGCCGAGGTGTCCTCCAAGGTACGGAACGGCACGTTGTACTCGTCGGCGAACCGGGCGACCAGGCGCGGGGTGCGCGTGGCGCCGGTGCCACCGATGATGATCGGCGGCTTCGGGCTCTGCACGGGCTTCGGCAGCGCGAGCGAGTCGGCCAGCCGGTAGTGGGCCCCTTCGAAGGAGAACCTCTCCCCCTTGGGCGTGGTCCAGAGCCCGACCAGTATCTCCAGCTGCTCCTCGAACCGGCCGAACCGCTCACCGATCGGCGGGAAGGGGATGCCGTACGCGGTGTGCTCGGCGTCGTACCAGCCGGTGCCCAGGCCCAGCTCCACCCGCCCGCCGCTCATCTGGTCGACCTGGGCCACGCTGATCGCCAGCGGGCCGGGAAGCCGGAAGGTGACCGGCGTGACCAGGGTGCCGAGACGGATCGTGGAGGTGTCCCTGGCCAGTCCGGCCAGGGTCGTCCAGGCGTCGGTGGACCCGGGTCCCGGGTCGCCGGATCCGAGCCGCATGTAGTGGTCGGAACGGAAGAAGGCGTCGAACCCCAGCCGCTCCGCGGCCAGCGCGACCGCCAGCAGCTCGTCGTAGGTGGCACCCTGCTGTGGTTCAGTGAAGATCCTCAACTTCATGAGAACCATTATCCGGGCACTCCGGACGGCATCCGCAGAAAGCCCGCGCCGTGGCGGGAACGCTTGCTAACGTTCTACCCTCTGACGCAACGGGTAGCGGATCGACCACTCACAGCGATCACCCCTTGGTCATCGAGGAGGGGATCACATGTCTGTGACGACCGACCGCCCCGACACCCGCCGGGGCCGTGAGCCCGGCACCCCGCCCCGGCCCCTCGTGGTGCTCGCCTCGATCGTGCTCGCCACGGGCACCGGGGCCGCGATCTGGCTGCTGCCCTCCAGGGCGCAGGGCGAGTGGGCCGCCCTCGGCGAACGGGCCGGGGCGGCGCCTTCCGAAACGGCCCCGGGGCCCGCGACCGAACCTCCGGCCCCACCGGCCATCACCCGCCCCTCGGGCTTCGTGGCGTTCGTGGACGCGGTCCGCGAACCGCGCTTCAACCTTTCCAGGGAGGCCAGGAGGAGCCACGTGCGCTGGTTCACGCTGGGCCACCTCACCGCCGGGCAGAAGGACTGCGTCCCCAAGTGGGGCGGGCTCCAGGAGCAGGGGGGCAACCCGGTCGCCAACCGGCTCGCCCTCCTGCGCGCCGCGGGCGGGGACGCGGGCCTCGCCTTCGGCGGACCGGCGGGGCGCGAGCTCGCCGCGACCTGCTCCGACCTCGCCAGGCTCACCGCCGCCTACCGCCGGGCGATCGGCGCCTTCACCGCCACGTACATCGACTTCGAGGTCCACGCCCCGGCGGGCGACGCCACCGTGCTGCGACGGGCCAGGGCGATCGCGGCCCTGCAGCGCGAGGCCGCCGGCGAGGGCCGTTCCCTCACGGTGAGCTTCACCCTCCCGGTCACCGGGTCCGGCCTGTCCCCCGCCGACCAGGAGATGCTCCGGACCACCCGGGCGGCCGGTGCCGAGATCGCCACCGTCAACCTCCTGGCGCCCGTCGACGCCGCCTCGGGCACCGGGAGCCGCCTGCGCCCGATCGCCTCGGCCGTCCGCGCCGCGCATCCGCAGATAGCCCGTTCCCTGGGCGAAAGCGCCGCCTGGCACCGGATCGCCCTCACGCCCGTGCTGGCCGGGCCGGGCCACCTCACGCGGCTGGAGGCCCGCAGGCTCGCCGCCTTCACCAGCCGCAACCGCCTGGCGTGGCTCTCCACCAGGGGCGCGGCCCTCTCCCCCGGCATCACCCGGTTCCTCACCGGCGCGACGCGCTAGGCGGACCTCGGCGAGCCCGCGAAGGCGGGACCGGGGAAGCGCGCCCACGAGAGCGGGACCGGGAAAGCGAACCCGGGAAGCGGAGCCAGGAGAGCAGGCTCAGGAGGCGGATCCCGGAGGGTGGCTCCAGGAAATCCGGATGCGTGCCGGACGGGCGCTGGACAAGTGCCCCCTTTGGGGTTATGAATGGGTTATAACCCTTCCATAACCCCATAGGGGAGACGCGATGCCGAAGATCAATGTCTATCTGCCCGACGAGCTGGCCGAGGCGGTGAAGAAGGCGGGCGTGCCGGTCTCCGCCGTGTGCCAGCGGGCCCTGGAGCAGGCCGTCCGGCGGGTGACCGCCATCCGCGAGACGGCGCTCGGCACCTCCGACCTCGACGACCTGACCGCGCGCCTCACCCAGTTCACCCCGCGGGCCCGGGAGGTGATCAAGCTGTCGGTGGACCAGGCACGCGCCCTGGGAGCGGCCGAGGTCGGCACCGAGCACCTGCTGGGCGGCATACTCGCCGAGGGACGCAACCTGGCGCTCCACGTTCTCGGCGCCCTGGAGATCGACCCCGAGGAGATACGGCGGCGCCTGGACCGTCTCAGCCTCGACGCCTCGTCCCCGGCCGACGCAGCCGAGGCGGAGCTCGCCTTCGGGGCGCCCGCGGCGGCGGCCCTGGAGATGACCGTCACCGAGGCCACCTCGCTCGGCCACAACTACGTCGGCTGCGAGCACCTGCTCCTCGGGCTGGTCGCCGAACCGGACGGGGCGGCCGGGCGCATCCTGCGGGAGCTGGGCGCCGACCACCGGCTGACCCGCCACGCGGTCTCGGCCGCGCTCGCCGGATACGTCCACCTGCGCGCGCAGACCCAGCCCACCGCCCCGCCCCCTCCCCCGGTGCTGCCCGCCGAAGCGGCGAACGCCCTGTCCGCGGCCGTACGCGAGGAGCTGCGCCCCGTCCTGCTCAGGCTCGAACGGCTGGAGGAGCGCCTCGGCACGACGGACGAGGCGTAGTCGTGGACGGGCCCACCCACCTGCCCACCCGTCGGCCCACACGCCTGACCGCCCACCCGGCCGCCCGCCCGACCAGCCGCCCGACCAGCCGCCTGACCGCCCACCCGGCCGCCCGCCCGACCAGCCGCCCGACCAGCCGCCTGGCCGCCCGCCTGGCCGTCTTCCTGGCCGCCTGTCAGGCCGCACACCTGTCCGCGCACCTGTCCGCGCACCCGGCCGTGCGGCTGGTCGCGGGCGTGCTCGCGCGGCTGGTCACCGGGATCGCGGTCGGCGTGCTCGTGGGCATGGGCTCGGGCGTGCTCGCCGGGGTGCCGGCGGGCCTGAGCGCGGGCATGGCCGTGCACGCTCTCACCAGGCGCTTCCTGGCCGAAGCGGGCACAAGCCCGGAACAGGGACCGATGCCCGGCCACCGGCCACCGAACCGGAGACCGATCCCCGGCTACCGGCCCCCGACCCGATAGCCGGGGATCGGCACGCGGCACGCGGCCCCACCGGCCCGGTGGCCAGGGACCGGCACCCCGCGCATGGCACCCCCGGACCCGGAAACCGGGAGCAGACTCCCCGCGCGTGCTCCCACCGGCCCGGCGACCAGGGATCGGCGCCCGACGCGCGGTACCCCTGACCCGGAAACCGGGAACAGACACCCGGCCCGTGCTCCCATCGGCCCGGTGGCCAGGGACCGGCACCCCGCGCATGGCACCCCCGGCCCAGAAGCCGGGAACGGACACCCGGCGCGTGGCACCCCGGCCCAGGAGCCGAGAGCCGTCGCCCGGCGCGTGGCACCCCGGCCCGGCGACCGCCGGAGACCGGTGACGGTGACGAGGGACCTCACGACCTCACGACCTCACCGGGCTCACCGGGCTCACCGGGCTCACCGGGCTCACCGGGCTTATCGGGCTCACCGGGCCCGGCCGCACAGGGCGGCCTCGAAGGTGGCGATCAGGTGCTCGCGCTGCCCGGCCGTACCGGCGAGGCCCGTGGTGTAGACGGTCGCCTGGCGTCCCGTCCCGTCACGCCCGCTGATGACGGACACGCCGGGCACGTCACCGCCGTGGAACCAGGCCGGGCCGCAGCTCAGCCGGGCGCTGGCGATCCCGAAGCCGTACCGGGCGTCCGCGGGCCAGCCCTCCTGCCCCACGGGCACGGAAGCGCCGACCATCGCCCGCAGCGCCTTGCGTGACAGCACCTCGCCGTCGAACACCCCGCGCCAGAACCGGTTGAGATCGCCGGGCGTGGAGATCAGGCCACCGCTGGCGCCGAACTCGTAGCCGGGCAGCCTGGTGAGGTCGACGACACCGGCTCCGGGATCCGCGGGGTGCACACCGTACGTGTGCGCGTGCGCCCCGCGGATGCCCGTCTCGCCGTCGGCCGGCCAGTAGGTGTCCCGCATACCCAGCGGCTCGATCACCAGATCACGGCTGACCTCGCGGAAGTCGCGGCCGGTCACGGCGCGCACGATCATCCCGGCGACCAGGTAATTGGTGTTGGAGTAGGCGAACCGGCCGAGGGGCGTCGGCTTCCGAGCGAGCGCGAGCCCGAGATAGTCCTGAGGGAGCTTGGACCAGTCGGCCACGTCGGCGTACTCGGGCAGCCCGCTGGTCTGCCGCAGGAGGTCGCGCACAGTGATCTTCCGCCCGTCCGTCGCCGCGCCCTCGCCCTTTCCCCGTACGGTGCCGGGCAGGTAGCGGTCGACGGACGCGTTCAGGTCGATCTTCTTCCGCTCGGCCAGCCGCATCACGGTCACCGCCATGACCGGCTTGGTCATGCTGCCGATCCTGAACCTCCCACCGGCGCCGACCATCGGCCGCGCAGTGCCGCGCTCGGCGGTGCCGGACACGGTGGTGACGCTCCTGCCGTGGCGGTCACGGACGTGGGCGAGCGCGCCCGGCAGCCCGTCGGCGCCGGTGAGCCGGTCCAGGTGCGCCTGAAGGGAGGCGGGGCGAAGCGTCTCCGGCCCGGTGCGTGCGAAGGCGGGACCCGGCAGGGCCGGCAGTGCCGACAGGGCGAGCGCGCCGGCGACAGCGACCGCGAGCAACCGGCGGGAGTTCTTCCGAGACATGGGTGCGCCTTAGGGATCAGGGGGACGAATGACGCCTCCGACTCTGTCCGGTGGAGGGGAGAAGGACAGTGACGCCTGCACCGCTCTTGCGGGAGGGTCTCCCCTACCCTCTCCGGTCGTGCACGCCCCACGGCGAACGGCCCGGCCGGAAGTGATCGGCCCGAGTACGATCCCCCGGCACAGCGGCCGACAGCAGCGGGGACGACGGCAAAGGGGACGAGGGCGGGAAGACACCGGCGGGGAGCGGCGGCGTCCGAAGCCTCCGAGCGGGATGTCACCACATATCCGGCAAGCACTAGATTCGGCTCCGGCTACGGGCCAGGTGCACGGGCCGTGAAAGCGCTGCGGAAAGGGCCGCGGAAAGGGCCGTGGAAAGGTCCCCCGAAAGGGCCGCCGAAAGGGCCATGGAAAGGGCCGTGGAAAACCAGTGGGACACCTTCGGGGCACCGGTTAGCATTGCGCTCCGACGCGGTCCTCCACTCTTCCCCGGGGAGCATGTTGTGGCAGGACGCCTCGCCCCCGTGCCGGCGCGGGAGGACGACTCCGGGAGCCGGGCGGCCGGGCTCGCCCCCCGGCTGGCGCTCCTCGTCGTCACGGTGGTATTCGCCGGTTTCGTGGTGAACGCCTTCCAGTACGTGGTGGCCACGCGCGCGACGCTCGGCCACATCGCACCGGCCGCGTTCTGCCTGGTCGTGATGATGGTCCTGCAGCTGGGCCTGTTCAGCAATCCGCGCGCGGACGTGCGCGGCCGGTGGGGCCGCGTGGCGCTGCTCGCGCAGGCCGCCGTGGCGCTGGTGCCCCTCGCGTCCTACGGCCGGGGCTGGACCGGCATGCAGGGCTTCCTCGCCGGTGACGCGCTGCTCGTCCTCCGCCCCCTCGCGGGCTGGCTCGTGTTCGGCGTGATCGCGCTGGTCACCGGGCTCGTCCAGTACGAGATCAGCGGCGTGCCGGCGGAGGCCGTCTACATCACGAACCTGACCGCGGTGATCGGTCTCGTCGTCTACGGCCTGTCCCGGCTGCGGTCGCTGGTGCGGGAGCTGGACGACGCCCGCTCCGGGCTCGCGGACCTCGCCGTGGCCCGCGAACGCCTGCGCTTCGCCCGCGACCTGCACGACCTGCTCGGCTTCTCGCTGTCGGCCGTCACGCTCAAGGCCGACCTGGCCCGGCGACTGCTTCCCCGCGACACCTCGCGGGCCCGGCGGGAGCTGGCCGAGATCCTCGGCATCTCCCGCCAGGCGCTGTCCGACGTACGCGCCGTGGCATCCTCCTACCGCGAGCTGTCCCTCGACGACGAGCTGGCCTCGGCCCGCTCCGTCCTCGCCGCGGCCGAGGTCGCCGTCACCGTGACGTACGAAGGGGGCGACCTGCCGCCGCGGATCCGTACCGTGCTCGCCACCGTGCTGCGCGAGGGCGTCACCAACCTGCTGCGGCACAGCGGGGCCGGGAGGTGCGGCGTCACCGTCGCCCGCGACGAGCGCACGGTGTCGATCGAGATCGTCAACGACGGTGTCCGGGGCATGGGCGATCCCGGCGACCACGGCGACGGCATCGGCAACCTCAGGTCCCGCGTCGAGGCTCTGGGCGGCACCCTGACCGCGGCCGTGGGCCCGGAGGAGACCTACCGCCTGCACGCCGTCATCCCCCTGCGCGACGAGGGCGGCGAGGGCGGCGTCCCCGCCGCCGCCTCTCGGCACGAGCGGCGCGGGTGGAGCGGGTGGAGCGGGTGGAGCGGATGGAGCGGGTGGAGCGGGTGGAGCGGGTGGAGCCTGCAGGGCAGGTGGAGCGGCGGGTGGAGCGTGCGGGGCGGGAGCCGCGAGCGCGGTCCCGCCATGGCGCCCCGGCTGGGCCTGGCCGTCGCCACCGCGGTGTTCACCGGCTACGCGGTCAACGCCACGGTCTTCGTCGCGGTCGCGCGGATGAGCCCGGCCGGTACGTTCGTCGCCGGGGCCTGCGTGCTCGTCTCCCTGGGCCTGGTGCTCGGCTTCTTCAGCCGCCCGGCCTCCCGCGTACGGTCGCCGCTGGGCTACGCGCTGCTGGCCGCGCAGGCCGTGGTCACCTACCTGCCCGTCGCGCTGTTCGAGAACCCCTACCTCGGCCTGCCCGGCCTGCTGGCGGGCAGCCTGCTGCTCACCCTGCCCACCCGGTTCGGCCTGCCCCTCTTCCTCGCCGTCGTGGTGAGCGTGGGCGGCGCCCACTTCCTGCTGGGCGGTGACTCGATCGGCGTCACGTACGGCTTCCTGGTGACCGTCAACCACGGCCTGGTGGTCTTCGCCCTGTCCCGCCTCCGCTCGATGGTGCAGGACCTGCACGACGCCCGCGCCGGGCTGGCCGACCTCGCCGTCACCCGCGAACGCCTGCGCTTCGCCCGCGACCTGCACGACCTGCTCGGCCTCTCGCTGTCCGCCGTCACCCTGAAGTCCGAGCTGACCCATCGGCTGATGGACCGCGACCCCTCGCGGGCCCGGCGGGAGCTGGCCGAGATCCTCGACATCTCCCGCCGGGCACTGTCCGACGTACGCGCCGTGGCCTCCTCCTACCGCGAGCCGTCCCTCGACGACGAGATCGCGTCCGCGCGGGCCCTGCTCGACGCGGTGGACATCGACGTGACCCTGCGGCTGGAACCCTGCGCGCTCACGCCGGACGTACGGACCACGCTCGCCATGGTGCTGCGCGAAGGGGTCGCCAACCTGTTGCGGCACAGCGGGGCGGAGAGCTGCGAGATCACGCTGACCTGCCGGGACGACCGGCTGACGATGAGGATCGTGAACGACGGGCTCCTGCCCGCCGGCGGCGCGGCCGACGACCGGCCGGTGACCCCGGCGAACGGGAGCGGCGGGTCGGGGATCCGCGACCTCACCGTCCGCGTGTCCGCGATGGGGGGAACGTTACGGGCCGGGACGACGGCGGACGACACGTACAGACTGCAGGCGGAGCTCCCGCTGACGCGCGCCTGACCTCCCCCGTCACCGGGCCCGGCGAAGCCGATACAGGCGATGAAAGATGGAAGCGACCATCGCCCGGCGAGACCGGTACGAAGCCGTGCCGAGCGCCTCCGGCAGAGGCCCGGGTGGGGACGGCGCATCCCCACGTAAGCGCCGTGGGGCCCCGGACACCAAGCGGGAGGCGGCCCGGCCCGTCCCATCCCGCCAGACGTTCCAGCGGCCCGTTCCCGGACGTTTCAGTGCCCCATCCGACGAACCTTCGCGGGCTCCTCCCGAGGCGAGAGCCTCCGGCCTAGCGGAAGCTCCGCCCATGGGATTTCCCGGCCTCGCGGAAGTTCTCCGCGAGGCGCCTCAGGCCCGGTTCGATCCGCTCCAGGGGGATCGCGCCGTACCCGAGCACCAGCCCCGCCCGCGCGGGGGCCTCGCCGTAGTAGGCGGCGAGGTCCTGCAGCCCGATGCCCGACTCCCGCGCGTACGCCGTCACGAGGGCCGTGTCGACCCCGGCGTCCGGCGTCAGGTGGGCGCAGAGGTGCAGGCCCGCGGCGGAGGGGACCGGCTCCAGCCAGTCGCGGAAGTCACGCCGGAGGATGGTGAGGATCCGCTCGTGGCGGGCCGCGTACTCGCGCGTCGCCTTGCGGACATGCCGCCCCAGGAGGCCCTCGTCGATGAAACCGGCCAGCGCCGCCTGGGTGGGAAGCTCGCCGCTCCAGTCGGTGAGCCGCTTGGCCGCGCGGAGGGCGGGCTGGAGCGAGGCGGGGGCGATCAGGAAGCCCAGTCGCAGCATCGGCAGCATCGTCTTGGAGAAGGAGCCGACGTAGATGACGTGACCGCTGCGGTCGAGGCTCTGGAGCGGTTCGAGCGGGCGGTCCTCGAAGCGGAACTCGCTGTCGTAGTCGTCCTCGATCACCACGGCACCGCGCCGCCCGGCCCATTCGAGCAGCGCGGTGCGGCGGCCGAGCGACATCGGCGTACCCAGCGGGAACTGGTGTGACGGCGTGACGTAGACGAGGCGGGCGGAGTCGGGGAGGGCGGCCACGTCCAGGCCCTCGCCGTCGACGGGCACGCCGACGACCCGCGCGCCCAGGGATTGGAACAGCAGCCTCGCCCGTGGGTAGCCCGGCTCCTCGACGGCCACCCGGCAGCCCGGCTCGATCATGACGCGGCCGATCAGGTCGAGCGCCTGCTGCGCTCCCTGCGTGACGAGCACGTCGTCGGCGCTCGCCCGCACCGAGCGGGAGACGCCGACGTGGCGGGCGATGGCCTCCCGCAGGCCCGCGTGCCCCGAGGGCGCGCCGTAGCCGGCGGAGCGCACCAGCGCCGGGCGCAGCTCGCGGGCGACGAGCCTGCGCCACGTCTCGAGCGGGAACAGCTCCGCGTCGGGGAGGCCCACCCTGAAGTCGTAGACCGGCTCTCCCTCCGCCTCGTCCGGTGAGGCGTCCGGTGAGGCGTCCGGGGAGGCGTCCGGGGAGGCGTCCGGGGAGGCGTCCGGGGAGGCGTCCGGGGAGGCGTCCGGGGAGCGCCAGAGGCGGCGGGGACGCACGCCGCCGCCCGCGGGCGCGTTCCTGGCACGGGTGCGGGCGAGAGGCTCGGCGCACACGAAGGTGCCCGCCCCGACCCGGCCGACGAGAACGCCCTCGGCGGTGAGCCGCTCGTAGGCGACGGCCACGGTGTTGCGCGACACGTCGAGCCGTCGTGCCAGCTCGCGGGTGGGTGTGAGGCGCTCCCCCGGGCGCAGGCGGCCGTCGAGGACGGCGTCCAGGAGCTGCCGGTAGATGCGGGCGGACAGGTCACCGCGACCGGTGAGGCTCACGTGGAAGTCCATCGCGCCTCCTCATATTGGCCCAGTGGATCCTCGTCGTATTGGATCTTACATGGGACCAATGAGCTCCCTAGAGTTGCCCTCCGTACGGCTCGCGGCGAGCCCCGGCCGACAGGCAGGGGCAGTACCAGGGTTTCTTCGGATCCGGCGCGGCGGTCGCCAGGATGCCCGGCCCGCTGCCGCTCACGACGCTGATCCTCACCTGGGGGACCCCGGGCCGGCTGGTGCTCGGCGGCCTGTTCCCGCTGTCCGGCCTCGCCACCGGACCGGCCGTGCGCTGGGCCCTGCGGACCCGGCTGGCGGAACAGGCCGCCGAGGAGGTGTCCGGGTAGCGTGCGGCGAGGCCGGGGCCCGTGGAGACCCGGCGGGTCATCCCCGGCCCCGGCGCGTGACCGCGTCACCGGCCGCGCCCACCGCGAGGCCGAGGACGATCATGATGACGTAGCTGTAGATCTCGTAGCCGCCGGGGACGAGGAAACGGACGAAGCCCATGAAGTGGATCCAGCCGAGCCACTCGTGCAGGAGGCCGCTCGCGCCGCCGACGACGAGGATGAAACAGACAAGGCCGGACAGGGCCGCCAGCGGGGACTTCGGGGTGGTTGAGGTCATGGCCCGACGGTAGGCGTGCGGTACCGGCCACCGGATCGGGCTCAAGACGGCCGGGTGGTGACCAAGGTCGGCCTCCGGTGGCCCGGAAGTCGTACTTAAGTATCCGGCCGCCACGCGGACACCCGGTCGCGGGCGGGGGCCGCGTAGATTCTCGAGGTATGCGCCGCATTCACCGCACCCGCCGTGACTGGGTCGCCGATCTTGCGCTGTTCCTCTTCGCCGCCTGCTTCGCCGCCGTCAGCTCACAGTCCATACCGGTCCCCGAGGACCTCGATCCCCTGTTGCGGGACGTCGACCAGGTGGTCGGCGGGCTGGGGTGCGCGGCGGTGCTCCTGCGGCGGCGCTGGCCGGTGCCGCTCGCGGTGACTCTGCTGCTGGCGGGCACCTACGCGCACTATCTGACCGGCCCGGCGATGGTCGCGGTCTTCACGGTGGCAGCCACCCGGCCGTGGCGGGTCACGGCGTGGGTGGCCGCGCTGGCCTTCGCACCGCTGCCCGTCTTCCTGTGGCGGCTCGCGGAGCTGTCCGACGACCGCGCGGGCTCGGCGCTGACGTACTTCGCGCTGATCGCCGGGGCCATCGGGTGGGGGCTGTTCCGGCGCTCCCGGCGGCAGCTGATCGCCTCGCTGCGCGAGCGCGCCGAACTGGCCGAGGCGGACGCGGAGCTGCGGGCCGAGTGGGTCCGGCGGGAGACGCGGGAGGAGATCGCCCGCGAGATGCACGACGTGCTCGGTCATCGGCTGTCGCTGCTGAGCGTCCACGCGGGAGCGTTGGAGTTCAACCCGGGCGCGCCCACGGAGGAGGTGGCGCGGGCCGCCGGGGTGATCCGGGAGAGCGCCCACCTGGCCCTGCGCGACCTGCGCGAGGTGATCGGGGTGCTGCGGGCCGGGCCGGAGGAGGGCGAGCGCCCGCAACCGGAACTGGCGGACCTGGCCAGGCTGGTGGCGGAGGCGCGGGCGACGGGCGGCCGGATCGAGCTGACCGGGCCGCCGGAGGGGCCTGCGCCGACGCCCGTGGTGGGGCGTACGGCGTACCGGATCGTCCAGGAGGCGCTGACCAACGCGCGCAAGCACGCGCCCGGCGCGGCGGTCGCGGTGGAGGTGACCGGGAGCCCGGCCGGCGGGCTCGCGGTGGAGGTCCGCAACACGCCACCACCCTGCCCGGCTCCGGCCTCCGGCGCCGACGGACACGAAAGCCTCAGAGCGGACCGGGCCGAAAACATCATGACGGGCCGAAGCCAAAGTGTCGGCGCGTACGAGGGCGAAGGCGTCAGGGCGGACAGGGGCGAAGGCCGCGGGCAGGGACTGATCGGGCTCGCCGAACGGGCCCGCCTGGCGGGCGGTGAGCTGACGGCCGGTCCCGCCGACGGTGGTTTCCTGGTCCGCGCCTGGCTACCCTGGCCCGCGGCGGACATCGCGTCCGTCGCGGGCCGGCGATTCGACAGCGCGGGCCAGAGGTCCGGCAGCGCGGAATCCGTCGCGGGTCAGAGGTTCAGCGGCGCGGAACCCGTCGCGAGTCAGAAGTCCGGCGGCGCGGAACCCGTCGCGGGTCAGCAGTTCGGCAACGCAGGTCAGCGGATCGGCAACGCAGGTCAGAAGTCCGGTAGCGCGGGTCAGCAGAGGTCCGGCGGCGCGGGAGGGGGATGAGGTGATCCGCGTCCTGCTGGTCGACGACGACGCGATCGTGCGGGCCGGGCTGCGCCTGATGCTGGGCGGCGCCCCGGACATCGAGGTCGTCGCGGAGGCCGCCGACGGGGCCGAGGTCCCCGCCCTGGTCACCGCGTACGGACCCGACCTGGTGCTGATGGACATCCGGATGCCGGGCGTCGACGGGCTGGCCGCGACCGAGAGGCTCCGGGCCCGTCCCGGCGCCCCGGAGGTGCTGGTCCTGACCACCTTCCACACCGACGCGCACGTGCTGCGGGCGCTGCGCGCCGGCGCGGCCGGGTTCCTCCTCAAGGACACCCCGCCGCGGGACATCGTCACGGCCGTCCGGACGGTGGCCGCCGGAGATCCGGTCCTCTCCCCCGCCGTCACTCGCCGCCTCATCGAGCAGGTGACGGACAGCTCCGAACAGGGCGACCGGGCCGCCGCGGCCCGTGCCCGGCTGGCGCTGCTGGCCGAGCGGGAGCGGGAGGTGGCCCTGGCGGTCGGGCGCGGCCGTTCCAACGCGGAGATCGCGCGGGAGCTGCATCTGGCGCTGCCGACGGTGAAGACGCACGTGTCACGGATCCTGACCCGGCTGGATCTCAACAACCGGGTCCAGATCGCCCTCCTGGTCCACGACGCGAGCACACCGGGAAACCGGTAGTACAACACGCTCACGGCCGGCCCGGCCACGAGGCCGTGCCGGGCTTGAAGTGATCACCCCATGCGATCACCCCATGCGATCATCGATCGCTATGGGCAAAATGACATGGTTTCCACTGCCGTTCGGGCTCCTCGTGGTCATCGTCGGCTTCTTCGCCGCCCGCGATGTGCGCGGGCGCCTTCCCGGCGCCCCCGCCGAGGTGAACGAGCACGTGGTGCCCCAGGCGATCGACGCCTTCGTCCCCTTCGTCCAGGGTCGCCTCGCCCTGCTCGGCGCCTTCTTCGTCGCCGCCGCCCTGCTGTTCGGCGTCGTCGAGTTCGGGTCGCGCCGGCCCGTGAGCCTCGTGCTCGGGACGGGCTTCCTGAGCGCCGCCTACGTGGCCGCGATGCCGGTCGTCTACGTCCTGAACCCGGTCACCGGCTACGACGAGTGGTTTCCCGACCCGTCGGGGGGATACGCCACGATGCCCTTCGACATGGGCGCGCTGTCGCCGCCGTGGTACCCGCCGCTGCTCGGCGTGCTCCTCGCCGCCGCCGCGATCGCCCAGCTCTCCACCGTGCGCGGCGTCGTACGCCGGGACGCGGTCCTTCCGCCCTCCCCGCGGAGCGCGTGGCTCCTCTCGCTCCCGCTGGCCTTCCTGCTGGTCTTCGCCGCGGCCAACCTCGTGTCCGATCGGATCGCCCGCGCCACAGCCCCTCCCGCGTCCTTCTGGGAGGCCGACTCCGCGCTGGAACTCATGGTGCTGGGGTGCGCCTTCGCCCTCGTGCCCGCCGTCGCCCTGGCCCTGTACGGGATCCGCCTGCGCGGGCACGGCGCCGGCTCGCGCACGCTGCTGCTCGTCGGCGTCTTCACGCTCCTCTACCTGCTGATGCTGCCGCTCATGGCCCTGAACAACCTGATGATGTACTCGAACGAGCAGTCGGGCTTCACCGAGCACCTCCCCGCCTGGCGGGAGGAGATCACCGTCGGCGTCCTCGGCGCCGCCGCCCT
This sequence comes from Streptosporangium sp. NPDC002524, assembly GCF_040295985.1. Classification (NCBI taxonomy): domain Bacteria; kingdom Bacillati; phylum Actinomycetota; class Actinomycetes; order Streptosporangiales; family Streptosporangiaceae; genus Streptosporangium; species Streptosporangium sp. NPDC002524. The sequence goes on along the minus strand of NZ_JBEOWK010000034.1, from coordinate 51,882 downwards.
CGCGCAGCTCGCCGCCCTCCTCCTGCTGGCCCGGCGCGGGAGGACCCGGACAACCGGCGCCGAGCCCGGTTAGTGCTGTGACCGGAAACGTTGGGCGGTCGGGCGGCAGCTGACAGTGGTCGGCCGCCACAGCGGACGCGTTTCTCGCTGCGGACGCGGGCGCGTTCACGGCGTTGGGCGGCCAGGACGTCGGGGTGGCGGGCGTTGACGTTGCGCCAGCGCGGGTAGGCCGTGCAGAGCCCAGGTCTGGACGGTGTGGTCGGGGTGACCGGAGCCTGCGATCCACCAGGCGCGCGATCACCGGGACGGTGTTACCCCCCGGCAGAGGCCGGCAGGATCATCGCCCGCCGATACCGGGCCGAACCGGTGCTGCCCCGGCGCACGATCTGCCGCAGCTTCCGCCCCTCGGCGTCCATCTGTCTTCGTACGCTGACCGGTTCTCCCACCGCGCCTCCTCGCGCGGGCCGGACGTGTACGACACATCCAACCGACGCCGGCGGCTACACGCGAGACCGGCAGAGGTTTCCGGCCACAGCACCGGTCGGCGGCTGATCGCATGGTGTGGGCAGGCGCCGGCCTCGGGGGTCAGCGGGGCCGTGAGCGGAAGGTGCGGCGGTAGGTGTCCGGGGGCACGCCGACCGTGCGGTTGAAGTGCCGGCGCAGCGTCGTGGCGGTGCCCATGCCGGTGGCCGCCGCGACGGTGTCGATACTGTCGTCGGTTTTCTCCAGCAGTTCCTGGGCGTGGCGGATCCGCTGGGTCAACAGCCATCGCAGGGGGGTGGTGCCGGTCGCCGCTTTGAAGTGGCGGCCCAGGTGGCGTGAGCTCATCCGCGCCCGGCGAGCCAGGTCCTCCACTGTCAGCGGCTGGTCAAGCCGTTCGATGATCCAGGGAAACAGGGCGGCGAGCGGGTGGTCGTCCTGGGCGGGCACCGGGGTGGCGACGAACTGGGCTTGGCCGCCGGCCCGGTGCGGTGGTACGACCAGGCGGCGGGCGACGGCGTTGGCGATCGACGCGCCGTGGTCGAGGCGGACGAGGTGCAGGCAGAGGTCAAGCGCGGCGGCCTTGCCGGCGGAGGTGAGCACGCTGCCGTTGTCGACGTAGAGCACGTCCGGGTCGACCTCCACCCGGGGGTGGCGGGCGGCCAGAGCCTCGGTGTGCGCCCAGTGCGTGGTCGCGCGCTTTCCGTCCAGCAGGCCGGCTGCGGCCAGCACGAACGCGCCCGTGCAGAGGGAGGCCACGCGCGCGCCCGCCTCGTGAGCCGCGCGCACCGCGTCGACCAGGTCGGCGGGCGGATCCTCGTCGATGTCGGCCCTTCCGGGGACGATCACGGTGTCGGCGTGCCGGAGCCGGTCGAGCCCGAGGTCGGGCTCCAGCCGGAATCGGCCGACCCGCACGGCGACCGGCCCGCAGACGGTGACGTCGTACCAGGGGACCGTCACGCCGTCCGGGGCGGCGGCGAAGACCTCGTGTGCCAAGGACAGTTCGAAGTGCAGCGTGCCGTCGGTGACAGCCAGCGCGACAGTGCTCATGTCCGGAATTGTACGAGTCATGGCGTTCCGGACACTCACGGTCGGCTGCCCGCCGCCGTCAGGATGTCCGCAGTGGATCATTCGAGCACAGGGGAGAGCACATGGGATCGGGGCAGACGGTAGCGGTGTTCGGCGCGTACGGGCACACCGGGCGGTTCGTGGTGGCGGAGCTACGGGAGCGCGGGTTTGTCCCGGTTCTCTCCGGCCGCGACGCCGGCAAGCTGCAGGCGTTGGCGGCGTCCCATCCCGGACTCGAGGTCCGGCCGGCGTCGGTCGGCGATCCGGTCTCGCTCGACCGCGCGCTGGCCGGGGCGGCAGCCGTGATCAACTGTGCCGGGCCCTTCGCCACGACGGCCGCCCCCGTGATCGAGGCGGCGCTGCGCGCCGGGATCGCGTACGTGGACGTGGCGGCCGAGATCGAGGCCAACATCGACACGTTCGCGCACTTCACCGACCGCGCCCGCACCGCGGGAGCGGTGATCGTCCCCGCGATGGCCTTCTACGGCGGCCTCGGCGACCTGCTGACCACCGCGGCGATGGGCGACTGGACGGCAGCCGACGAGGCGCACATCGCGTACGGGCTGAGCGGCTGGCAGCCCACGGACGGGACGCGGGTCGCGGGAGCGGTCTCCCGGCAGCGGCGGGGCGGCGCACGCGTCGTGTACAGGAACGGGCGGCTGGACTATCGCCAGGACGACGCGACGACCCTCAAGTGGCCCTTCCCCGACCCGATGGGCCCCCGGGAGGTCATCGCGGAGTTCACGATGGCCGATGTCGTCACCGTTCCCAGCCACCTGTCCATCCCCGAGGTGCGCACCTACATGACGGTCGAGGCGGCCAGGGACCTGTCGGCCCCGGACACATCGACGCCGGTTCCGGTCGACGAGCGGGGGCGGTCCGCGCAGACCTTCCTCGTCGACGTCGTCGTGCGCTCCGGCGGCGACGAACGGCGCGCCGTGGCCGGCGGCCGGGACATCTACGCCGTCACCGCGCCGCTCGCGGTGGAGGCGGTCCACCGCATCCTCACGGGACAGACCAGGACGGTCGGCGTCGCCTCCGCCGGCGAGATCTTCGACGCGCCGGGCTTTCTTCGCGCGCTGTCCTCGCACATCTCCTTGGAATTGCGTTCGTAGCAGGCGGGCAGCAGGCCGAGCCGCTCGTTCGTGTCGAGGGCGTGAGGGGCGGAGCCCGGGTCCGGCCTGCTCGAACCGGCTTGGAGGTCCCGACGAAACGATCTCCGCCGCGTCCGATGGTCTCGCTGTTCGTTGACCTTCACGTGAGGAAGGGTGAACAACCGCCGTGGATCGTGCGATCCACGGGGTCCCCCTGGGGCTCGATGAAACACCATTCGCCACATCTCCCCAGGTCGGAGACTAGGCCGATTCGCTGACCAGGTGGGCCACGCACTCCACGTGGTGCGTCATCGGAAAGGCGTCGAAAGCCCGCAGGTCGGCGAGGCGGTAGCCTCGCTCGGCGAACCAGGCCAGGTCGCGGGCGAGGGTGGCCGGGTCGCAGGAGACGTACACGATCCGGGTCGCCTGGAGGGTCGTCAGGCTGTCGACGACGTCACGGCCCAGGCCCGCCCTGGGCGGGTCGACGACGACCAGGTCCGCGCGCTCGATGCCGAAGCGGTCGAGGGCGTTCTCCACCCGTCCCCTGGCGAAGCGGGCCTGGGGCAGGTCGCGGAGGTTGCGCTCGGCGTCGCGGACGGCCACGGACTCGGACTCGACGCCGAACACGGCCCCCTCGGGACCGACCGCCTCGGCCAGCCCGGCGGCGAACAGCCCGACGCCGCAGTAGAGGTCGAGGGCCCACTCCCCCGGCCGCGGGGCGGCGAACTCCAGGACGACGTCGAGCAGGGTGGCGGCGGCGCCCGGGTGCACCTGCCAGAAGCCGCTGCCGGTGACCTGGAAGTCGCGCTCGCCGACGCGCTCGACGAGATGGTTGCGGCCGTGGACGACGCGGCTGCGGCCCTTGCCCTCGTCGACGAAGACGGCCACGCTCGTGTCGAGGTCGGGCACAGCCACCGTGCGCCGGGGCTTGGGCGCGACCACGACCGCCTGGTCGCCGGTGCTGGAGGCGATGACCTCGACCGAGGAGGCGTTGCGCCAGTTCATGACCTCGGCGCCGACGTTCTCCACCTCGGGGTGGGCGATCAGGCAGGCGTCCACCGGCTCGACGTCGTGGGACCGGTGGCGGCGCAGGCCCAGGCCGCCCTCGCGGTCGACGGCGAACTGGACGCGGGTCCGCCAGCCGAGCCCGTCCGGGGCTCCGGGGACCTCCTCGACGACGCCCTTCCAGTCGATCGAGGCCAGCCGCTCGAGCTGCTCGGCCACCACGTCGGCCTTCAGGCGGCGCTGGGCGTCGAGGGAGGCGTGCTGCCAGTCGCAGCCGCCGCAGCGGCCGGGCCCCGCGAACGGGCACGGCGGGGTCACCCGGTCGGCGGAGGGCTCCAGGATCTCGACCGCGTCGGCCCGCAGGAACCGGGTGGTCTCCTCGGTGATCTCGGCGGTGACCCGCTCGCCGGGCAGCGCGTGCCGTACGAAGACGACCCGGCCGTCGTGGCGGGCGACGCACCAGCCACCGTGCGCAACCGGTCCTACCGTCAGTTCGATGGCCATGGTCGTTTGCCCCCAAGGGAAAATCCGTCGTCGGTCGAGCCTCCTCGCGTCAGGAGCGCATACGAAAGGTTATGCCTTGACGTCCTCGTCCCGTGCCGCCTCCGGGCGCGGACGGCGTACGGCGCCCGGCGCGAAGGGCTCGGGGCGGCCCTTGAGCCGGTCGGAGGAGTGCAGCTGCCAGGGCACGCTGATGACCATCACGCCGGGCTGGAACAGCAGGCGGCCCTTGAGCCGCAGCGCGCTCTGGTTGTGCAGGATGTGCTCCCACCAGTGGCCGACGACGTACTCGGGGATGTAGACGCTCACCACGTCGCGGGGCGAGCGGCGGCGCAGCGACTTGACGTACTCCAGGATCGGCCGGGTGATCTCGCGGTAGGGCGAGTCGAGCATCTTCAGCGGCACCGGGATGCCGCGCCGTTCCCACTCCTCCTGCAGCGCCCTGGCCTCGGGGCCCTCAACCCCCACGGTGATCGCCTCCAGCTTGGAGGGGCGGGTGGCGCGGGCGTAGGCGAGGGCGCGCAGGGTCGGCTTGTGGATCTTGGAGACGAGGACGATGGCGTGGTTGCGCGCGGGCAGCATCGACTCGTCCACCTGGGAGTCCTCGGCGACGGCGAGCTCGGCGGCCACGTTCTCGTAGTGGCGGTGGATGCCCTTCATCATCAGGAACAGCACCGGCATGGCCACGCAGACGATCCACGCCCCGTGGGTGAACTTGGTGACCAGCACCACCACCAGCACCACGCCGGTCATCACGCCGCCGAAGAAGTTGATGGTCCGCGAGCGGTGCATCTGGTGCCGGACCTTCAGGTCGGTCTCGGTCCTCAGGTGCCGGGTCCAGTGCCTGACCATGCCGATCTGGCTCAGCGTGAACGACACGAAGACGCCCACGATGTAGAGGTTGAGCAGGCGGCTGACGTCGGCGTCGAAGCCCCACAGCAGCAGGCAGGCCCCGGCGGCGAGGATCACGATGCCGTTGGAGAAGGCGAGCCGGTCGCCCCGGGTGTGCAGCTGGCGGGGCAGGTAGCGGTCCTGGGCCAGGATCGAGCCGAGCACCGGGAAGCCGTTGAAGGCGGTGTTGGCGGCGAGGAACAGGATCAGCGCGGTGACGGCGGCGATGACGAAGAAGGGGAGCGAGCCGTTGCCGAAGACCGCGTCGGCCACCTGGGCGATGATCGGCTGCTGGTAGTAGCCGGGCCCGGCGGGTTTGCCGTCGATCAGGACGTCGCGGTAGGCGACGGCGGGGTCGGCGACCTTGACCCCCGAGGCGAGCCCCAGGGTGATGATGCCGACGAACATGGTCACCGAGACCAGGCCCATCATCAGCAGGGTGGTCGCGGCGTTCCTGCTCTTGGGCTTGCGGAAGGCGGGCACGCCGTTGCTGATCGCCTCGACGCCGGTGAGGGCGGCACAGCCGGAGGAGAACGCGCGCAGGATCAGGAAGGCCGCCGCGAAGGAGGTCAGGTTCGACTGCTCGGCGACGATCTCGTACCCCGAGGTGGGCGCGTGCAGCTCGTCGCCGAGGACGAGCACCCGGAAGGCGCCCCACGCGACCAGGCCGAGGACGGCGAACATGAAGGCGTAGGTGGGGATCGCGAAGGCCGCGCCCGACTCCCGGATCCCGCGCAGGTTGACGATCGTCAGCAGCACCACGATGACGATCGCGACCAGCGGCTTGTGCTCGGCGACGTAGGGGATGGTGGCGCCCACGTAGTCGACGCCGTTGGCGACCGAGACCGCGACGGTCAGCACGTAGTCGACCATCAGGGCGCTGGCGACGGTCAGGCCCGCGTTCGGGCCGAGGTTGACGGTGGCGACCTCGTAGTCGCCGCCCCCGCTGGGGTAGGCGTGCACGTTCTGCCGGTACGACGCCACGACGGTGAGCATCACCACGACGACGGCGAGGGCCACCCAGGGGCTGAAGTGGTAGAAGGAGACCCCCGCGAGGGAGAGGATGACCAGGATCTCCTGCGGGGCGTAGGCCACGGACGAGAGGGCGTCGCTCGCGAAGACGGGCAGCGCGATGCGCTTGGGGAGCAGCTGCTCGTGCAGCTGCGTACTGCGCAGCGCCCGCCCGATGAAAAGGCGTTTGACAAGGTCCGTCACCTTCGACACGTCTGCAGATGCTAGCCGTTATTACTCGGCCCCACTCACGCGGCACTCCCGGGGCGGTCCATACTGGCTGAATACATCGGGATCAAGATCCGCCTCACAGCGACCGGCGGGGGAGCATGCATATCGTGATCATGGGGTGTGGCCGGGTCGGTTCGACCCTGGCGCACATCCTTGAGGACAGCGGCCACTCGGTCGCGATCATCGACCGTGACCCGCAGGCGTTCCGCCGCCTGCGGGCGGGTTTCAGGGGTCGCAGGGTGACCGGGATCGGCTTCGACCGGGACGTGCTGGAAGAGGCGGGCATCGAGGCCGCGGGCGCCTACGTGGCGGTGAGCAGCGGCGACAACTCGAACATCATCTCCGCCAGGGTCGCCCGCGAGACGTTCGGCGTGGACAACGTCGTGGCGAGGATCTACGACTCCCGGCGCGCCGAGGTCTACCAGCGGCTGGGCATCCCCACCGTCGCCACGGTCCGCTGGACCGCCGACCAGATCCTGCGCCGCGTCCTGCCCGAGGGCGCCGAGCCGCTCTGGCGCGACCCCAGCGGGTGCGTGGTGCTCGCGGAGGTGGCCTACCACCCCGGCTGGATCGGCACCCCGACGAGAGACCTGGAGGCGGCGGCGGGCACCCGCCTGGCGTTCATCAACCGGATCGGCGACACCCTGCTGCCCAGGAACGACTCGGTGGTGCAGGAGGGCGACGTGCTGCACGTCATGGCGGTCGAGGCCGACATGGACCGCATCAACAAGGTGCTGTCCGGGGCACCGGAGGAGGAGCACTGATGCGCGTCACCATCGCCGGCGCGGGAGCGGTCGGCCGGTCGATCGCCGCCGAGCTCCTGGAGAACGGCCACGAGGTCCTGCTCGTCGACATCGACCCCAAGGCCATCAAGATCGATACGGTGCCGCGGGCGGAGTGGCTGCTCGCCGACGCCTGCGAGATCTCCTCGCTGGACGAGGCGGGCCTGGCCGAGTGCCACGTGGTCGTCGCCGCCAGCGGCGACGACAAGGTCAACCTCGTGGTCTCGCTGCTCGCCAAGACGGAGTACGGCGTCCCGCGCGTGGTCGCCAGGATCAACCACCCCAAGAACGAGTGGCTGTTCAACGAGTCGTGGGGCGTCGACGTGGCCGTCTCGACCCCGCGCCTGCTGAGCGCGCTGGTGGAGGAGGCGGTCAGCGTCGGCGACCTGGTGCGGCTGATGACCTTCCGCCAGGGCCAGGCCAACCTGGTCGAGCTCACCCTGCCCGAGGACGCCCCGGTCGTCGGCCAGCGCGCCGGCTCGGTGCCGTGGCCCAACGACACCGCCCTGGTCGCGATCCTGCGCGAGGGCCGGGTGCTGGTGCCCACCGCAGACGACCCGCTGGAGGCCGGTGACGAGCTGATGTTCGTGGCCAGCCAGGAGGTCGAGGAGGAGCTGGCCGAGCTCCTGTCCCCGCACCGCACGCCCCACTGAGCAGGGGCCTTCCCGCCCCGCACGCCACCCCGGCCGGTTCCCAGCCGGGGCCTGGGCCCGGCGGTCAGGAGACCGCGGGCCGCACCGGGGTCCTGCCCTTGGCCAGCAGCCACACCATCGCGGCGAGCGCCGCGACCTGGAGCGGCCAGCCCATCGCGATCTTGAGGATGCCCAGCTCGGCGACGGCGTCGTCCCGGCCGATCAGGTAGACGGGGAGCTGCACCGCCACCCGGACCACGCACGGGATCATCAGCAGCCAGGTGAGCCTGGTGCACAGCTTCACCACGGCCGGATCCGCGCGCCACGCGGTCGGGTCGCCGGTGACGGATCCGATGAGGAAGCCCACCACCGGCCAGCGGGTGACGATCGACAGCAGCATCACCACGGAGTATCCGGCGTTGTAGAGGATGCCCGGCAGGAAGACGTCCTCCGCCTGACCGGTGCGGGAGGCGAAGAACGCGCCGATGCCGATGCCGATCAGGCTGTTGACCACGAACTGCGGCGTCGAGCGCTGCAGCAGCCGCACGACGAGCAGCAGCACCGCGGCCGAGATGCTGACGATCAGGGACATCTTCAGGTCGGAGGTGGTGATCCACATGCCGGTGAAGGCGATGGTGGGCACGGCCGCCTCGATGACGCCCCGCACTCCGCCGAAGGCCTTGGCAAGCTGGCTGCGGATCGCGGCCTCGACCGTATCGTGCGCGGCGGTCTCGCCGGTGGTGGTCATCTTCTCGCTCACCGTCTCGTGATCGTCAATCACTCACGCACCGCCCGCTGGGCGCAGCTCGTATCTCGGATTGAACATGACTTTGCGGCCATCCTGCACGCTGACGAGCCCTTCCGCCAGCACCAGACGCCCCGGCTCGATCCCGGCGATCTTCCTGCGGCCCAGCCATATCAGGTCGATCACATCGGAACCATCGTAAAGCTCGGCCTCCAGCGCCGGGGCGCCCCCGCGGGGGCGCAGCGTCACCGTGCGCAGCGTGCCGGTCACGCAGAAGCGACGGCGCACGCCGCACGAGACGATGGGCGTGGCACCGTGGCGGTCGAGGTCCTGCTGGAGCTCGTCGGCCTCCAATTCGGCCTGACCGGCGGTGAGCCGGCGGAAGAATCCCCGCAAACCGCTCTGTTTATGCGGCTCCTGAGAACCCACGGACCTCTCCTTCACACACGAGTCGAACCAGCGTACGCGATCCGCCCCGTCAGCGGATCTCGGCGATCTCCGGCCCCCGGTCGAACGGGTTGAGGTCGGGCACGTCGCCCCCGGCGGCCTGCTGCTCCGCGGCCTGCCTGGCCTCGGGCGGGAGCCGGAGCTCGATCGCCTCCTTGGGGGCCATCGGCTCGTCGCCGCGTACCACGACTATGTCCCGGACGACACCCTCCAGCGTCGCGGCGACCGCGGCGTCCTCGGCGGCCTTCCCGCTGATCACCGCGCGCAGGAACCAGCGCGGCCCGTCGACCCCGATGTAGCGGACCGGCTGCTCGCCGCCCTCCGCGGGGATCCGGGCGGCCAGCTCGACGCCGAACGGCCCCTCCCGCTCCTCGGCGGTGCCCCCGGCGCCCTTGACCCCCTCGGCCAGCTCGGCCCTGACCTCGTCCCAGATCCCGCTCCGCTTGGGCGCCGCGAAGGCGTGCACCTGCAGGGCGCTGCCCTCGAACAGGACCACCGCGCCGACGATCTGGTCACCGGCCAGGTTGAGCTGCACCTCGAACCCGGCGCCGACCGGCAGGCGCATGCCCCCGAGGTCGACCCGCTCCCGCTCGGGGTGGGCCTCGTCGGCGTCCCACGGCCCCGACTCCCGCGACGGGACCCGCTCGACCTCCTCCACCACGGCCTTGGCTGCCGGGGACTTCTCACGGCGGTTACGTCCGAACACTTTCCTCACGCTCCTTGAAGATTCACTGGTCACTCGTCCCCCGCCGGGCGCGGCGGGCGGCCCGCGGGCCGGGGGCGCGCCCCGGTCACCGATCACCACCGGTCACCGCGCCCGCCTCGCCGGGTTCGCTCCCTGTCAGCGGCCGGTGGACCCGAACCCGCCGGCGCCTCGCGCCGATCCCGGCAACCGCTCCACCTCGTGGAACGCCGCCTTCTCCACCTTCTGGATCACCAGCTGCGCGATGCGGTCACCCCTGCGCAGCCGTACGGCGTCCTTGGCGTCGGTGTTGATCAGCGTCACCCTGATCTCGCCCCGGTATCCCGCGTCGACGGTGCCGGGCGCGTTGACGAGCGTCACGCCGTGCCTGGAGGCCAGGCCCGAGCGCGGGTGGACGAACGCGGCGTACCCGTCGGGCAGGGCGATCGCAAGCCCGGTGCCGACCACGGCCCGCTCCCCGGGCAGGAGCTCGACGTCCTCGGCGGCGTGGAGATCCGCGCCCGCGTCGCCCGGGTGGGCGTACGAGGGCGGCGGCAGGTCTGCGTCGAGCCGGTGGATCAGCACCTCGACGGTGTGGGTCACGGGTTCACCTCGTACTCGTGGTGCTCGTCGGCGATCGTCTGGATGTCGCCGTGCTTGGCGAAATGCTCCATGGCCACCTCGATGAAGAGCGCCGCGGCCCGCACGGCGACCGGCCCGTCCGGGGAACCGATCCGGCCCTCAGCCTCAAGGTACGCCTTCCTGCCGGACATGCCGTTGCACCAGGCACGCATATGCAGGACGGTGCCGACCGGAACCGGCGCGAGATAGTCGGTCTCCAGCCGGCCGGTGACGTAGGGGCGCTGGAAGAGCCACACGGACATGCCGATGACCTCGTCCATCGCCGCGGCGAGCACGCCGCCGTGCGCCAGGCCCGGCGCGCCCTGGTGGGTCTCCTCCACGGTGAACTCGGCGACCACCGAGATCCCGTCGGGGGTGAGGGCGGTCAGGTGCAGGCCGTTCGGGTGCCCGGCGCCGCAGCCGAAGCAGCGGCTGTAGTGGGGGCCGAGCGGGGTGCCGGGAGCGGGCGCGCCGGGAAGCGGCGCCGGGCGGGTCGCGTCCGGCGGGGGGGTGGTCAGGGCGGAACGGGTCACGGGGCAGAACGTTACCCCCTGGGCTGCGGTGATTCCTCATTCACCGGCTTTCCCGCCGCACCCGCCGGTGCCCGGCCTCCGGGATCGGGGTCCGGATCGCCGGGACCACCTGGGCCGCCGGGATCGCCGGGGCCGCTCCGATCCCCGGGATCCCCGGGATCCCCGGGATCCCCGGGATCGGGGTGGGGCGGGGCCGGTGGCAGCGCCAGGTGGGAGCGGCCCGTGAGCTCGGGCAGCGCGCGGTAGATCACGGCGGCCACCGGCACCGCCACGGCGGCCCCGGCGATGCCCGCCAGGATGCCGCCCACCGCCAGCACCAGGATGATCGCCAGCGGGTGGAAGTGGAGCACCCTGCCGACGATGAGCGGCTGGAGCACGTGGTTCTCCAGCTGCTGCTCCACGAGCAGGATGCCGAGGAAGATCAGGGCGTAGATCGGGCCCTTGGCGCCGAGGGTGACCAGGGTCGCCACGGAACCGGCGATGAAGATGCCGACGATGGGGATGAAACTGGCCAGGAAGATCATCACCGCGAGCGGCGCCCAGAGCGGCACGCCCATCCCCGCGAGCACGATGCCCATGATCACGCCGTGCACGGCGGCCACCGCGACCGTGCCCTGCACGTAGTGGGAGAGCGTCACCCAGGCGGCCCGCCCGGCCATGTCGACGCGGGGCGCGACGCCGCCGAAGCCCTTCAGGAACCACGACCAGATCCGGTCGCCGTCCTTGAGCAGGAAGAACGTCACGAACAGCAGCAGCACGATGGAGGCCAGCACCTCCAGCGCCACCGTGGCGCCGGTGAGGACCGTCTGGGTGATCTGGTTGCGCTGGGTGGTGATCTGCCTGCCGATCTCGTCGACCCAGCTGGTGATCTGGGTCGGCTGCAGGTGCAGCGGCCCGGTGTAGAGCCAGTTCTCCACCGTCTTGGCCGTCTCGCGCACCTGGTCGACGAGACCGGGGAACTCGTCGTTGGCGCGCACCCCGATGATCCAGCCGGTGCCGCCGAGCACGGTGAGCGCGATGATCATCGTGAGCCAGGTCGCGTAGATGGGCCGCATGCCCATCGCGCCGAACCGCCGGGTGAGCGGGAACAGCAGCGCGGTCAGCAGGAGCGCGATGGCCACCGGCAGCACCACGATCCGCAACGTCGCGATGAACTGCGCGAAGTAGAAGACCGCCCAGCCGATGATGATCAGGCAGAGGCTCCACATCGCGATGCGCAGCAACGCGCGAGGCACCAGGCTGGTCAGGCGTTCCCGATCGGAGATCACGTGACCAGACTGTCACGCCGGGAGGAGAAATGCGCGAGGGTTTGAAGCGCTCTGCACGGACGGAACGGATGAGCCCGGAGGATTCCAGCCGGTCCGGACCTGCGGCTACGCGCGGGCCCGCGCCGCCGCCCGGCCTTCGGGCCCCTCGGACGACCGGGGTGAGCGCCCGCCCGGTCAGGGGCGGGCGCTCACCGGGCTGAGGTCAGCGCTCGTCCGGCGGGCGGGAGATCACCCTGTCTTCGAGGTAGCAGCTGCAGTTGCCACATCCTGGCGGCATGCCTGTCCTCCTCTCACCTGTCCTGCCTCGACCGTACGGCAGGATCCCCCGACGGCGGGGACAGATTCGCGTGCGCCCGGGGTCAGGTGAGGGCGACCTCCACCAGCAGGTCCCCCTCGCCCTCCTGGAGCACGAACTCGTCGATGACGCCCGCCCCGCACAGGTCGTCCTGCGCCAGGCGCACGAGGGCGACCCCCGAGCCGGTGACGGTCAGCCGGGAGACTTCCGCGCGCATGGACAGGCGGGCGTCGGACTTGGCCTTGCGGACCCGGCCGAGGACGGCGGCCACCACGGGCAGCAGCTCGGGATCGCCTCCCCGCCCGCGCGCCCGCGGCCAGGCGGCCCGGTGCACCGAGCCCTCGCGCCACCAGGACCAGACCTCCTCGGTGACGAAGGGCAGGAACGGGGCGAACAGCCGGAGCATGACGTCGAGCGCCTCGCGCAGCGCCGCGTGCGCCGACCGCGCCGCAGCGCTCCCGCCGCCCCCGCCGCCCCCGTCACCCTCGTTCGCGTCGTCGTAGGCCCTGGCCTTGACCAGCTCCAGGTAGTCGTCGCAGAACTCCCAGAAGAACCGCTCGGTCCGCTCCAGCGCGCGGGTGTAGTCGTAGCCCTCGAAGGCCTCGGTGGCCTCGTGGACCACCTCCGACAGCCGGGCCAGCATCGACAGGTCGATCGGCTCGGTGACCTCCCCGCCCCCCTCGCCCAGGCCCAGGACGAATCTGGAGGCGTTCAGGATCTTAATGGCCAGCCGGCGGCCGACCTTGATCTGGCCGGTGTCGAACGCCGTGTCGGTGCCCGGACGGCCACCGGCCGCCCAGTAGCGGACCGCGTCGGAGCCGTACTGCTCCAGCAGACCGAGCGGGGTGACCACGTTGCCCCGGGACTTGGACATCTTCTTGCGGTCGGGGTCGAGGATCCACCCGGAGATCGCGACGTGGTTCCAGGGCAGGGTGCCCTGCTCCAGGTGGGCGCGGACCACGGTGGAGAACAGCCAGGTCCGGATGATCTCGTGGGCCTGCGGGCGCAGGTCCATCGGGAAGACCCGCTCGAACAGGTCCCGGTCGCGCTCCCAGCCCCCGGCGATCTGCGGCGTCAGCGAGGAGGTGGCCCAGGTGTCCATGACGTCCGGGTCGCCGATGAAACCGCCCGGCTTGCCGCGCTGGTCCTCGGTGTAGCCGGGCGGGACGTCGGCGGACGGGTCGATCGGCAGCGCGGACTCGGGCGGCGCGATCGGCGCTGAGCGGTCGGGCTCGCCGTCGCCGTCCAGGGGGTACCAGACCGGGATGGGCACGCCGAAGAACCGCTGCCGGGAGATCAGCCAGTCGCCCGCCAGGCCCTGCACCCAGCTGTCGTAGCGGACCCGCATGTGCGGCGGGTGCCAGGACAGCTCCGCGCCGCGCGTCAGGAGCGCGTCGCGCAGGGCGAGGTCGCGCCCGCCGTTGCGGATGTACCACTGGCGGGTGGTGACGATCTCCAGGGGCCGGTCGCCCTTCTCGTAGAACTTCACCGCGCGCCGCACGGCCCGCGGCTCGCCCTCCATGTCGCCCGACGCGCGCAGCAGCTCCACGATCCGCTCGCGGGCGCCGTGCACGGTCCTGCCCGCCAGCTCGGCGTACGGCTCCCGGGGCACGCCCTCGGGCGCGTCCGGCAGCAGCCTGCCGTCCCAGCCGACGACGGCGCGGGTGGGCAGGTCGAGCTCGCGCCACCAGACGACGTCGGTGACGTCGCCGAAGGTGCAGATCATCGCGATGCCCGAGCCCTTGTCCGGCTCGGCCAGGTGGTGGGCGAGCACCGGCACCTCGACGCCGAACAGCGGCGTCCTGACCGTGGTGCCGAACAGGGGCCGGTAGCGTTCGTCGTCGGGGTGGGCGACGAGCGCGACGCAGGCGGGCAGCAGCTCGGGGCGGGTCGTCTCGATCCAGACCCGGTCGCCGAACCCCCGGGCCCGCTGCTCCTCGGACAGGCCGAAGCCCAGCCGGTGGAAGGCGCCGGGCCACTCGCGGTCCTCCAGCTCGGCCTGGGCGACGGCGGTGCGGAAGGTGACGTCCCACAGCGTGGGCGCCTGGGCGACGTACGCCTCCCCCCTGGCCAGGTTGCGCAGGAAGGCGCGCTGGGACGCGGTCCGCGCGGCGTCGCCGATGGTGGCGTACGTCAGCGACCAGTCTACCGACAGGCCCAGGCGGCGCCAGAGCTCCTCGAAGACCTTCTCGTCCTCGACGGTGAGCCGCTCGCACAGCTCGATGAAGTTTCCGCGCGAGATCGGGATCTGCCGCTTGGGGTCGGGTTTGGCGGGGGGCTCGAACGAGGGGTCGTAGGCGATGGAGGGGTCGCAGCGCACGCCGAAGTGGTTCTGCACCCGGCGCTCGGTGGGCAGGCCGTTGTCGTCCCAGCCCATGGGGTAGAAGACCTCGCGCCCGCGCATGCGCCGGAAGCGGGCGATCGTGTCGGTGTGGGTGTAGGAGAAGACGTGGCCGACGTGGAGGGAACCGGAGACGGTCGGCGGCGGGGTGTCGATCGAGTAGATCTCCCCGCGCGTGCGCGACCTGTCGAAACGGTAGGTCCCCTCGGTCTCCCAGCGGCCGGACCATACGGCTTCCAGGCCATCGAGAGTCGGTTTCTCGGGCATGGGCGCAGGGCGCGGTCGCTGTTGTGTCATGCCTCCCTATGGTATGGCTTCACGCGATGCGACGCTCGGGGAGACTAGTGTTCTTGGGGCATACCGCGAACGGGAGGACCACATGGCCGACAAGACCGAGAAGCAGGACATGGCGTGGAAGGCCATCGGCGGCCTCCTGGGCCTCGCCACCGCGTGGGGGGCGAAGAAGGCCATCGGGTTCGCCTGGGAGAAGGCCACCGGCAGGAAGCCCCCCGTCGACAACGAGTCCCTGGAGATCAGCCTCGGCGAGGCGATCGGCTACGCCGTGGTGATGGGGGTCGGCATGCAGGTGACGCAGATCGTGGTCGCCCGCACCGCCAGGAAGCGCTACAACGCGTGGAAGGCCGTGAAGGACGCGGCCAAGGAGGTCACCACCTGACGGCGAGGGCCCCGCCCCGCCGTGAAGGCCCTGTTGTGAAAGCCATGCCCCGCCGCCGGCGGACGCGCGGCGGGCACCCGGCCGGGACCCGGCCGGGTGCCCGTACGGGCCCGGCTACGCGAAGTCCCTGATCACCATCATGGACCCGCCGCGCCGCTCGCCCCACGCGAGGGCGGTGAGGTCGACGGCCGCCGCCAGCCCGCCCTCGGCGGCGATCCGCGCCCGGATCTCGTCCGGCGTGCGCGCGGACTCCATCGCGCGCAGCCCGTCGGCGAAGTCCTCGCCGGTCCACGGCTCGCCGCGCCCGACCCGCCGGGTCCCCGCGATCATCTCGGTGAGCTCGTTCTCGCCGATCCCCTGCCCGACGCCGAGCAGCCCGTGCAGCCGCCCCCCGGCCACCATCCCGGCGACGTAGGACCGCGAGCGCCCGCCCGGAGGCCGGGGCGCGCCCCCGGCCCGCAGCCGGGCCGCCTCCCGCGCGACCTGCCACGCCCAGGTCGGCTCGATCTCCATGTACTGCCGCATGTCCCACCGGTTGCCCGCCGCGGTCACGACCAGCCCGAGCTCGGGGTACGCCCACGACACCGACCACCAGCCGAACGGGTAGGCCGCGTTGTGGCCCACCGCGAACTCCCGCGTGCCCACGTCGCGGAGCTGGACCCCGGCCCCCAGGTGCATCCCCACGGGACGCCCCAGGAACGTGTACTCCACCCGCGACGTCGTCAGCCACCGCAGGGTCTCCGGGCCCAGGAGCGCGCCCTCCCCTCCCAGGAGGTGCGCCATCAGGCGGTTCTGGTCCCCGGCCGTCGTCACGACCCCCGTGCTGGACGCGCACCGCGAGCCGATGACCGGCGTCGGCACCGCCTGGTCGCCGAACCCCATGTATCCCGTCATGCGCTCGCCTCGGCCCCAGCCGGGGCCTCCGGGCCACGAGGTGGCGGCGAGCCCGGCCGGGGCGGCGATCTCGTCGGCGACGAACGTCGCGAACGGCACCCCGGCCAGCTGCTCGACCACGGCGGCGACGAGCGCCATGCCGAGGCTGGAGTACGCGAACGCCTCCCCGGCCGGGGCGACCCACCGCTGCCGCACCTGCCCGTACTCCGGGCCGTACAGCTCCTGGACGAGCGCCATCGCCTCGTCCTGCGAGGTGCCGATGACGGCGTCGTAGGTGTCCAGTGCCAGCCCGGCGCGGTGGGTGAGCAGGTGGGCGACGGTCAGCGGATCACCGCCGAGGGGGTTGGCCACCTCGATGTACTTCGTCAGCGGCGCGTTGACGTCGAGCACCCCGCGCTCGACCAGGAGGGCGACCGCGAGGGAGATGTAGATCTTGCTCAGGCTCCCGCCGGGGAACGCGAGGCGGGCGGTCATCGGCTCCTGCCGTGCGAGGTCGCCCCACCCGCACGCCACCTCGGCCGTCTCGGAGCCGTCCGACACCTCGATCACCCCGCCGGGCGTCCCGGTCGCCCGGCGTATGTCCTCCGCGTACCCCTGTAACTCGGCTCCGATCTCCGCGATGTCCATTCGCGTCACCCTTCCGGTGAGCCCCGCCGGGTACCCCGACCGGCTCTAGATCGACGGTAATCCGCTGGCCCGCGCTCGGCCATGTGAATCATCGTCGCCGCCGGAACCCCCGCGCGTCACCTCCGGAGGGCGATCTCTGCCGCGCGGGTGACGGGAAAAACGGCGTTCCCGGTGCCGCCCGTGACGGGCGGCACCGGGAACGCCGACGTCAGGAGGCCCCCGAGGACTCCAGGGTCTCCGGGGACTCCGGAGCCTGCGGGGAGTCCTGGGACTCCGGGGAATCCACGGCCCCCGGGGAGGCCGTGACCCCCGCGGATCCCGGGTGCCCCGAGGAGCCCGAGGACTCCAGCGAGGTGAGGAACTCCTTCGCCCAGCGGTCCACGTCGTAGGTGGACACCCTGCGGCGCAGCGACCGCATCCGGCGCGACAGGTCGTGCGGGGTGGCCCGCATCGCGGTCAGCATCGCCCGTTTGAGGCCGTCGACGTCGTAGGGGTTGACCATGAACGCCTGGCGCAGCTCGTCGGCCGCCCCGGCGAACTCGCTGAGCACCAGCGCGCCGCGCAGGTCGTTGCGGCAGGCGATGTACTCCTTGGCGACCAGGTTCATCCCGTCGCGCAGCGGCGTCACCACCATCACGTCCGCCGCGAGGTAGAGCGCGGCGAGCTCGTCCCTGCCGTACGACTGGTGCATGTACTGCACCGGCTGCTGCCCGAGCTCCCCCTGCTCGCCGTTGATCCGGCCGACCTGGAGCTCGATCGAGTCGCGCAGCCGCATGTACTCCTCGACGCGCTCCCTGCTCGGCGTGGCGATCTGCACGAACGCCGCCTCGCCCGGCTTGATCGCCCCCTCGGAGAGCAGCTCGCCGAACGCCTTCAGGCGCTGGCCGATGCCCTTGGTGTAGTCGAGCCTGTCGACGCCGAGCAGCATGCACTCGGGGTCTCCCAGCTCCGCGCGGATCTCCCTCGCCCTGGAGATGATGTGCGGCTCCCTGACCAGGGAGTCGAGCTCGCCGAAGTCGACGGAGATGGGGAACGCCCCGGCGCGCACCACCCGGTCCTCCACGTAGATCTCGTGCTTGTGGTGCTGGAGGCCGAGCAGGCGGCGGCAGAGCCGGATGAAGTTGGAGGCGCCGCCGGGACGCTGGAACCCCACCATGTCCGCGCCCAGCAGTCCCTCGACGATCTCGCGCCGCCACGGCAGCTGCGAGAACAGCTCGACCGGCGGGAACGGGATGTGCAGGAAGAAGCCGATGCGCAGGTCGGGGCGGAGCTTGCGCAGCATGGCCGGGACCAGCTGGAGCTGGTAGTCCTGGATCCACACGACGGCGTTCTCCGCGGCCTCCTCCGCGGCGGCCTCGGCGAAGCGCTCGTTGACGGTCCGATAGGCCTCCCAGGCGACCCGGGAGTAGATGGGGGCGGCGACCACGTCGTGGTAGAGCGGCCAGAGGGTCGCGTTGGAGAAGCCCTCGTAGTAGAGCTCGACCTCGGATTCGGACAGCGGGACGGGGACGAGCTGCATCCCGTCGTGTTCGAAGGGTTCGAGGTTCTCGTCGGGGGCGCCGTGCCAGCCGACCCAGGCCCCCTCCCTGCGCTGCAGGACGGGGGCTATCGCGGTGACGAGGCCGCCGGGGCTACGCCGCCACATGTCCTCACCGACTCGGTCGACGGGGAGACGGTTGGCGACGATCACAAATGCGCTGCGGCCCAGCACAGATTCCTCCAGGTAGTCGGGGGCTTACTGAATTAACTACCCGTTTGAGAGGTTTCTATGACTTGCCAGGTGGGAGGGCACGATGAACCCTCAGATCGGCCCGGACGACCTCGCCGAGCTTCTTCGTGGCGGCGCGGTTGAGGAACCCTCCGGCCACGGCTCCGGTGAGGAACGGCCCGAAGGTGGTGAGGTGCCGCCCGAGGGTGCGCATCAGCCTGTTGCGCAGGGCGGTCTTGGCCGCGGTGCCCAGGGCGACGGTCATCGTCCCGGGGGCCATGGGGTCGACGCCGCGCTGCTTGGACCAGGCCATCGCGAAGGCCATCGCCCGCTGGGAGCCGGTGCCCGGCACCTGGATGCCGTACACCTCGTGGAGCTCGGCGATCAGTTTCACCTCGATGGCGGCCACGACGAGGGTCTCGGCCACGAGCTGGGCGGGGGCGGAGAGCAGGAGGGGAGGGGCGGCGAACTCGGCGGCGGCGACGGCCCCGCCGATGGCGCCGACCGCCATGGTCGCCTTGGTCGCGGTGCGCACCAGGTCGTCGGCGAGCGCCTCGGAGGTGAGACCGTGGTGGTGCTCGGAAAGGGTCTGCAGGTCGCGGATGGGGATGCGGGGCGCCACGGCCATGAACACGTCGGTCAGCCAGCGGCCCCGGCTCTCACCCGACGCCTTGGCCCTCTTCGCCCCCCGGGCCAGCGATTTCGTGAGACGGCCGAGCAGCTTCCGCCGCTCGGCCCCGTCCATGTCGCCCGGCTCGGCGAGCCTGCCGACGATCTCGGCCACTTCCCGCTCGGACCGGTCGTCCCCGGCCGCCTCGCGATCGGGACCGTCGTCCACGGGCACCGTCCGGTCGGACCCGCCGTCCGCGGCCACTCCGGGACCGGGTGTGCCGTCCGCGGCCACCCTGTGACCGGAATCACTTTCCGTGGTCACTTCGTGATCAGGCGCGCCGTCCGACTCCTCGGCCGTGGAGTCGTCCGGCGCGGCACCGGTCCGCCTGTTCTCTGACGTCATGTCTCGGAACCTCCTCAAGGCTGTCCTGAGGCCCTACCCATACCTGGAAGGGCACACCTCGGACAGGCCATCGGAATCATCTCAAGCCGCGCATTCCCGACAGATCTGCTGGCCGTTCTTCTCAACGGCGAGTTGACTGCGGTGGTGCACCAGGAAGCAGCGCGCGCAGGTGAACTCGTCGGCCTGACGAGGAATCACCCGGAGCGAGAGCTCCTCGTTTGACAGGTCCGCGCCCGGCAGTTCGAGCGACTCGGCGAGATCCGTCTCGTCGATGTCGATGCTGCCCGAGGACTTGTCGGTACGGCGGGCCTGCAGTTCCTGAAGACTGTCCTCGCTGAGGTCGTCGTCGGTCTTGCGTGGGCTGTCGTAATCGGTAGCCATCGGTCTGCTCCATCCCCCTCATCTATCTGTCTGCGCTCACTCGCGCGTGTGTAACGTTCGAGAGGCACGACTTGTGCCCGATCCGCCAGAGAGATTCCTGCTTCGGTACCCCGCCGGAATGGTCACTGAACCTCCCTACACGTGAGGGACGTACTGCCAATGGCCACGGTTAGCCAAATATGGCGTAAACCACAGCATCGGCGGCATGCACCACCGTGTTCGACGGCACATCCAACCACATGTACGGCGTGAACGAGACGCCCCCCGCCGGATCAACGTGACCGAAGTCGCACCGTGACCACCAGACCGCCTCCGTCCCTGGGTACGGCGGTCACGTTGCCCCCGTGGGCGCGCACGACCGCGCGGACGATGGACAGCCCGAGCCCCGCCCCCTTGTCCGAGTCGACCCGGTCGGCGTTGAGCCGCCGGAACGGCTCGAAAAGGCTGTTCACCTCGTACGCGGGCACATGCGGCCCCGTGTTGGCCACCTGAACAACCAAGGCACCCTCCACCATTCCCGCCCTGACCCACAGACGGCCGGAATCGGAAAGATTGTGTTTTATAGCGTTCTCCACCAGATTGGCCACGCAGCGTTCGAGAAGCACCGGATCGCCGACGGTCTCGGCGCTCCGCAACTCGGCGACCACGGTGATCCCGGCCTCCTCGGCCCGCGCGGCGAGCTGGTCGACGACCGTCTCGGCCACGTCCTTCATGTCCACCGGCTTGCGCACGCTCAGCTCGCGCTCGCTGCGGGCCAGCAGCAGCAGGCCCTCGATCAGGCGCTCGTTGCGGGCGTTGACCTCCAGGAGGGTGCGGCCCAGCGCCTTCAGGTCACCCGACGCCTCCGGGTCGCCCAGGGCGATCTCCAGGACCGTCCGGTTGATCGTCAGGGGGGTGCGTAACTCGTGCGAGGCGTTGGCCACGAATCTTCGTTGTGTGTCGAACGCCACATTGAGCCTGGTGAGCATCGCGTCGAAGGTGTCGGCCAGCTCCTTCAGCTCGTCGTCGGGCCCCTTGAGGTCGATCCGCTCGTGGGCGAGCGTGGAGCCCGACAGCTTGCGGGCCGTGGCGGTCATCTGCTGGATCGGCTTGAGCGCCCGGTCGGCGACGATGTAGCCGATGATGACGGCCAGGATGCCGACCCCCAGCAGGGCGAGCAGCGAGCGGGCCAGCAGTTCCCGCTGCGCCCCGGAGATCGCGGCGTGCTGCTGCCAGTACCACTCCTGCTTGATGTTGGCCGCCCCGTCCGCCCCGATGAGCTCCTTCAGCTCCTCGAACGGGAAGGGCGGCCACGCCGCGTAGAGCGCCCAGCCCACCATCAGGTAGATCACGGCCATCAGCAGGGCACCGGCCGTGAAGAACAGCACGGCGTAGGTGAGGGTGAGCCGCCACCTGATGCTGAGCCGGTCCAGGATCGCCCGCACCCGGTCCAGCGGGGTCCGCGGGACCTGGGCGGCGCCCGCCGGAGGCGGCCCGTCCCACGCGGGCGGCCCGGTCGGCGGCGGGGGCCGCTCGGCCGCCCCGCCCCCCTTCCCCACGGGCCCGGACTCCAGCCGCTCGCTCTTCCACGCGCCCCGCTCGGAGTGGGGGCTGATCATCGGGTGGGTCGGCACCGACTCGCGGCCCTCGCCCACCGGGACGAACGTCGGGCGTTCCTCTCCCCCGCCTGCCGGAGCGCTCACAACTTGTACCCGACCCCGGGCACCGTCTCGATCACCTGAGGCTCGCCCAGTTTCTTCCTCAGCGTCATCATGGTGACGCGCACCACGTTGGTGAACGGGTCGATGTTCTCGTCCCACGCCTTGTCCAGCAGGTCCTCCTGGCTGACGACCGCGCCCTCGGCGCGCATCAGCTCCTCCAGGACCGCGAACTCCTTCTTGGTGAGCGCGATCTCCCCGCCGTCCCTGGTCACCAGCCGCTTGCCCGGGTCCAGGCGGACCCCCGAGCGCTCCAGCACCGGCGGCAGCGCCGGGGCGGACCGGCGGCCCAGCGCCCGCACCCGCGCGACGAGCTCGACGAACACGAAGGGCTTGGCCAGGTAGTCGTCGGCCCCCAGCCCCAGCCCCTCCACCTTGTCGTCGACGTCGCCGGAGGCGGTCAGCATGAGGATCCTGGACGCCGTGCGGGAGGCCACCAGGCGGCGGCAGACCTCGTCGCCGTGGACCTTGGGCAGGTCCCTGTCCAGGACGATGACGTCGTAGTCGATGTATCCCGTCCGCTCCAGCGCCCCCGCGCCGTCGTAGGCCACGTCCACGGCCATCGCCTCGCGCCGGAGCCCGGTCGCGATCGCGTCGGCGAGCACCCGCTCATCCTCAACCACAAGCACTCGCACGGCTTATGGCACCTCCCGTCACATTCCCTGAGCAACCGCTGGGACGGCTCCCCATTCTCCCCTCACCACCTGTAAGCACACGGTAAGGCCCTCACACGAGAAGGGGCACTCCGTGTGATGTCGGAAACACACAGGTTTAGCTCGCGGTTCACCCTGGGTACAGCCGGTCTCAGTCTCTATCGCGGTACCTTCCGTCCCCATGAGTCCGTGAGAAAGAAGGTGAGATGGGCGAGTTCACCACCACGATCGAACACCGCCTCGACCAGGCACACAGGAATCTGCAGGAGGCCAGGACCTCCGGCGACGATTACCTCGCCGACACCTTCACCGCCGAGATCGAGGATCTCCACCGTCTAGCCACAGACAACGGTGTCCCCATCCAGCGCTGATGGGAAGGAGCCCCCCGGCCACCGCCGGGGGGCTTTTTCGTGCCCGCGCCCCGTCACCCCCTACGACCGGGGCCGGGGCCGAGGGCGGGGGCGGGGCTGTTTCGGCCCTCGCGCCGTCACCTCCCCGGCCCGGGGCCGGAGCCCCCTCGCGGCCGGGGTGGGGGCGGCCTCCGGAGGAGACCGGGGCCGCCGACGGCCCTCCCGGGGTCAGGCGTTCCCGGGGTCAGGCGTTCCCGGGGTCAGGCGTTCCCGGGGTCAGGCGTTCCCGGGCGTCCTCTGGGTCAGGCGTTCCCGGGGTCAGCGTTTTCGGGCGTCCTCTGGGTCAGGCGTCGCGTTCCGGGTCGAGCGGGAGGAGCAGGTCGCGCAGCTCCTCGAACAGGCCGGGGGCCGCGCACAGGGTGAGGCCGGGATTGGCCGGGCCGCCCCGCAGCCCGCCGACCCTGGCCCCGGCCTCGGCGGCGATGAGGCCACCGGCCCCGTAGTCCCAGTACTGGGGGCCGCGCTCGTAGTAGCCGTCCACCCGCCCCGCCGCCACCGAGCACAGGTCGGAGGCGGCCGAGCCGCCCCTGCGGATGTCGCGCACCCGGGGCAGCACGTGGCGGAGCACCTCCGCCTGCACCTCGCGCCGCCCGCTCTCGTAGCCGAATCCGGTGGCGATCAGCGCCCGTTCCAGCGGCACGCCGGTGTTGCAGCTCAGCCGCTCCCCCGCCAGCCACGCGCCCCCGCCCCTGACGGCGGTGAACACCTCGCCGCGGGGCACGACGTTGACCACTCCCGCGATCACCTCGCCGTCCACCTCGACCGCGATGCTGACCGCCCACTCGGGCACCCCGTACAGGAAGTTGACCGTCCCGTCGATCGGGTCGACGACCCAGCGGACCCTGCCCTCGCCGGTGGGACCGCCCTCCTCGCCGAGGATCGCGTCGTCGGGCCTGACCGCCTTGATCCGGTCGCGGATGAGCTCCTCCGAGGCCCGGTCGAGGGCGGTCACCACGTCGGTCGGGCTGGACTTGGTGGCCAGCACCTCGGGGCGGGCCGGCCGCTTGGCCAGCAGCATCTCGCCGGCCTCCCTGGCGATCTCCTCCGCCAGCCGGCCGAAGGTCACGGCGCTGTCCACGATCCGCTCCTCATTCCTCACTCGCTCCACCGGGTCCGCGACGGCACCCGCCGCCCCCCTATGCCCAGCCGGACGGTACGGCATTCCCCGCCCGGCCCGCCGAATCGGGTCCTCCGTCACCACTTCCGGCGCGGCGCCCCCCGCTCGCCGCGCCGTGCTCACGACAGCGACTCCGGGCGCTTCCACTCGCGCCCGAGGACGTGCTGGTCGAGGAAGGCCAGGACGGTCTCGTACCAGACAACCGCGTTGCCCGGTTTGAGCACCCAGTGGTTCTCGTCGGGGAAGTACAGGAACTTCGACTCCACCTCCGAGCGCTGCAGGTCCCACCACAGGCGCAGCGCCTCCCCGATGGGCACCCGGTAGTCCTTGTCGCCGTGGACGACCAGCATCGGGGTGGAGATGTTCTCCAGCGACAGGTGCGGGGAGAGCTTCGCGTACAGGCCGGTGCCCGGGGTGCCGAACTCGCGCTGCCAGTACATGGACGCGTCGGTGGTGCCGGCGAACTGGTCGAGGTTCCAGAGCGAGGCGTGCGTGACGATCGCCTTGAACCTGCCGGTGTGCCCGGCGACCCAGTTGGCCATGTAGCCGCCGAACGAGCCGCCCATCGCGGCGGTCCTGGCCGGGTCGACCTGGGGCAGCTCCAGGGCGGCGTCGGTGATCGCCATCAGGTCGGCGTGGGTGCGCGGGCCCCAGTCGGCCCAGCCGCGCCGGATCATGTCCGGCCCGTAACCGGTGGACAGGCACGGATCCGGCAGCAGTACGGCGTAACCGTGCTGGGCCATGATCCACGGGTTCCAGCGCCAGGACCAGTCGTTCCAGCTGGACAGCGGGCCGCCGTGGATCCACAGCAGGAGCGGGGCGGGGTTCTCCGCCGAGGCGCCCTCCGGCAGCGCCAGCCAGGCCCTGATCTCCGTGCCGTCGTCGGCGGTCGCGGTGACCTCGGTGAGCGTGCCGGGCAGCTTCAGCTCGGGCGCGGGCGAGGTCAGCCTCTCGACCGTGCCGTCCGGGGCCACCCTGACCGGGGCCGCGGGCGCGTCCACGGCGCTGCGCAGCGCGTAGACGGCACCGTCGGGCGCGACGTTGAGCGAGGAGTAGGCGGCGGCGTCGGGGGTGAGCCGCTCCGGCGCGGCCCCGTCGGCCGGGACCCTGAAGATCGGGCGGCGGCCGTTGTCGTCGGCGGCCACGAACAGCGAGCGGGAGTCGGGCGCCCAGACGATCTCGGACGGCCAGAGCGCGCCGCCCGCCGGGCGGCCCTCCGCGGTGGCCAGGTCGACGATCCACAGGGTGCTCTCGGGGATCTGGTCGATGTCGGCGTGGTTGTTCCTGACGCACGCGACCAGGCGCCCGTCCGGGGAGATCCTGACCGGCCCGTCGAAGTCGTGGTCGTCCGCGGCGGCCAGGACGCGCCGGGCGCCGCCGTCGGCCGTGTCGATGGCGACCAGCTCGAAGCGGAGCTCGCCCCGCGGCATCGACACGCCCCAGGTCGTCACGACCGTGGAGCCGTCGGGTGTCACGTCGCACGCGCTGTGGCTGGACAGCGCCTTGCCCGGCTGCGGGGTGAGGTCCCTGACCTCGGTCAGCCGCTCGTCGTCGTCCAGGGTGCCCGCGAACAGCCGGGGCTCCCCGGGGCCGAGATCGTGATCCCAGTAACGCACCGGGTAGCTCTCGTGCAGGATCGCGCTGATCCCCGCGTCCTTGCGGGTCTTACGCCGCTCGGCCTCGTCCGCCTCGTCGCCGGGAAGCACGTCGGAGCAGAAGACCACGGTCCTGCCGCCGGTCACGAACCCGGCGATGCCCCCCGGACGGGAGGCGATCTGCCGGGCCTCGCCTCCCGTCGCGGGCAGCAGCCAGAGCGCGGAGACCTCCTCGTCCGCCTCTTTCACGGTCGGATCGGGCCGGCGCGAACCGAAGAGCAGATCGCCGTCCCGCGTGAACTCGGCCCCGGCCTCGCCCTTGACGGATCTGGTCAGCCGGTAGGGCCTGCGGCCGTCGAGAGGGATCTCCCACAGGGAGGTTCCGTAGGATCTTCCATCGGGATTAAGCGCCTGCACCACGCTGACCAGGCGCGCTCCATCGGGGGATAGCCGCAGGGATGCCACCCGCGGCACGCCGACATAATCGCGGATGTCGTTAAATGGGGTCACGGTTTCGAACTTACCCCGGCGATCGTCTCCGAACATGCATCCGAACATGCATCCACAAACCTTGTTGATAACGAAGCACTCAAGGTGAGGATGCGAGAGGACACCCCGGGATGCGGTTTGATAAATGGCATGGGGAATTACGACGCGCTTCTCGTCGTCTCGTTCGGGGGACCTGAGAAGCCGGACGACGTGATGCCGTTCCTGGAGAACGTGGTCCGGGGCAGGGGGATCCCGCGCGAGCGGCTGCTGGAGGTCGAGGCGCACTACCAGCGCTTCGGCGGGGCCAGCCCGATCAACCAGCAGTGCCGCGACCTGATCGCGGCCGTCGAGCCGACCATCGACCTCCCGGTCTACTGGGGCAACCGCAACTGGCACCCCTACCTGGAAGACACGCTCCGTCAGATGGCGGCGGACGGTGTGCGCAGGGCCGCGGCCTTCGTCACCTCCGCCTACAGCTCCTACTCGGCCTGCCGCCAGTACCTCGACGACATCGCGCTCGCCAGGGCCGCGGTCGAGGGGGCCCCGGAGGTCGTCAAGCTCCGGCACTACTTCGACCACCCCGGGTTCGTCGCGGCGGTGGCCGACCACACCCGCGAGGCCCTGGACCGGCTGCCCGCCGGGCTCCGGGACTCCGCGCGGCTGGTCTTCACCGCGCACAGCATCCCGGTCTCGATGGCCGCGACGGCCGGGCCCGGCGGCGGGGCGTACGAGGCGCAGCTGCGCCGGGCGGCGGCGCTGGTCACCGCCGAGGTGCGCGGCGACGGGAGCGACGGGACGTGGGACCTGGTCTGGCAGAGCCGGAGCGGCGCCCCGCACATCCCGTGGCTGGAGCCCGACGTCTGCGACCACCTGCTGGAGGTCGACGCCCCGGCGGTGGTGCTGGTGCCGATCGGCTTCGTCTCCGACCACATGGAGGTCGTCTACGACCTCGACGTGGAGGCCGCGGAGACGGCGAAGAAGATCGGCCTGCCGCTGGCCAGGGCGGCCACGGCCGGCACCCACCCGCGGTTCGTCTCGATGGTCGGTGAGCTGCTCGCCGAGCCCGAGCCCGCCGGGTGCGCCGCCACCTGCTGCCCGGCCCCGCCGCGCCGCCGGGAGTGAGGGCGGGAGCGCGTACGGTCACGGGACGACGGGCCACGGGGCCGCCGGTGGTCGTGGGCGCGGCCGGGCGCGGGACCGCTGATCGGCGAGGGCCGCTGATCCGCGCGGGCCTCAAGGATGGTCGCGGGATCCAAGCGGTCGCGGGGTCCGGGCGGGCGCGGGCGCGTCAGGGGTAGGCGGCGGCGTAGCCGCGGGAGATGCCCATGACCTTGGCGACGTACGACCAGGAGTGGTTGTAGAACCAGATGGCCTTCTCCAGCTTCTTGCCGCCCCGGCCCGCCCCGTTGGCGCACAGGTAGTTGGCCGCGCCGGGGACCGCGTCGTACGGGTTCCAGATGTCGGCGACCCCGTCGGCGTCGCCGTCCACGCCGTAGGCCTTCCAGGTGGCGGGCATGAACTGCATCGGTCCCTGCGCGCCCGCCGAGGAGGGGCCGTTGTTGCGCCCGTGCGAACTCTCCACCTGGCCGATCGCGGCCAGGATCGTCCAGGAGAGCCCCGGGCAGACCCCGGCCGCCTTGCGGTAGAGCTCCAGGTAGCTGCCCGGCCTGCCGACCGTGGCCTGCCGCACCCCGCCGGTGCCCGCCCTCCCGGTCGTCCCGCCGGTGGTGGGCTTCAGGGTGGGTTTCGCCGCACGGGGGCCGCCGACGGCGACCACGTGGGACCCCGGGCCCAGCAGCCTGCCCACCCGCGTCCTGAGGACGCCGGCGGCCTTCTCCGGGCTGTGCACGAGCAGCGCCACGCCCGGCAGCAGGCCCAGCCTGCGGCCGGTCTCCTCCCCCACGATGCCGTCCACGCCGGGCAGGCCGAACCCGGCGGAGGCCGCGGCCCGCAGCCGGGGGCCGCCGTCCACCTGGTACTCCGAGCCGAGGACCAGTCCGAGGCGGCGTGCCGCCGCGCTGTCGGCGACGAACTCGCCCCTGGTGAGGGCGTTCCAGATCCCCTGCTGCTCGGCGACGGCCCTGGGGGCCCAGGCGCGGAAGCGGGCCGGATCGACCGCGATGAGGTTGAGCCCGACCCCGGACACCTTGACCGCCCCGCCGTCGAAGGAGTCGATCTTCTGGACGTACTTGAGCCGGGAGATGTCCTCCTTGGTCTGCTCGGTCAGCGTCGAGGGGGAGATGACCAGCAGCCGGGGCGGGGTGGGGGTGAGCCCGGAGGCACCCGTCGCCCCTGGCCGGGGGACGGGGGTCTCGCCGGTTCCCGGCCCGGCGGTCGGTCCCTGGGAGGCGGAATCGCGCGAACCCGGATCCAGCGGATCCGGATTCTGCGAGGTCAGGTCCTGCGGGGCCGGGTTCTGGGGGTCCGGGACCTGCGTGACCGGGTTCCGCGCGGCGGGATCGTCTCCGGCCCGCGTGTCCGGGATCTGGTTCGGATCCGGGTTCGCGTCAGGGTTCGCCGTACCCGCCGTACCCGCTGTACCCGCCGTACCCGCTGTACCCGCCGGGGTCGCGGGAGGGCTCGCCACCGGCGCGATCGCCGACAAATCCCGGATGCGGGACTCCACGACGGCGCTCTCACCCGAGCCCGCGGAGGCCGCGGAGGCCGCGGGAGTGACGGGGCGACCGGCGTTGATCATCGCGAGCGCGACGCCGCCGAGGGCGAGGAGGGCGGTGATGACCACTGCGACTGGGACGAACAACCGCAACCCGGAAAGACGTGACACCGCGCTCACGTTAGCTCCATCGGAGCGTGTCGTGAGCCGTTGCCCGGAAAATCACTTGCCGATCGGCGGTCCTGTGCGAAATCGTCGGCCTGCTTCCGCGCGCGCGGAGCGGCAAGGAGACGATCGGTGGTCGGGCCGTACCGGGGGCTCTTCAGCACGCCCGGTGTCAGGGGTTTCGTCGTCGCGGGGTTCGTCGGGCGGATGCCCATGGCGATGCTCGGCATCGGCATCATCCTGCTCATCGAGGCGCTCACCGACTCCTACGCGACGGCGGGCGCGGTCGCGGCCACCGTCAACGTCTCCATGGCCGTCGCGGCCCCGCTGTCGGGGCGCCTGGTGGACAGGTTCGGCCAGGCCAGGGTAGTCGTCCCGCTCACCCTGACGCACGGCGCCACGCTGGCGGGCCTGATGCTCTGCGCCCACTACGGCGCCCCTCTCTGGACCCTCTTCGCCACCGGCGTCGCGGTCGGCGCGACCGCGCTCTCGCTCGGCTCGCTCGTGCGCGCCCGCTGGTCGCACCTGCTGGCCGGGTCGGGGAGGCTGCACACCGCGTTCTCCTTCGAGTCGGTCGCCGACGAGGTCATCTTCGTCGCGGGCCCGGCGCTGGTCACCGCCCTGGCCACCACGATCAACCCGTACGCCGGCCTGATCGTGGCTCTGACCTGCACGGTCGTGGGCACCGTCGCCTTCGCGCTGCAGCGCGGCACGGAGCCGCCCGTCCGTCCCAGGCAGGCCGGGTCCGGCACCCCGATCACCATTCCCGGCGTCGCCCTGATGTCGTGCGCGTTCCTCGCGATGGGCGCGGTGTTCGGCTCGGTCGACCTGATCACGGTCGCGTTCGCCGACGAGCGGGGCGCCAAGCCCGTGGCGGGGCTGCTGCTCGCCTCGTTCGCCGCCGGAAGCCTGGTCTCCGGCCTCTGGTACGGCTCGCGGCGGTGGAGCATCCCGCTGAGCAGCAGGTTCGTCCGCTCGCTCGCGGTGTTCGCGGCGGGCCTGACCCCGATCACGCTCATCGGCGACCTCAGGCTCATGGCGGGCGCGCTGTTCCTCGCCGGGCTGGCCATCTCCCCGACCATCATCACCGGCTACAGCCTGACCGAGCGGCTGGTCCCGGCGGGCCTGCTCACCGAGGGCATGGCGTGGATCTCGACGTCGGTCGGGTTCGGCGTGGCGATCGGCGCGTGGGCGGGGGGCAGGCTCACCGACGCGTTCGGCGCCTCCAACGCCTACGGGTTCTCCTTCGCCTGCGCCCTGCTGGCCGTGGCGGTCGGCGTCGGCGGTTCCGCCTGGCTGCGGACCCCTGTTGCCCGGCCGCAATCGTGAGTATCGTTCATATTCGCTGGCGAGACACGCGGCCGTGAACCGAACGTGAACCGGCGGTGGCCCACCCGACCGTGGGCGGGACTCCCCCGTGAGCGGGCGTCGGCGCCCCCGGACGGCCGGGCGCCGCCCGCGGGGCAGGAGTGACCATGGGCGAGACCTTCCGCAACTGGGCCGGGAACCAGTCCGCCACCCCCGCGGAGGTCCGCGCGCCCTCCTCCGCCGAGGAGGTCTCCCGGGCCGTACGGGACGCCGCCGCGGCGGGCCGCCGGGTCCGCATGACCGGCACCGGCCACTCGTTCACCCCGGTGGCGCTCACCGACGGCCTCCTGCTGCGGCCCGGCGCGCTGACCGGGATCCGCGAGGCCGGGGACGGCTGGGTGACGGCCGAGGCCGGGACGACGGTCGGCGCCCTCAACCGGGAGCTGCACCGCAGGGGCCTCGCCCTCGCCAACATGGGCGACATCGACGCCCAGACCGTGGCCGGGGCCATCCAGACCGGCACCCACGGCACCGGCAGGGACGTCGGCGGGATGGCCGACCAGGTGCTCGCGCTGGAGATGGTCCTCGCCGACGGCGAGATCGTCACGGTCCGCGGCGACGGCGACGGGAAGATCCGCGGGGTGGCCGAGAAGGACCTGTTCAACGCCGCCAGGGTGAGCCTGGGCGCGCTCGGCGTGGTGACCGCGGTGACCTTCCGGGTGGAGCCCGCCTTCCTGCTGCGCAGCGTGCGGGAGCCGAT
The DNA here is from genome assembly GCF_040295985.1 of Streptosporangium sp. NPDC002524. Taxonomy (NCBI): domain Bacteria; kingdom Bacillati; phylum Actinomycetota; class Actinomycetes; order Streptosporangiales; family Streptosporangiaceae; genus Streptosporangium; species Streptosporangium sp. NPDC002524. The sequence continues at coordinate 21,146 of NZ_JBEOWK010000034.1, read as the reverse complement.
GACGCTGACCGCGATCCTCGGCTCCCTCGACGCGCTCGTCGCCGGCAACGAGCACCTCGACTTCTTCTGGATGCCGCACACCGACGCCTGCCTGACCAAGCGCAACAACCGCGACCCCGGGCCGGCCAGGCCGCCGGGCGCGTTCAAATACTGGTTCGACAACCGCTTCATGGAGAACACCCTGTTCGGCGCGCTGTGCGGCGTCGGCGGACGCTACCCGGGCGCCATCCCCCGGCTCAACGCCCTCTCGGCCGCGACCCTGTCGGCCTCGGCCCACACCTACGCCTCGCACAGGGTCTTCACCAGCGTGCGGGAGGTGCGCTTCCTGGAGATGGAGTACGCCATCCCGCGAGAGCACCTCGGCCAGGCCCTCCGCGAGGTCCGCGACCTGCTGGACCGGCGCGACTGGAGGATCAGCTTCCCTGTCGAGGTGCGGGTCACCCCGGCCTCGGACGCCTGGCTGTCCACCGCCTACGGCAGGGACTCGGCCTATCTCGCCTGCCACGTCTACCGGCCGACCCCCAACCCGGCCTACTTCGAGGGCGTCGAGGAGATCATGACGAGGCTCGGCGGACGGCCGCACTGGGGCAAGCTGCACACCCGCGACGCGGCCTACCTCGCGGGGGTCTACCCCCGTTTCGCTGACTTCCTGGCGGTACGGGATGCTCTCGACCCGGGGCGCGTCTTCGCCAACGACCACCTCGACACCGTCCTGGGCTGAGCGACGGCGCCCTCCGCTTTCCCCGGGCCACCCGGCCCCGTTCCCCCGAATCGGCCGCTTCTCGCCAGCTTTCGGTAAAGGGTGGCGCAAAGGCTCGCTCGAAGAGTGACGCGTCCGCGTGTCCCGCCGTTCCCCGGGCGCGTACGAGGGGCAGATTCGCAGACGCCCGCGCCCGCTCGACCCCGAGGGAGTCCGCTGGAGATGACCTTCTCCCGCCGTCCATGTCAGCCGCCGCCGCGTCCCGTCCTCACGGACCTCGTCACGGACCGCGACGACCGGCCTCCGCACAACGCCGCAATCGCGGCATACCCCCACCGGACCGGCGGACCGGCCTCACCGCCATCTCCCGGTTCTTGGTGGAAGTCCGCAGCGGTTCCCGGAGTTATCCGTGAGAATCCCTTGAGGACCCCGAAGTTGCTGCTCCAGCCCGGTGCCCTGTAATTAGATGAATGGAGCAAATGTGACCGGCGTCACATCGCTGCGAGCCCCATCCAGGAAGGCGATGTTCGGACATGCCGGGTACGGTGCTGGCAGGCAACCGGCACACGCGAGAGACTCAAGGGTCCGGGGGAAGATTGAGCACGACGACGAAGGGACTCGCATGCAGGAGCTCCGACTCGTCGCGGTGAGTGAGGACGGGACCTATCTCGTGCTGGCGACAGCCGGCCGGGGTACCCGGTTCACGCTGCCCGTCGACGACCGGCTCCGTGCTGCCGTCCGCGGCAACTTCTCCCGTCTCGGCCAGTACGAGATCGAAGTGGAGAGTCCGTTGCGCCCCAAGGAGATCCAGGCCCGGATCCGTGCCGGCGAGACCGCGGAGGAGATCGCCAACACGGCGGGAATCCCGGTCGAGCGCGTGCGATGGTTCGAGGGTCCCGTGCTCCAGGAACGTGAGTACATGGCACAGCAGGCGCAGCGCTGCGCCGTACGCCTGCCCGGCGACTCCGCTCCCGGTCCCACCCTCGGCGACCTCGTCGCCGAGCGGCTGACCCGCCGCGGCGTCCCCGCCGACGAGATCGAGTGGGACTCCGCCAAGCGGGACGACAACATGTGGCGCATCAAGCTCGGGTTCGTGTGGAACGGTCACACGCGCAACGCCGAGTGGCTCTTCGACCCGCGACGGCGCCACATCACGCCCCACGACGACGAGGCCCTGCGGCTGTCCAGCGGCGAGGACGTCGAGCCGTTCGAGGACACCACGGTCACGCCGTTCGTGCCGCGCGTGGCCAAGCTCGCGCCGGTGCCGCCGCTGGCGCCCGAGCCGCTGAACCAGCCGCCGGTGGCCTTCCCCTCGGTCCTGCGGCACGAGACCCCGGCCCAGCCCCGGCCCGCCTACGCGCAGGCCGAGACCGCCGCGCCCCCGGCTTCCCCCACGCCGTCGGTGCCCTCGGTGCCCTCGGCGCCCTCTCCGTCCCCGGCCGCCTACCAGCAGCCGCCCATGCCCCCGCTCCCCGCCGGGTACGAGGCGCCGAGGGTCTCGGTGCCGCCGCTGCGCGCCCCCGACCCCGCCGGATACCAGCAGGAGAGGGCCCCGGAGCCCGCCGCCCCCGCGCCGGTCCAGGGCTCCGAGCCCGCCGCGCGGGTCAGGCCCCCCGAGCCCGTGCTGCCCGAGCCCCTCGCCCCATACCCACCTCCGTACGAGCCGGTCACCCCGGCGGCGCACGAGCCGGTCACGTACGAACCGGCCGCGTACGAGCCGGTCACGCCGGCCGCGTACGAGCCGCTCGTCGCGCCGGAGCCGGAGCCCCCGGCGCCCGTCGCGCCGCAGCCCGTCCTCACACCGCAGCCCGCCCCGCAGCCCGCCGCGACGGTGGCCGAACCGCCCGTGGTGGCGGCCGGGCCGCCCGCGGTGACCGCGCCGGACCCGGCGCCCGCCGCGCACGGACCCGCCACCGCGCCCGAACAGGCCCTCCCGCGGGAGCCGTCTCCTGAGCCCGGACCGGCCCTGCCCCCCGCGGCGGCCACCGCGCCGGAGACCGTGACCGAGCCCGCGGCGGCGAAGGCCCCGGAGGTCGTACGGGCACCGGAGGTCGCGAGGACTCCGGAGGTCGCGAGGAGTCCGGAGGTCGCCGAGGTCGCGCAGCCCTCGCTGTCCCCCGCCGCGGCCACGGCGGAGTCGGCCGAGTCCGCTCAGGCCGCCCAGGCAGCTCAGACAGCTCAGGCCGCCGTCCCGTCCGGCCCCGCCGGGCAGCGGTCCCCCGCCGCCGCCGGAAAGGCCGTCGAGCAGGCTTCCTCGGAAGCGGAGAAGACCGTCGCGGCGAAGGAGACCCCCGCCTCCGAGCCCGCGACGGAGACCGGATCGGCCCAGGAGGGTTCGATAGCTGTACCGGCGGCGCGCGTCAGCGTGGACGAGCGGGCCAAGGCCGAGCCGGGCAGGCAAGAGACACAGGGGGACACGGGGGCCATGCAGGAGACCAAGGTCGACAAGCCCGCGGCGGAGAAGCCCGCGGAGCCGCCGAAGCCGGCACCGGCTCCGGCGCGGCCTGCCAAGAAGTCCCGGGGACGGCGCGCGTCCGTGCCCACCTGGGACGAGATCATGTTCGGCGCTCGCCGCCAGGACTGACCGCACCGCGCGAGGCGGGGGCCACCGGGACACCGGTGACCCCGCCTCGTCGTGTGTCAGCCGCCCCCGGGGACGTCAGGAGCGCTGGAGGTCCTCGGAGCGGCAGATGCGTCCGGAGCGGGAGCGCTGTCCGGAGCGGGAGCGGCGTCCGGAGCGGGAGCGGCGTCCGGAGAGGGAGCGCTGTTCGGAGCGGCGTCCGGAGTGGCGTTCGGAGCGGCGGAGGCTTCCGGGATGAGGAACGGGGTGAGCCAGGCGGGGGTGACCTCGGCGGCGAAGGCGGGGCCCTCGGCCTCGCCGACGTCGACGGCCGCGTAGCCGCCGGTGCCCGCCCCCACGCCCGCGGTCACGGTCAGCAGACCGGCGCGGCGCTGGAACCAGGTCTGGCTCAGGGTCCAGCCGACCACGGCCCGCCGCTCCACCACCGCCTGGGAGCGCCGCAGCGACCCCGACCGGACCGACAGGCGGCTCCCGTCGTACGTGTGGCCGAGGGACCGGTAGCGGTCGAGGCCGAGCGGTACGCCCAGCAGCGCGAGGAGCAGGGCGGGCACCGCGAGCACCCACCAGATCCCGGACCACAGCAGTGCGGGCGTCGCCGTAGCGGCGGCGATCACCAGCCACGGGAAGATCGCCCGGAACAGCCTGCGCCTGCGCGCCGCCGGCGGGTGCGGCCGCAGCCCGGTGGCGATCGGGCCGATCGCCTCGCCCACCACGCCGAGCACGACGTCCCTCGGGGCGACGGGCATCAGCTGGCCCCGGGTCTCCGAGTCGCCGAGACCGGTCACGATCGCCCACGCGCGGCCGAGCCCCGCCCGGCGCTCGGCCGGTCCCTCGACGAACTCGAACCCCCGCACCCTGCGCCGCTCCAGCGACACGCTCCTGCGCGTGATCAGACCGCGCCCGGCGATCAGGTATCCCTCGCTGGCGCGGAGGGTGAAGTCCCAGTTGAACACCGCGTACATGATCACGGCGATCACCGGCATGGCGAGGAGCAGCAGCACCAGGGCCGCGACGAGCAGGGGCGGATGCTCCCAGATCCACTCCCCCGCGCCCACCACGACCCGCCTGTCGATCCTGAACTCGCTGCCCCACTGGAACGCCAGGCCCACGGCACCGGCCACCAGCGCGAACGGGGTCAGCAGGTAGGCGCCGGAGATCGGGCCGTACGCGAGCCACTTCCTCGGCATCACGAAGAACACCCGCTCGGGGGTCGTGTCGCCCACCTCGTGGCGGGCGGAGGATCCGGCGGGCACGTCGGGCGTGCCCGCGGTGAGCTCGCCGGACGGGGTGCCGGGGACGGAGGTGGCCGCCGGCGCCGCCCCGCGCGCCTGGACGCGCCTCGCGGTCCTGGCGCGGGCGTGCCAGAGCAGCACGGCCTTGAGCCGCTCCCCCTCCGCGACGGTGACCCCGTCGAGCTCGCCCTCCTGCTTCTCGTCCCCGCCCGCGCCGGTGTCGATCCGCAGGACGGCGATGCCGAGCAGGCGGTGCAGCGGCGGGGCGCTGACGTCGACGCCGCGGATCCGCTCCAGCGGGATCGTCCGCACCGACCTGCTGATCAGCGACCGGGTGAGTTCCAGCCGGTCGCCGACGATCTGGTAGGTGAAGGTGACCCAGCGCACGGCCGCGAACACGACGGAGCCGACGACGGCCGTCGCCGCCCACCCGAACGACCCGAGGGAGAAGCCGCCGAGGAACAGGACACCGGCCAGCGGCAGGAGGAGCGAGGGCAGCATCCGGATCGGGTCGGTCAGCAGCACCTTCGGGCTGAGCCGCAGGGGCCTCTCCGTCGGCGTCCTCTCCACCGGCGGGCCCCCCGGCCCCTCCACCCCCGGCGGGACCCCTTCCGGTACGGCTCCCGTACCGGCCACGTCACCGGCGGGCGTACGCGAGAGTCCGGGCTCGTCTCCGGGCTCGTCACCGCCCGGGACGGGCGGGTGGTCCGGCACGCCGGGCGCGCGCGGGGGACCTGGCCCGTCACCGCCCTGAACGGGCGGGTGGTCCGGCGCGCCGTCGTCGGCGGCGGCCCGTGCGCTCACCTCGGGGCCGTCCGGCCCGGCCCGCGAACCCGCCCGCGCGTCGGCACGCGGGCCGGCTCCGGCCGGCGGATGCCCGTCAGACGCGTGTCCGTCGGGTGGGCCGCCGGCGGGTGGGCGGCCGGGATCGGGGGAGGATTCGGTCACGTCGCGTCGTCCCTGAGCTCTTCCGCCCGGCGGGCGAGACCCTCGGCCAGCTCGGCGGCGACCTGGTACTCAAGCCCCTTGATGGTGGACGAGCCCGCGTGGGAGGCGGTGCGGATCTCGACCGTGGCCAGGCCCAGCAGGCGCTCGAACCAGCCCTGCGCCTTGTCGACCGTCTGGATCCTGCTGACGGGGACGAACACCCATTCCCTGCTGAGCCACCCGGAACGGGCGTAGACGACGTCCCCGCCGAGCTCCCACCGGTGCACGGCGTACCGCCAGAACGGCTCGACGAGCGTGCCGGGGATCAGGAGCAGCACCATCAGCCAGGGCAGCCACCAGATGTTGTCGAGCGCCCACCCGGGGAGCCAGGACCACCCGTCCTCGTCGATCCACCTGGCCAGGAAGAAGGAGCCCCCGACCAGGAGAACGGACCAGAACAGCCCCTCAAGCAGCCACAACAGGATGGCCTTGCGGGAGACCGGGTTGGCGGGGGCGCGCAGGGAGACTCCGGTGCGGCGCTCGCCCGGCAGACCGGCCACCCCGGCCCCCTGGGAGGCGGCGCTGTGCTCAGCGGCGCTGTGCTCATCGGCTCGGTCACTCACGCTGTCAGCCTAAACGCTCTTGTCCCGGCGGGCGTTCCGGCCTCGTCACGGAAAAACCCCGCCGGGCACTGGGGAAGGCGGCACCGCGAGCGCGGGAGAGGGTGCCCCGGCACCCCCGGTACGCCGGCGAGGCACCCCCTCGTTCGTGCGCCGGTGTTCCCCTCGCCTCCGTCCCAGTTGAAGCGCGGAAAAGTGTCGGTGCCGCAGGGCATGCTGGGGACCCGATAATTACCGAGAGGCGCGAATGATGACTTATGCGATCCAGGCCGAGGGTCTGGTGAAGCGCTACGGGGAGACCCGCGCGCTGGACGGGGTGGATCTCGTCGTGCCGCAGGGGCGGTTGCTGGGCGTGCTGGGCCCCAACGGAGCGGGAAAGACCACCGCGGTGCGGATCCTGGCGACCCTGCTGCGTCCGGACGCCGGCACCGCCAGCGTCGGCGGCTACGACGTGACGCGCCAGGCGCACCAGGTGCGCTCGCTGATCGGCCTGACGGGCCAGTACGCCGCAGTCGACGAGATGCTCACCGGCGTCGAGAACCTGATGATGATCGGCCGCCTGCTGGGCATGACGCGTGCCGGCTCCCGGGCACGCGCGGGCGAGCTGCTGAGGCGCTTCGACCTGTCCGACGCCGGGGGGCGCGCCACCAAGACCTACTCCGGCGGCATGCGCCGCCGCCTCGACCTGGCCGCCAGCCTGGTCGGCCGCCCGCAGGTGCTCTTCCTCGACGAGCCCACCACCGGGCTCGACCCGCGCAGCCGCACCGAGCTGTGGAGCGTGGTGCGCGGCCTGATGGCCGACGGCGTCACGGTGCTGCTCACCACCCAGTATCTGGAGGAGGCCGACCAGCTCGCCGACGACATCGTCGTCTTCGACCACGGGAAGGTCATCGCCTCCGGCACCTCCGACCAGCTCAAGGCGACCACCGGCGCCCAGGTCCTGGAGGTGCGTCCCCTGGAGGCCGAGCACCTCGACCTGGTCGGCAAGATCATGGCCGGTGTGCTGGGCGAGACGCCCGACCTCAACGGGGGCAGGGCCACCGCCGCCGTCCACGACCCCGCCGTCGTCCCCGCGATCGTGCGTCTCCTCGACGACCAGGGCATCGTCGCCTCGGAGCTCGCGCTGCGCAAGTCCAGCCTCGACGAGGTGTTCCTGTCCCTCACCGGCAGGCTGCCGGACGACGAGACCGCCCCCGGCGACGAGGGCACCCCCCGCAAGGAAGAGGCCTTCGCATGACCACGCTGACGACGACCATCCCGCAGGTGGCCGCCAAGCGCGTCACCCCCCTGGCCACGCTGCAGCAGACCATGACCCTGGCCTGGCGCAGCCTGGTCCAGATCAAGCACAACCCGTGGGAGCTGCTGGATCTGAGCATCCAGCCCATCATGTTCCTGCTGCTGTTCACCTACGTCTTCGGCGGCGCCATCTCCGGGTCCACCGGCGACTACCTGCAGTTCGCCCTGCCCGGCCTGCTCGTGCAGAACGCCCTGTTCTACACGCTGTCCACCGCCATCGGCCTCAACACCGACATCACCAAGGGCGTCTTCGACCGGCTGCGCAGCCTGCCCATCGCCCGCACCGCGCCCCTGTCGGGACGCGTCATCGCCGACACCGCCAAGCAGGTGTGGGCGTTCGCCCTGCTGATCGGGTTCGGCATGGTGCTGGGCTTCCGGGTGACGACCAGCGTCTTCGGCCTGCTGGGCGCGCTGGCCCTGCTGGTCGTGGTCGCCCTCGCCATGTCCTGGATGTCGGTGCTGATCGGCCTGAAGGCCTCCAGTCCCGAGAAGGTGCAGATGATCTCCTTCTCCACGATGATGCCGCTCACCTTCACCAGCAGCGCGCTGGTGCCCTCGGCCACCTTCCCGTCCTGGCTGAAGACCTGGTCGGACATCAACCCGGTCACGCACCTGGCGGACGCCATCCGGGGCCTTCTCATCGGTGGCGACGTCGGCCAGGCGACCTTCTTCTCGCTGCTCTGGGCCGTGGGGTTCGCCGTGGTCTTCGCCCCGCTGGCGATCCGCGCGTTCCGCAGCCACGTCTAGTCTGTCGGCAGGCCGGGCTCGGGGGTGACGCCCGCCGGACGACGGAAGGCTAGGGGTGGTCACGTGCTCGTGGTCCATGGCGTGTGGGTGGACGGGTTCCTGGGGGTCTGGGCGGAGGACACCGCCCGGGCCCCCAGGTCCGTCTCCCGTGCCGCCCCGCGCCCGCACCCCTTCGCGGCGTCCACGACCGCGCTGGCCACCGCCCTCGGTGGCATTTTGGGGGATTTATCAATAGAAGCTCTGAATGAGGCGCTAAGCGAAGTTTCGGGTAGGCCCCTCCCCCGAGGTGCGAGTGGGGGCCGCGAGGCCGTGGCGGCCCCTCAGGGGGCCGCCACGGGCACCCCTGCCGCCACGGGCACCCCCTCCGTCGCGCGGATCCCAGGCGTCACGAGCACCGGGACGGTCGCGACCCCGGCCGACACCACGGCCGTCGAGGGTGAGCTGGTCCTCCTGCTCCCCGGCTCGGCCTCGGGCCCGCTGCCCTCTCCCGAGTCCGGACTGGCGAGCCGGGCCCGGAGCCCGAGGATCTCCGCCTGGCGGGTCCCCGCCCTGCTGTTCCGGCCGGCCGGCGCGCTCCGCCTGCTCGGCTCGCTGTCGGACCTCGGCCCAGTCGGCCCCGTCGGTCTCGGGACCGGCCTCGGCACCGGTCTCGGCGTCGGTCTCGGCGTCGGGAGCGCGGGCGGCGCCGGGAATGCCGGAGATCCCGGAAATGCCGAGGAGGCCGGGGACGCCGGGAGGACTGGGGATACCGAGAGTACCGGGGAGGCCGGGGATCTCGTGTGGGAGCCCGCGCTCTCGCTGCGCTACCTCGCCGTGGTCGCCGAGCACGCTCGCGGCCTGGTCCGGCGCGGCCGGATCCTTCCCCAGCTCGTCCTTGAGGGACCGGAGGGAGACGTCCACGCCGCCCGCTGGCGCCCGGTGCTGACCGGCGCCGACCTCGCCGCGCTGCCCGCCCTTACCGCCGCGATGCCGCCGGTGTGCAGGGCGGTGGTCCGCGAGAGACCGGCGGGAGAGGTGCTGAGAGAGGCCCTGGACGGCCTGGTCGACGGCGCGGCACGGCTGTCACTGCCCGGCCGCCTGATCCTCGGCAACCGTCCCGGCCCCAAGACCGCCCTGCCCGACCGCTGGCTGTACGCCCTGACCGGCGAGGACGCCTCGCTCCCCGGCGCGAGGCAGGACGAGGCCACGGCGCTCGGCGAGGCCCTGACCGGCTGGTTCGACTCGGCACACGAGCTGGGCGGACCGGTCAGGGTCTGCTTCCGGCTGATCGAACCGGCCGGCGACGGCGACTCCTGGAGGGTCGAGTTCGGCCTCGCCCCGGCGGCCGACCTGGACACCGTCCCCGGCGGGGGACACGACGGCGGCGAAGAGCACACGGGAGACCGGAGACGCGAACGCGGCGGAGGGCACCCCGGAGAGCAGCAACGGGACGGCGACGGAGGACTCCACGAAGGCCGGGAACGCGAAAACGGCGGAGAGTTCCCCGGAGACCGGGGACGCGAAGGCGACGGGAACGGCCGGGGGCGTGAGGACCACGAGCCCGTCCGGTATCTGTCGGCCGAGCGGATCCGGGCCGGTGAGCGGGCGCCGTGGCTGCCCGAGCGGCCCGGGGAGCTGATCCGCGCCGACCTCAGCCGGGCCGTACGCCTGCATCCCGACCTCTACGTCGCGCTGCGCGCCCCCGAGCCGGTCGCCCTCACGGTGGAGACGGCGTGGGCGTTCTCGTTCCTCCGCAACGGCGCGCCCATGCTCAGGGCGGCGGGATACGGCGTACGGCTCCCGGCCTGGGCCGGACGCCAGGGGCTGGGCCTGAAGCTGACCACCCGCACGCTCACCGGCGGCGACGCCGGTGACGGTGGCGGTGGCGGCGAGGGGTTCGGCCTCGGCGGGCGGGTGAGCGTCCGGCTGGACGTCGCCGTCGGCGACCATACGATCAGCGCGGAGGAGCTGGCCGGGCTGGCCGCGCTCCGCATCCCCCTGGTACGGGTCAGGGGCCGCTGGGTCGAGCTGGACGACCAGCAGGTCAAGGCCGCCCTGAAGGTGATCGAGCAGCGCGGCGGCGGCGAGCGGACCGTCGGCGAGGTGATCCGCGAGGTCGTGGAGGGCGGCGACGAGAGGCTGCCGCTGATCGCGGTCGACGCGGACGGCCTGCTGGGCGACCTGCTGTCCGGCGAGGCCGACCGCCGTCTCACCCCGGTGGCCCCGCCCCGGGCGCTGCGCGGATCCCTCCGCCCCTACCAGGAGCGCGGCCTGTCCTGGCTGAGCTTCCTGTCTGGGCTCGGCCTGGGGGGCATCCTCGCCGACGACATGGGCCTCGGGAAGACCGTCTCGACCCTCTCACTCCTGCTGTCGGAGCGCGAGACCGGCACGCCCGCCCCGACGCTGCTGGTCTGCCCGATGTCGCTGATCGGCAACTGGCAGAAGGAGGCGTCCAGGTTCGCCCCGTCGCTCCGCGTCCACGTCCACCACGGCGGCACGCGCAGGCGCGACGAGGAGCTGGCCGCCGCCGTGCGGGAGGCCGACCTGGTGGTCACCACGTACGGCACCGCGCTGCGTGACCTGGGGGCGCTCGCGGGACTCGGGTGGGAGCGGGTGGTCTGCGACGAGGCGCAGGCCATCAAGAACAGCTCGGCGCAGCAGTCCAGGGCGGTGCGGTCCATTCCCGCCCGCACCCGGCTGGCGCTGACGGGCACGCCGGTGGAGAACCACCTGGCGGAGCTCTGGTCGATCATGGAGTTCTGCAACCCCGGCCTGCTCGGCCCGGCCAGGCGGTTCAGGACCCGTTACCAGGAGCCGATCGAGACGCGGCGCGATCCCGACGCCACCGCGGCGCTGAAGCGGGCGACCGGTCCGTTCGTGCTGCGGCGGCTCAAGACCGACCGCTCGATCATCTCCGACCTGCCGGAGAAGCAGGAGATGAAGGTCTGGTGCACGCTCACCCCGGAGCAGGCGGAGCTGTACAGGGCCGTGACCGGCGAGATGCTGGGAAGGATCGACGCCTCCACGGGCATCGAGCGGCGTGGCAACGTGCTGGCGACCATGACGAAGCTCAAGCAGGTCTGCAACCACCCGGCCCAGCTGCTCAAGGACGGCTCGCGGCTGGCGGGCCGGTCGGGGAAACTGGCCCGGCTGGAGGAGCTGGCCGAGGAGATCGTCGAGGAGGGCGACAAGGCGCTGGTCTTCACCCAGTACGCCGCGTTCGGCGCCCTGTTGCAGCCCTACCTGGCCGCCCACCTGGACCGGCCGGTGCTGTGGCTGCACGGCGGGCTGCCCAAACGCAAACGCGACGCCCTCGTCGAACGCTTCCAGGGCCAGGACGAGCCGATGCTGTTCCTGCTCTCGCTCAAGGCCGCCGGGGTCGGCCTGAACCTCACCGCCGCCACCCACGTCGTCCACGTCGACCGGTGGTGGAACCCGGCCGTGGAGGACCAGGCGACCGACCGGGCCTTCCGGATCGGCCAGACCAGAAACGTCCAGGTCAGAAAGTTCATCTGCCTCGACACGCTGGAGGAGCGCATCGACGAGATGATCGAACGCAAGAAGGCCCTGGCCCAGAGCGTGGTCGGCACCGGCGAAGACTGGATCACCGACCTGTCCACCGACCAACTGCGCGAACTGTTCCGGCTCGGCCCCGGGGCGGTGAGCTGACATGCACGACACCGGATCCGGCGCCAGGCCGCCGGACGGGCGAACCTCCAAGGCGCAGAGCTCCGGGGAGCGGACCTTCGACGAGCGGATCGGGGACTTCTACTCCCCCGCCGTCTCCCTGAACCGCCTGCGGCCCCGGCCCGACGTCACCGGAGCCCCGGCCGACCTGCTGCTGCGGGCCCTTGAACCGCCGGCGGTCAAGGTACGGCACATCCCGCTGGTCGACCTGCTCAGGAAGCCCTACCGGGAGCTGGGCGGCGACTGAGGCCTCGGACCCACCGGCCCCGCGGGCGGCCCGGCCGGTGGGCGACCCGGCGGATGAGCGCCAGAACGGACGGGCGGCCCAGCGGATAGAGGGCCCGGATAGAGGGCCCGGCGGATGGGCGGTCCGGCCGCCGGGCGGCTCGGCCCGACAAGCACCCGGCCGGTGGGCGGCTCGACGGACGGGCGGTCCGGCGAGGGGCGGCCCGGCGGGTGGAGGAAACTCGTTTTGGAAGTCACTCCAACCCCTTCCGCCCCTCGATTTCCTGCTATTTCAGACTTTTTCCCTGCGGCAGAACCTCGCGATCCGGTCTGCACATCTTCCAGACCCGCGTAGCATCATCGGGCATGGGGCAGCCGAAAACGTCTACGCGCCGCCCGCGGCACACCTCGAGAGTGGCGGTGGCCGCGGCGCTCGTCGCCATGTCCTCGGGCTGCGGGATGGCGAGCGGCATGGCCTCCACGGAACGGCTGCAGCTGGAGCCGATCAGCGTCTCCAGCCCTCAGGTCAAGGACGGCGGCCCCCTGCCGTCCGACTACTCGTGCAAGGGTTCGGCCGGTAACCCGCCGCTCCGCTGGTCTCGCGTGCCGGAGGGAACGAAGTCCGTCGCGATCGTGGTGGACAACAACTCCCGGACCGGCGGCGAGGTGAACTGGGTCGTTTTCGACATCGATCCGCGGACTAACGAGCTACCGGAGGGTAGCGTCCCGGTGGGAGCCGTGGAAGGGAGCACGACGAGCGGCAAGGTGGGCTATAGCCCTCCGTGCGACGCCCAGGAGAACTATCGTTTCACTGTCTACGCGCTGGACGGCAAGGTCGATCTTCGTAAGGGGACTCTCCTCAACGAGACCTTGAAGAGCATCGCGGACAAGACGATCGCCTGGGGGCGGCTCACCGCGGCGCACATCGAGTGACTGGCCAAACACCGGAGGTAGTAATGGTTACCAATTCTTCACTTAGGGTGTGACAACGCTCATAGTGGTCCGACACAATCAGATCCAATGTCCAAGCGCAGGTGATGCATGGGGGCAGGTCGCGTCGATGGCCGCGCGATCTCACCGGCGCCGCTGTAAGGCCATGGCCTTGAGGGTGGTGCAATGATCGCGGTCGTAGTAAGCCTGGTCGCCGTCGTGCTCCTCGTGCTCGTCGTCGTGGCACTGGGAATGCGGTCGATGAACCGCAGGGAGAGCGCACTCCCCGCGGAGCGCCTACGGGAGATGGCGGAGAAGGAGGCGCTGACTCCGACCATGTCCAGCGACGACTTCGCCACCAGAGAACCGAAGATGAACCATTTCACCCCCGACCTGACCCCGTTCGACGAGCCGAAGCCGCCGCGCCAGCCGAGGCCGCCGAGCTCCCGGGGCAAGCGTGGGCTGAACGAGTTCGGCCAGGTGGACGACTACGACGACGACTACTGGACGCGGCTCCAGGCCGACGAGGGCGGTTTCGGAGGATCCCTGGCGGCCCGGATGGGCGCGAGCCGTCCCGTCGAGCAGGAGGGCCAGAAGGCCGACCCCGACGCGGTGACCGTGCAGGCCCCGCTGCCGACCAGGCCCCAGCCGCCCCGCGCCACCCCGCAGCGGCCCCCGGCCCCGCCGGCCAGGTCCGCTCCCGAGCCCGCCATCGCCTCCGCCTCCCTGCCCTCCGGCCTCTCCGACCTGGTCGCCCCGGTCCAGCCGAACCCGGCTCCCACGGCCGCCTCGCTCGCCGAGCAGAAGACCGTGACCTTCGCGGCTCCCACCCCCGGCGCCTTCGGCGAGGCCCGCCCCTCCCGGGCGGGTTCCCGTCGCGGCGGCAACAGGGCTCCCTCGCAGCCGGCCGCCCAGTCCACCCAGGGCGGCTCGCCCCGGTCCGCCCAGGGCGGGTCCCGGCCCGATCCGCTGAACGACCCGCTCGGCGGCTCCTACGCCCGTCGCGGCGCGGGCTCCGCGGCGAACGGCGCGGGCTCCCGGCCCAGCGGCGCCGCCTCCCCGGCGAACGGCAACGGCGCCCCCGGCACCCGCCCCGGCCCGGCCGGTGGCCGTCCCGGCCCCGGCGGTGCCTCCGGCGCCCCGATGCCGCCGATGGGACCCACGACCAGCGGCGGCTTCCCCGCGATGCCCGACCCGCTCGCCGCCACCTACCGCACCCCGCCGCAGCCACCCGGCCCCGGCAACGGCGGCCCGGCGGAAAACCCGTGGGCGCAGGCCACGAACCCCTCCTCGGGGGGCTGGCCCGCGGCCAACACCGCCGACATCCTCGACGACCCCGGCCCGTCCTACTCCTCGTACCAGACGCCGGTCTACAACGCTCCGCCCACTGGCTCGTACGAGGTCAGCTCCGGCTGGGCCACCATCGAGGACGACGCGATCACCGGCCCGAGCCCGGCCGTGTCCACCTCGACCGGCCCCTCCCGGACCTTCTCCCCGACCCCGAACTCCGGACCCGCCCCCGCTCCGAGCCCTGCCCCCGGCCGTCAGGCCGACCCGCGGGGCGGGGCGGCGACGGGCGGATACGGCTACGAGCCCCGGCAGGCGAGCCCGGCCAGCCCGGCCGCCTGGCCGGAGCCCGGCGCCCCGAACGGGAGTGACGCGGCGAGCTGGCCGAGCTACGGCGAGCTCTACGGCACGGCACCGGCCCCCGAGGCCGCGGCCACCGGCACCGACGCACGAGGCCGCGCGAGCTCGCGGGGCAACCACCACCGGGCGCAGGAGCCCGACTACCCCGACTATTACCGCTGATTCTTTCCGTCCTCCGTAAAGGCCTCGGGTAAACGCCCGGATGGCACGGGGCAGCACCGTAAGGTCTGCCCCATGGAGACGGACACGAAGAGCGACGGTGTTCTGACAGCGGGTGGCATCGCCTCCGTGCTGCGGCATGACCTGCCCGCCTCCCTGGTGGTCTTCCTGGTGGCCGTGCCCCTCTCGCTGGGCATCGCGGTCGCCTCGGGAGCGCCACTGGCGGCGGGACTCATCGCCGGCGTGGTGGGCGGCGTGGTGGCGGGTTTCCTGGGCGGCTCAGTCGTCCAGGTGAGCGGGCCGGCGGCCGGGCTCTCCCTGGTGGTGGCCGACCTCGTGATCACGTACGGCTGGCGGGCCACCTGCATGATCACTCTGCTCGCGGGCGTCCTGCAGCTGCTGCTGGGCGTCTGCAAGGTCGCCCGTTCGGCGCTGGCGGTCTCCCCCGCCGTGGTCCACGGCATGCTGGCCGGGGTGGGCGTGGTGATCGCCCTCTCCCAGCTGCACGTGGTGCTCGGCGGGAGCCCGCAGCGCTCGGCGGTCGAGAACCTGATCGAGCTGCCCCAGCAGATCATCCACAACCACACGCACGCGGTCTTCGTCGGCCTGCTGACCATCGCGGTCCTGGTCGCCTGGACCCGCCTTCCGCAGCGGCTGCGGACCCTCCCCGCTCCGCTGGCGGCCCTGTTCGTCGCCTCGGTGACCGCCTGGGCGCTCGGCTGGGAGGTCACCCGGATCGACCTGTCGGCCAGCCTGGACTCCTGGGCCTCTCCTGTCTGGCCCGAGGGCGACTGGCACGGGATCATCGGGGCGGTGCTGCTCGTGGCCCTGCTCGCCGGGGTGGAGTCGCTGCTGTGCTCGGTGGCCGTCGACAAGCTGCACGACGGCAGGCGCTCCGACCTCGACAGGGAGCTCACCGGCCAGGGCGTGGCCAACATCGTGACCGGCGCGCTGGGCGGGCTGCCGGTGGCCGGGGTCATCGTCCGCAGCACCACCAACGTCCGCGCCGGGGCCCGCAGCCGCTGGTCCACGATCCTGCACGGGGTCTGGATCCTGCTGTTCGCGGTCGGGCTGGGGTGGATGATCGCGCTGATCCCGATGGAGGCGCTGGCCGCGCTCCTGGTCTTCATCGGCGTGCAGATGGTCAACATGGGGCACCTGCGCAACCTGCGCGGCCACAGCGAGGTCCCGGTGTACGTCGTCACGATGGCCGGGGTGGTGCTGCTCGGTCTCGCCGAGGGCGTGCTGGTCGGGCTCGGCCTCGCCGCGCTGTTCGCGTTGCGCCGCCTCACCCGGGTGACCGTACGGGCCATGGCGGAGGCCGACGGCCACTGGCACGTGGTGATCGCCGGCTCGCTGACCTTCCTGGGGGTGCCCACGCTCACCTCGGAGCTGCGGGCCATCCCCGCGGGGGCCGCGGTCGACCTCGACCTGAACATCGACTTCATGGACAACGCGGCGTTCGAGGCGATCCACGACTGGCGCAACGAGCACGAGCGCGCCGGCGGGACCGTGAACATCGACGAGATCCACGACGAGTGGTACTCCATGGCGGCCAGCGGGGTCCGGGTGCTCCCCGCCAAGACGCCGCCCCTCGCCCCCGACCGGTGGTGGCTGCCCTGGTCCCACCGGCGGAACGGGCAGCGGGCGAGCAGCCGGCCGCTGGTCGCCGCCCGGCACGCGCCCCGCGACGACGGCCCCGCCAGTCCCGCCGTGCCCGACCTGCTGGCCGGGGCGCGGGAGTTCCACCGGCGTACGGCTCCGCTGGTCCGTCCCCTCCTGCACGACATGGCGCGCGGGCAGGAGCCCTCGCATCTCTTCATCACCTGCGCCGACTCCCGCATCGTGCCGAACCTGATCACCGCCAGCGGTCCCGGGGACCTGTTCACCGTCCGCAACCTCGGCAACCTGGTGCCCCGGCTGGGGTCGGTGCCGGCGGACGACTCGGTGGCGGCGGCGATCGAGTACTCCACGGGCGCGCTCAACGTCCGTACCATCACGGTCTGCGGGCACTCGGGCTGCGGGGCGATGGCCGCGCTGCTCAGCGGGGGTGAGAAGGCGGCGGGCCTGCCCGCGTTCGGCCGCTGGATGCGCCACGGCAACCACACCCTGGCGCGGTTCATCGAGGGCGAGAGCGCCGGTGAGGACGACGGGCCGCTGGACCGCCTCTGCCGGGTCAACGTGATCCAGCAGCTGGAGAACCTGCGGACCTACCCGCAGGTGGACCGGCTCTTCCGCGCCGGGCACCTGGAGCTGGTCGGCATGTACTTCGACATCGGCACCGCCCGAGTGCACCTGCTGGAGCATCCTCCGACCGCGAGCCGTCCGCTGTGAGCGGATGACTTGCGCCACGGGTGAAAGCCTGTGGTCACGCACCGGCCGGGCGCGCAGGATGAGGCGCTATGAGGATACTGATCATCGGTGGCTCGGTCTTCGCCGGCCGGGCGGTCACGGAAGAGGCGCTGCGGCGCGGGCACGAGGTCACGACGTTCAACCGGGGGCTCAGCGGGGTGGACCTGCCGGGCGCGGAGGCGGTGAAGGGCGACCGCGGGGTCGCGGCCGACCTGGACCGCCTGGTGGAAGGCCGGGAGTGGGACGCCGTCATCGACGTCATCGGCAGGGTCCCGAGGCTGGTCGGCGAGTCGGTGCGCAGGCTCAACGGCCGGGCGGGCGTCTACACGTACGTCTCCAGCATCTCGGCGCTCGCCGACTTCCCCGCCAAGGCGTGCGACGAGAGCTCGCCGCGGTTCGAGTGCGCGCCGGACGCGGGGCCGGAGGACGGCGACTACGGCGCGCTCAAGGCGGGGTGCGAGCGGGCCGTGGAGGAGGGCTTCGAGGGTGAGGCGCTGATCATCCAGCCGGGTCTCATCCTGGGCCCGTACGAGGGCGTGGGCCGCCTGCCGTGGTGGCTGGACCGGATCTCCCGGGGCGGGCGGGTGCTGGCGCCGGGCGACCCCGGCCGCGCGATGCAGGTCATCGACGTGCGCGACCTCGCCGCGTTCGTCCTCGACCGCACCGAGGCGGGGAAGGCCGACCGGTTCCTCGCCAGCGGGGTGCCGGGCAACGTCACCTACGGCGGCTGGCTCGCCGAGTGCCGCGCGGTGACCGGCTCCGACGCCGAGTTCGTCTGGGCCGACGACCGGTTCCTGCTCGACCGGGAGGTGCAGCCGTGGACGGAGTTCCCGCTCTGGGCCCCGGACACCCCCGACTTCGCCGCCGTCTGGCTGCCGTCGTCGGCGAAGGCCCTCGCGACCGGGCTGACCTGCCGCCCGGTCGCCGAGACCGTGCGTGACACCTGGGCGTGGCTCCGCGACGTCCCCCCGGCGGAGCGGCCGTTCGGCAGGCACGGCATCGATCCCGAGAAGGAGGCCAGAATCCTCGCCGAGTGGGCATAGGGGTCTCCATGGAGATCCAGATCACTTTCGACGCCAACGATCCGCCGTCGCTCGCCGCCTTCTGGGCCGAAGCCCTCGGTTACCGCCTCCAGCCGCCCCCCGAGGGGTTCGGCAGCTGGGAGGCGTGGGAGGAGGCCCAGGGCATCCCCGAGGAGAGGCGTTCCAGCCGGTCGGCCATCGTGGACCCGGCCGAGGGGCGGCCCCGCTTCTACTTCCAGCGCGTGGCCGAGGGCAAGACCGCCAAGAACCGCGTCCACCTGGACGTCAACGTGAGCGGCTCGCCCGACACGCCGCTGGAGGAGCGCCGCAAGCTCGTGGAGGCGGAGGTGGGACGGCTCGCCGCCCTGGGGGCCGTCGAGGTGCGGACGGTGGAGGAGTACGGCGAATATTGGGCCGTCATGACCGATCCCGAGGGCAACGAGTTCTGCCTGCAGTAAGCATGCATTTCTACGCATACATCCTGTTGGTGGACGCATAGATTCATCGCTGTCCGGCTCCGTCCCCCGAATGCCGGACAGCGGTCCACGCTCCCAGGACCGGAGGTGGAGGGCGGCCGATTCCGCCCTCCACCCACCCGGACCCCCGCGCCCGGGCCGGCTCACGGGTCCCCATCCCGGCGCGGGCACGGGGGTCCGTCCAGGCACGGGCCCGGGAGTCCGGATGGGCACGAGCCCGGGGGTCCGTCCAGGCACGGGCCCGGGGGTCCGGGTGGGCACGAGCCCGGGGGTCGTCCCCGCGCGGGCAGTACCGGCAGGGGCGGCCCCCCGAACGCCGCCTGGCGACGCCCCCGGGTGCCGTCACGCCCGGCGGGTGTGCCTCATCGTCCAGTTGGTCTCCCAGGTCTTCTCCCCGTCCGCGGAGAACGCCTGCTCCCACAGGGCCGAGGTCGGCGTGATCTCCGACCAGGTGTAGCGCATCCGGATGGGCCTGCCCTCGCGGGTCTCGTCGCCGTGGAACACGCCCTTCCCGTCGGCGAACCTGCCGAAGACGGGACTGTGCATGACCCCGGTCTCGCTGTCGACCCAGTAGATCGCCCACAGTTCGCGTTCGACGTCGAAGGTTCGTATCGACGCCCCCTTGAAGCCCTTCGTGGGGAAGGTGATCTCGTCGAAGACTCCCGCGCCGTCGAAGAACCCGTGGCAGACGGCGACGCTGGGAAACTCCTCCCACTCGTCCTCCCCGCTCAGCGGTTTGAGGAGCCTGCGGTTGTCTATGTCCCAGGTGCCGTGCAGGAAGTCGAAATCGCTGTTCATGCTGGGATGTTAAAGCCGTTCTCCGCCATTCTCAGCCGGTTGGGGATTGAAATATCCCGCCCGCGCGGGCGTTGCGCGGCATCCGTATGAGGGGTACCGTCACGCCCCCCGGGACCCGTGCGCCTTCCCGCCCGATCCCGGCACGGGGAGACGGGAGACGGCGCACCACGGGGACGTTCGACATGTGCGGGGGCATATAACTCAGGGCACTACGCATACGGCACGGAGGTCGGCGATGACTGAGTGGCACGCGTTACGGGAAGAGCTGGTCTCGCGGGTGAGCGCGCGGGGCATCAGCGAGGTCGTGGCCGACGCGTTGCGGACGGTGCCGCGCCACGTGTTCCTGCCGGAGCTCGCGGCCGAGGCCGTCTACCAGGACGACGCGATCGTGACCAAGCGCGACGTGGAGGGCCGTCCGATCAGTTCCTCCTCCCAGCCGGCGATCATGGCCCTGATGCTCGACCAGCTCGGCGTGGAGCCGGGACAGCGGGTGCTGGAGATCGGGACGGGGACGGGCTACAACGCCGCCCTGCTCGCCCATCTGGTCGGCCCGGAGGGCCGGGTGGTGAGCCTCGACATCGACTCCGACCTGGTGGCGCTGGCCGGGGAGCACCTGGCGGCCTCGGGCCACCCCGAGGTGAGGCTGGTGTGCGGCGACGGCGCGGAGGGGTTCTCCCCGGGGGCGCCCTACGACCGGGTGATCGCCACCGTCGGCGTGTGGGATCTCGCCCCGGCGTGGCTGGAGCAGCTCGCGCCGGGCGGGCGCCTCGTCGCCCCGCTGGACCTGCGGGGGGTGCAGCGCTCGGTGGCGATGGAACGGGACAACGGGCACTGGACGAGCCGCTCGGTGCTGCCCTGCGGGTTCATGCGGATGCGCGGCCCCTTCGCCGGTCCGGAGACGACGCTGGTGCTGGACCGGGAGTCCGACCTGATGATCTCGCTGCCCGAGGCGAGCGAGATCGGCGACGTGCTGGGGGCGCTCGACGGGCCCGTGGTCGAGCTGTCCACCGAGATCAGCGCCAGCCTCTCCCAGCTCCTCGACGGGCTGAGCCTGTGGCTCGCGGTGCACGAGCCCCGCTGGTGCACGATCTCGGAGGCGCGGCCCGGGTGGCTGGCCTCGCCCCCGCTCGACACGACGGGCTTCCGGATGGCCGTCGGCATCGTCGAGCGCGACAACCTCTGCCTGCTGGAGCCGTCACCGGACGGGACACTGATCGCGCGCGGCCACGGGCCGGACAGGGTTCGGCTGGCGAGCGAGATGGTCGCCCACATCCAGGCCTGGGACATGGCGGACAGGCCCATGACGTCGGGGCTGCGCGTCGACGCCTACCGGGGCGACCCGCCCGACGGCGGGCTCCTCATCCGCAAGCGCCACACCACGCTCGCCCTGTCCTGGAAGGACGTCTGACCCGCGTTCACCCGCCCGGGTGAGACTTTTCTTGATACTTGGCCCTTTCGCAGGGAAGATGGCCCGCGATCATGGCCGGGAGCCGGCAGCGTCGCGGCTCCCGGTCGTAGCCGGTGGTTCCCAGGTCACTCGCGTCTCGCGATCTTCCTGACGCAGGGATGGGGCACGTTCACCATGGGCCTCACCGTCGGCAGTGGCGCGGGCGGGACGGATGCGGAAGACTGCCTCGATGGCTATCGAGTACGTCCAGAGTGACCGGTTCCGTGGTGCCCGCATCCACCTGTGCGACCTCGCCGGTCTCGAGATCCGCGATTGCGAGGTCAGCGGTCTGAAGATCGTCGACTGCTATGGGGGCGACGT